>NZ_RJTU01000051.1 GCF_003730015.1 Epilithonimonas hominis | reverse complement strand
GGGTTTTTCAGTGACCTCCAAATTTGAGCTCTTTTTTTTATTCTTCTTCTCCTTCTTCGTCGTATTTCGCAAGTTCTTCGTCACACCATTTGAAGGCTTCTTCTACAACTTTAGTAGCTTCAGTAGCTACAGTTTCTTCATCGTCACCTTCAAGATCATCCAGCCACTCCACATCTTCTTCTTCTACATTAAGGATGAAACGAGGATATTCTGTATGCACTACGAATAGATCTTCCGGGAAATCAGAATTGTCGGCCAATAAAAACTTTGGTAATTTCATAATAAAAATTTTTAAAATAAATCAGAGAAAGATTATAATCTCTAATTTTCAAAGATAGAAAAAATCCCTAAAACAATTATTGATATTTATTTTTTTTGATGCTGATTTTTTTCTCCACTTTATATCTTGTCAGCACATCATTTTTTAATGTGTCAGAAGCTGTAAAGGTATAATAGATATGAGGATTTACGGTGCTGATAAGTTCCGCAGTCTGTACGTCATTATCTTCTAGATCTTTCACATAGAACTTCAGTTTGCTATGCATCAGGTTTTCGTCTTTTAAAAATGTAGTTATTGCCTTTCTGTTTTCCAGGTAATTTCCTTTAGATAGCCAGGTAAAAAGAAAGCCAACTGAAAGACTTGCAAATCCTATGGTATACGTCAATGCCCCGAAAACAGTGAACAGCTTCCGGAAAAATACCATCCAAATTCCAATGGAAAAAGGAGCCATCAGTCGGTAATCTATCGCATTAACAGAATAGATATATTGTATAAAATAAGACAACACGATGCAGACTAAAGAACTTATAACTATAAATTTTTCTGTATCACTAAGTTTGGTTTTGATGAATAGAAAAAGCATTAGCAGCATTGTCAAAAAACCAATTCCATAAATTCCGTAGTTGATAATTCCGCCATTTGGATCTGCAATGTGGATGAACGGATTGAAAGTGGTTGCCATTCCCTGGAACAGTTCCAAAAGAAGCTGAGATGTAGATTTGAGGCCTATTTCTAAAAAAGTATCGATGTATTTTTCATTAAAATAATCAATAAAAGTAAATTTGTAAATAACGTAGAACAGAATACCTACAATTCCGCTTAAACCAAAGCTTTTCCAATAATTTTTCCTGAAATTCATCAATCCGAAAATGATATTTCCAAAGCAGAAAAATAAGCCGCTGTACCGGATATTAATCATTACAATCAAGCATAGACTCAAATAAAAACTCCCTTTTGCTAAAGTATATTTTTGGTTTATAATCTGTCTTCCTAAATAAAAATAAATCACGACAAAAGGAAGGATCATTTCTTCACTCATTGTAAATGAAAAAATACTGACAAAGCTGAATAAAGAAGAAATAATCATCAGTTCTTTGAAGAAAAACTGTTTTCTGTATGCAAAAATCAGAATGACAGTGTATGCCAATAGTCCAACAAGCTTACTGCTCCAAAAGTGATCCAGCTCAAAAAAAGTGAAAAACTTAATGGCTAGCGGATAACCGAGCGGAGCCGTGGTATTATCTATAACAGGAAAAATCTCAGATTGCCTCATATAACGGATAGAATCCGGACTAACACGTCCTTTTTCATTCAAAAGAAACCGAAGAATTATCATAATGTACGTGATGATAATCAGTAATATCTGAATGTATTTTTCTTTTGCGGGCTTGAGTTTAAAAGTAATCATAGTTTTTTCATAAAAAAAGTCAGAACCAAATGCTGATTCTGACAAAGTTATTAATCGTAATTCGAAATTACTAATTTTTGTAATCCGGAGATTGATTATTTCACGAACATTTTAGACACTTTCTCTGCCTTTTTACTTTCGGAATAATCATAGAAACCTTCACCAGATTTTACACCTTTTTTGCCTGCCATTACCATATTGACGAGTAATGGATTCGGAGCATATTTCGGATTTTTGAAACCATCGTACATTACGTTCAAAATAGCAAGGCAAACATCAAGACCTATGAAATCTGCTAATTGCAAAGGTCCCATTGGATGCGCCATTCCGAGTTTCATCACGGTATCAATTTCTTCCACGCCAGCTACACCGTTGTAAAGTGTTTCGATAGCTTCGTTGATCATCGGCATCAGAATTCTGTTGGCGACAAATCCAGGATAATCATTCACTTCGGTTGGAACTTTTCCTAAAGTTTTGCTCAATTCAAAAATTTCATCAAATGTTTCTTTGGTAGTGGAGTAGCCTTTGATGATTTCTACCAGTTTCATAATCGGAACCGGATTCATGAAGTGCATTCCGATGACTTTTTCCGGACGCTTGGTTGCAGCTGCAATTTGAGTAATTGAGATAGATGATGTATTAGTTGCTAGAATACAGTTTTCCGGTGCCAGCTCATCTATTTGTTTGAAGATTTTTAATTTCAAATCCAGATTTTCCGTCGCAGCTTCTACTATTAAATCAGCTTTGGGTGCTGCATCTTTCAAATTTGTGAATGTTGTAATGTTTGCGAGGGTGTTTGCTTTTTCTTCCTCGGTCAAGTTTCCTTTGGCGATGATTCGATCAAGATTGGTAGTGATGGTTTGGATGGCTTTGTCCAAACTGTTTTGATTGACATCTACCAAACTTACTGCAAATCCACTTTGAGCAAAAGTATGGGCAATCCCATTTCCCATAGTTCCAGCACCTATTACAACAATGTTTTTCATATATATAATTTTTTTATTTAAATACTTTTTCAAAAATTCCGAAAGTACATCCGGAACAAGTTTCGATAACTAAATTTCTTTCTTGGATATGATTATAAATCTTTAATTCATCAGATTCTAATTCAATCAAATTCTTCTTAAATAATTTTTCAATTTCCGAATATCCCCACATTTGTAATTCAGGATTGTAGGATTTCATCCATTCTATATATTTATCTACATTTTCAATATTGTCTCTTTCTACATCATCAATTTTTTTAATCCTAGTCATTTCGTAACCACAAGCGTCACCGTAAATTTTCCTATTCAAAATATCTCTGACAAACTGCTCTTTATTGGTTTTTGTATTATAAAAAGAATTATGTTTTACAATATAGTTGATGAATTCACCATTAAATTTGCTGGAAATCTGTTTTGCTTCACTTTCATATTGATTATAATCAATAATTTTTCCAACGTCTTTCCCTCCTAAGTAAAATAAATGTATTCTGACTCCTCTTCCTCGTAGAATATGATTAACAGAATACATGAGTCTCAACTCGTAAATGCTTTCTTTTAAATCAAAATCAAGTGATCTTGTAATAGGATGATTGTATTCCTGAATATCAGGTATTTTTTCAAATTTCCTATTCTTGATATTCTGAATTTTGATTGAATCTGAACTGAAAATAAAGTTCTCAAATTCTTTTTTAGCAACTTCATAATTATCTTTTTGACAGAAAATTGTCAATGAAACTAAAGTCAACAAAAAAGAAAATATAAATTTCATTAATGTAATTTCTCAAGATAATAAAGATACTCTGTCGTTCCCGAAGCTTTGTGATTTCTGTTTTCTTCCTTATCCGCACGGAAACGCTGATACTCGGTTGTAAATATATCATATTTCCCGAATTTGGAAAGTGTCTTTTTGATATCGCTTTCCGACATCAGTCCTTCATTATTATAACTAAGGAAAATGTGCTGAAACTGTGCGTTTTGGATGAGGTTTTCAAAAGTTTTTAGAACTTCTGGTTTGCTGCAATATTTTGATTTTTGATAATTTCTCAGTCCCGTTTTCCCTTTTGGAGAGAAGTGATCATATTTCGCAATGGTGTTCAGAAGATGATAGTTTGCGCCGTATTGACGAGCATTATAAGGCGGATCGAGATAGAGAATATCGCCTTCAATTTTTTTTATCAATGCATTAGAATCTTCATTATAAACCTCGTGTTGATTTTCCGTTATTTCAAAATTAGATGGAACTAACTCCAGTTCTTTCTGAGCAGATTTTTTGATTTGTTTGAGAAAAGCACCATAAACCGAAGCGGTGTTGGCAACCTTATCAGCAGCTTCCAAAAGTGAACAAAGCAGAAAATAATACTGATTTTCATTGATTTTTTTTGAAGATCTCCATTTTTCTATCTCTTGTCGGATGGCATCAATTTTTTTTCCATTGTCTTCCGAAAAATAAAGCCTTTCCGATTTCCCATTTTCCGAATATTCTTCTGAGACAAAACCAGATTTCCCTTCAATAGAATTCAATTCTTTTATTAAATTTTCAAATTCAACTGTTTGATGATTTCCAATATAATTTCTATTGAGAACAAAGCTATAAAATTCGAAATCGTTGCTGATGACTTTTTTAGTTTCTGCTTTGAAATTTCGCCCGACAATTCCGGTTCCGGCGAAGAGATCGCAAAAGGTTTTGTTGGATAAATCTTTACCAACAACTTGATAAACGCTTTGCTTGATGAAATCAGAAAGTTTGTTTTTGGAACCGATGTAATTCATTAATTTTTTAAATGCTATTTCAGATAAATTTCGTCTCTAATATAACTATTGTTAAGCCAAAAACAATGTTTTGTATATTGTGTTTGTTTCGTCAGTTTGTCTTTTTTTGGTAATGAATAAGTGTCGGAAGCATCTTTTGCGTGAGGTCGAACGTGAGAAATATTGCTAAATTTTTTATTTGGAAAGTTTGTTTCACGACTTACTTTCCCATTTTTGTCAGTTTTAAAGCCTTTTACTATTTCTCCTTTAGCAGTTATCTGTTGCGTTTTCATCCAAACTTTTTCAACTTCGAGTAAATCAGAATACGGCATATTCCAAAATTTTACTTTTCGTAAAACCAGTTTTTCGTTTTCAAATTGGAAAAACACAAACAAAAATTTATGTTCTAAAATGTCTTTAAAATCAGAGTTTTCCCAATCTTCGTTTACGATTTCTTCGTATTTGAAAGTCGGAAACGACATATCTTCTTTGGGTAAATTATTTTCTTTTAGTCGAACAGTTTTTACTTGAATTTCTGCTTTTTCAAATTCTTCAATTTCTTTATTGAGTTCAATTCCTAAAATCGCTTTTGTCAAATTTGCGTAGAAACTTTTTGCGGAAGTATTCAATTCAACGCCAGTTTTGTCTAAAATCTCTTCAGTTGTTTTTCCATAATAAGGTTTAAATTTCTCAATTACAATTTCCTCAATCGTTTTCTTTTTTGCTTCTTTTACAGACGGAATAAGTTTGCCGTAAACTTCTTTTGTTTCTCCTGCAATTGATGCAATAATATGATTTACATAACCTTGTTTAAAAGAATACGCTCTTTGTTTTGCCGGAATTTCCGAAAATGGTTGTTTTCTTATCGTTGAAGCATTTGCACCTTTCGTACAAGCTCCAAGATAAAAAGTGTCGCCTTCCGAAAGTTCGTGTGCTTTTCCGTCAGCAATTTTTTTAGTGATTGTTTCCCAATCTTTTTTGATAATTTCTAAATCGGTTGATGGAAAACTCCATTCATCAACCAATTTTATAAGGTAATCTAAAATATCGTAACCAGCTTGATGCAAATAGAAAATCAAAAGAATGCTTGCATTCTTTTTAATAAAATCACTATTTTCAAAATTTTGGTTTACAACATTTATATAGTTAATGATGTTTAAAACTAATCGCTCTTTTGAGCGATATTCATTGTTTTTAAGTTGTTTTAATGGTGAAGATTTTAGTTCAAGTTTCGCAATTGGAAAATCAGGTTCAGCATCAGAATTCGGTTTGTATTGAAAATAAAACTCTTCAAGTATTTGTCCAAAATGTCCTTTTCCTTTTCTGTCATTCTTAATAGCAGTTTCATCACAAACTTGTCGTAAAGATTTATCTTTAAGCAACATTGCAAACTCTATGATTGATTTTTTATCTTCTGGATTATACGGTAACTTCATTCTTTATTTTTTCTGTTAGAGCAATTCCAATTTTTTCTATAACACCAACAACCAAAGCATTTCCCATAAAAAACGCTCGCTTTGTGTCTGAAATTCCGTTTAATTTCGTGTGGTCGTCAGGAAACATATTTAAGCGTTCCAGTTCAACAGGCGACAATCTTCTAAAACCTTTTGGTGTTTGAATTACGTGTTTAAATCTCGATGCAGATTTTCCGCCTTCTCCTGTTATAATTGTTCTTGATGGTTTGTCTAATGGATCAGGAAAAATCATTCCGCCTTCGCTATAATTGTACTCAAAACCGTCTGCATTTTTACGCATTTCTTTTTTCGGACCTTTCAAATATTTCCATTTGTCGAGTTCTTCATTGCTGATATAAAATTCTTCGGTAACTTCTCCGTTTTGGATTAAGTCTTTTAAAATTGTAAATTTTCCCTCGTAATTTGGTTGCGTTTTTATGGTTGTAACATTTCCGTCAATCATCAATCCAGAGTTTTCAAACATACCTGTTTTTCCGCCTTTGTTGAAATTTTCGGAAATTGAAACAATGTCGCCTTTTAATTTAAATTGTCTTGGAAATGATTTATTTTCAGTTGTTACTGGAAATGAATTTGCTAAAGTTCCGTCTTCCAAGATCCATTCAATTGATTTAGAGTTTTTGATGTTTTCGTAAATTTCTGTGTTGTTCAAATAAGCCAAAATAAAAATTCTTCTTCGTCTTTGTGGCATTCCAAAATCGGCAGCATTTATTACTCGCCATTCTACAGCGTAACCTAATTCGTTTAAACTTTGAAGAATAATTGCAAAATCTCGTCCACGTTGTCCAGATGGTGAGATTAAAAGTCTGTCCACGTTTTCAAGAAATAAATATTTAGGTTTGTTTTCTTTTTCTGAAAGAATTTTGTGAATTGACCACCACAAAACACCTTTTTTTCCAATTAGTCCTTTGGAATTTTTTAATGTTGTTGCAACCGAATAATCTTGGCAAGGGAAACCGCCTACTAATAAATCGTGATCTGGAATATCTGAAATATCCACATTCGCAATATTTATATTTGAATGATTATCCATCCCAAAACGATATTCATAAACAGCAGAAGCATGTTGGATTTTTGTAGATGGTTCCCATTGATTGCTCCAAACAACTTCGTACGAACTTTCAAAAGTTTCTTTGTAATTTGAACTAGCAGATTTTCCTCTCCAACCTTCTAATCCAAGTCTGAAGCCACCAACTCCTGCAAACAATTCTACAACCTTTATCTTATTTTCCATTGTTTACTATTTTTGGTTTTTACTTATTGAATAATTTTGTAATGAAGTCATTACAAAATCTTTGTAATTCATTAGTTTGATTGAAAAATTTATTTTAAAATTTCATTTTTTTATCCAAATAATATCGGAAAAAATTTTATCAAACTCCAAATTTAAAGAAACTAAATTATCCTTGGAAAAATTACCCAAATAATCTTCAATTTTTTCTTGGATTAGTGTCAATTCGGTTTTCATTTTCCAATGTTCTCCATTTTTTTCATCAAAGAAGATAATAAACAATCGGTTTTCAAGATGTTTCCGTCCTTGCTGACTTTGATTTTGGTAAAGCCATTCGATCAATTCTTTCTTGTGTTCAATCGCATAATCTAGACTTTGCCCAAATTGTTTTGGAAACACACTGCTTTTATGATCAAATGGAATCTCTGAAATATAAAAATCTACAGTTTTCGAAAACTGATTTTCTTCTTTTCTGACGTTTGGGTAATTTGTAAATATTTGTTCAATCGCCTTTGCGGACCAGAAATTCAGCCAACGATTGAAAGCGTAATTTCTCAGTTCATTATCAAAATCTTTACATTGAGTTTCCAGGCTTTCAAAATCCTGAGTTTGGTAAATGAATTTCGTTTTTCTATCCCATTCATCCGACTGCTTTCTTCCCCAAGTGTAAGGGAAATCAAGACGTTTTTTGAGCTCGGATTCTAAGGATTGGAGATTCATTTGTGTTTAAATTTTCAACCGATTATTTCTGTATCAACCTCATAATCTCCAAAGCCACTTTTAAAGCTTCAGTTCCATCTTCCAAAGAAACCTGAACAGGCAAATCATTGTCAATGGCATTTGCAAAACTTTCCAATTCGTCAAGAATTGCATTGTTTGGTTGGATATTCGGATATTCGAAAAGAATTTGGTTTTTCTCGCCTTCCGCATTTTCGATAATCATATCAAAATCAGACGGATTTTCCGGCGCAGGTTTCATACGGATAACTTCTGCTTTTTTCTCCAAGAAATCTACAGATACATAAGCATCTTGCTGGAAAAATCTGGATTTTCGCATTGCTTTCATCGATATTCTGGAAGTTGTCAAGTTTGCTACACAACCATTTTCAAACTCAATTCTGGCGTTGCAAATGTCCGGCGTTTTGCTCACCACAGAAACACCGCTGGCGTGGATTTCTTTTACTTTAGACTTTACCAAACTCAACAAAATATCCAAATCGTGGATCATCAAATCCAAAACCACAGAAACATCCGTTCCTCTCGGATTGAACTCCGCTAATCTGTGAATCTCGATAAACATTGGATTTTTAATATAATCTTTCGCTCCAATGAACGCTGGATTATATCTTTCCACGTGACCAACTTGCGCTTTGATTCCGAATTCTCTACATCTTGAAAGGATTTCCTCCGCTTGTTCCAGAGTTTGTGTCACAGGTTTTTCGATGAAAAAGTGGATTCCTTTTTCAATCGCTTTTATCGCATAATCGTAGTGATATACAGTCGGAGTTACGATATCAAGCATATCGATGGATGCTAACAGATCTTCGAAATTTTCAAAGTATTTGTAACCAAATTCGGCTGCTAGTTTTCGTCCGTTTTCTGCATCTTTATCGTGGAAACCAACGAGTTCATATTTCTCAGATTGATTCAGTAATCTCAAATGGATTTTCCCGAGATGTCCAGCGCCTACAAGTCCTGCTTTTATCATATGTTGATTTAGATTATTGTTATGGTCATATGCAATCGCTAAAATTTTATCGGTATTTGCATTTCCGAATTACGGCGATTTCATAACTCATTTTGTTAAAGTCGTAAATTTAAGAATTAAAGGAACTCAACATAAAAAAAGACTCAGAATTTTTGGTGTTTCTGAGTCTTGTCATTAAAACTGCGAAACAGTGATATATTGGTAGAAATGATTGAGAGCCTGTTTAAATTTTTATCAGAAATGATTTTACAACCACATAGACACATTGCTTTTATTAAAATAAAGAAAAAATAGGAAAAATTGTGCTTCTATTTTTTCTTTTTAGCACCTAATATTGAGATTTTCTATGTGACTATGTGGTTTTCACTAATTTTAAATAGGCTCTGAGAGTTTCAAAAAAGTGCGAAGCAGTGATATATTGGTAGAAATGATTGAGAGCCTGTTTAAATTTTTATCAGAAATGATTTTACAACCACATAGACACATAGCTTTTATTAAAATAAAGAAAAAATAGGAAAAATTGTGCTTCTATTTTTTCTTTTTAGCACTTAATATTGAGATTTTCTATGTGACTATGTGGTTTTTACTAATTTTAAATAGGCTCTGAGAGTTTCAAAAAAGTGCGAAGCACCGAAATAAAGGTGTTGATGTATTCAAAAATTTCTTTAAATATTTATTTTTACAAATCAACAGTACAACCTTTCTCGGAACTATCTTTAGCTGCTTCAATCACTTTCATTGTATGGTAAGCTTGTTTTGCAGTTACGGGAACTTTTTTATCATTCACAATCGCATTGTAAAGATCATCGTAGAAATCAAGATAATTCCCTTGGGAGGTTGGGAAGTTGACAACTCTATCATTATAAACCAAAAGTCCTGTTTTTTCTTCAGGTTCGGTTCCCCAATTGTCACGATTCGGAATTTTGCCTAATTTCAATTCATCTTCTTGGATGTCCGCTCTGTGTTTTAGGAAACTTCCTTTTTTTCCGTGAAAAACATAAGAAGGTGTCATTTCTTTTACAAAAAAACTGGCTTTCAATCTCACACGTTTGTCAGGATAATATAGCAGAATATCAAAATAATCATCAATCTGAGTATTATCTCTAGTTTTTCTAATGTCAGCAAAAACTTTCTCGGGATTTCCAAATAATGTCAAAGCTTGGTCAATCACGTGTGAGCCCAAATCCATCAAGATACTCGCGCCAGGATTTCCATTTTCTTTCCAAGCTTTTGGACTTAGTTCCGGATTATATCTTTCGAATCGGATTTCTGCTTCCACAATATCCCCAAGATAATTTTCTTCCAAAACTTTTTTCACAGTACAGAAATCGCTGTCATAGCGTCGGTTTTGATAGACGGAAAGTTTCAGATTCTTTTCTTTAGCGCGTTTGTGCAGTTCTTCAGCTTCATTAGAAGTTGTTGTAAAAGCCTTTTCCACCAAAGCGTGTTTCCCGGCTTCCAAAACTTTCTTCGTAAACTCGAAATGCGTGTCAATTGGCGTGTTTACGACAATCAATTCTGCATTGCTTGCCAGAACTTCTTCCAGAGAATTAAAGCTTTTAACGTTTGGATAGTCGTTTTGTATATTTTTTTTGCTTCGTTCGTAGGCGCCTATTAATTCAAATCCATCGTTAACTTCAAGAAATGGAGCGTGGAACAATTTTCCAGAACCGCCATAAGCCAACAAAGCAGTCTTTATTTGTCTCATAAATTTTAAAATAATTTTGATGATGCAATTTAACTAAATAAAAATTCAAGCCACAAAGCTTGCGACTTGAATATTAATTGAGTTTCTCGCAGATTTAGCAAATGATGCAGATTGCTAAAAAAATATCTGCCAAATCAGCCTAATCTGCGAGAAACAATATTATTAAATTTAAAATATTGAAGAATAATGAGAATCCTGAAACTCTCCAACCCAAAAACTCTCCAACCCAATCTATCCCATAATATGAAATCCTCCATCCACGTGACGAATTTCTCCTGTGATTCTGGTGTCTTTTCGGAAAAGATGAACAATCTCGTGCGCTAAATCTTCTGGCAAAGCATTCCCTAACGGGCTGATTCTGTTCGCTCTTTCCACATCTTCAACTTTCAAAGTAGCATTTCCGGCTTTGCTTCCCATATAAGGCGAGAATCTAATGGCGTTAGCACGGATTCTATATTTTTTTCCAAGTTCATAAGCCATTTCAATCGTTAATCTTTCAAGCGCTGCTTTTGCGATGCTCATATTAATGTAAGGAAAAAACGAAACTTTCTCCGCTGCGATATAACTTAACGAAACAATCGAAGCACCGTTTTGTAAAACATTATTTGCAAGTAAAGCGTGACAAAGCGTAACCAGAGAAAACGCAGACACATTCATCGTATCATTGAATTCCTCTGCTGTTACTTCCAGCATTGGTTTTACAGATTTATTTCTAATGGTTTTGTCCATTGCAATAGCGTGAAGAAAACCGTTCAGCGCAATATTTTTTGTTTTTAAATCATCTGCAAAATGACTTAAACTTTCTGGTAAAGTAACATCCAAAGGTGCTGTGTAAACATCATTTCCCAACACTTTTTTACAAGCGTTTTCGAAATCTTCGTAGTTTTTATTGAGAAAAGATTCTGCTTTTTCGGAAAGATTTTTGTGAAATGGCGTTACGCCCAAACCTGTACAAACCACTTTGCCGTTGTTCGCAAGAATTTTTTCAGCGGTTTTCATTGCGAGAGAATTTTCATCTGCAATTCCAGTAATTAGAAACGTTTGATTATCTAACATTTTATTTAGTTGATAGTTATTGGTTGACGGTTGATGGTTTGTAATTAATAGTTTAAGCGATTTTTCACCAACAACTATTAACTGTCATCCATCAACCAAATTTTAAGCTTTATAAAGTGCAGTTCCCCAGGTCCAGCCAGAACCAACCGCAGCAAACAATAAAAGATTTCCATCTTTTACACGACCGCTTTTGAATGTTTCGTCTAAAACAATGGGGATTGTGCCGCCAGAAGTGTTGGCGTACTTGTCCATATTCGTCATTACTTTTTCGAATGGGATATTGGTTTTTCTAGCCGTTTCTTGCAAAATTCTGATACTTGGCTGATGAGGAATGACCCAATCTACATTATCGGAAGTCAGTTTGTTGGCTTCTAAGATTTCATTAATGGTTTCTGGCAAAACTCTAGTTGCCGTTTCGAAAACTTCTTTGCCATTCATTTGGAAATAATGAAGTCTTTGTTTTAATGTTTCTTCAGAAGCTGGCATCTCTGAGCCACCTGCCGGAATATTGAAATGGTATTTTCCTGTTCCGTCTGCGTGTAATTTGAAATCGAAAAAGCCTTTGTCTTCAGTAGTAGCGGATAACAAAACCGCACCTGCACCGTCGCCAAAGAAAACCGAATCTTTTCTTTCCCAGTCCGTAATTGTGGAGAAAGTATCAGCACCGATAACCAATACATTTTTATACATTCCGGTTTCAATGAACTGACAACCAATCGCAATGCCATACAGACCACCTGAACAAACCGCAGAAATATCGAAAGCAACCGCTTGAGGTGCTTCCATTTTTTCCTGTACAAAACACGCTGTAGATGGCGCTTGTCTGTCCGGAGTGGAAGTGGCAACAATAATCAGGTCGATGTCTTTTGGTGTAATGTCTGTGTTTTCCAAAGCGCGCAATCCGGCTTTGTAAGCTAAATCACTTGTTACTTCACCTTCAGCAATTCGGCGTTCTCTGATTCCGAGATTTTTAAAAATCCATTCGTCAGATGAACCTACTTTTTCGAAAAAATCATTCTTTAAAATTTTTGGCGGAACATATGAACCGGTTCCTTTGATGTAAGCTCTTATTTTCTGCATAACATTCATTCTGTCATTCAATTAATGGGAATTATACTTAATTTTTTAATAAAAAAACAATCAAAGCTATGAAGTTTATTTCATATAAAGGTTAATTTTTTGATAATTTTTTAATTTTATGATTCCTGTTTGGAAATTCAAATTTTACTTCGGAAATTGCAGAAGAATTATTAAAGAACTAAAACTAATAATGAGAGATACTTACGTTCACAAAGGCAAAAGGAAACAATTAATCGATTATCTGCATCAGAAAATAGGGATTACTGATTCTTTTGTTTTGAATGCGATGAACGAAGTTCCGAGACATCTTTTCATTGAAAGTGTTTTTGAAGATTACGCTTATGAAGATCGTGCTTTTCCGATTGCGGCAAAACAGACGATTTCTCATCCGTCAACTGTTGCTGAACAAACTGAATTGTTGGAAGTGAGTGAAGGTGAAAAAATATTAGAAATCGGAACAGGATGCGGTTATCAGACTGCTGTTCTTATCAAGATGAACGCTTTGGTTTACACCGTGGAACGGCAAAAAGATCTGTATGATTTTTCAAGTAAAATTTTAAGGGAACTAAACATGAGACCAAAGTTTCAAAGCTTTGGTGATGGATTCGCAGGATTGCCTACGTTTGCCCCATTTGATAAAGTTTTGGTGACCTGCGGTGCGGAAATTCTTCCAACGGAACTATTGAAACAACTGAAAGTGGGTGGGAAAATGGTAATCCCTTTAGGAAAAACGGACGAACAGATTCTTTACAGATTCACGAAAATTTCTGATACACAGTTTGAAAAAGAGGAATTCGGGGTTTACAAATTCGTTCCGATGCTGCAAAATAAATCACATTGATGGGTGGCTGGTTGTCGGGTGGTTGTTGATAGGATATTGAGTTTTAATATCTAATGGAGAAAAGTGGCGAAGCGCGCCCCGACCTGAGTGGAGCTCTTTTTCTGACATTGCGATTGTAAAAAGTTCTACAGATTGCCTCACTTCGTTCGCAATGGCAGAAAAAAGCGGGAACGGAGGGCGGATTAAGGCGTCCAAACAAAATATAACAGAATTAATATCATTTATCAATTATCAATCATCAATTATGAATACTCGACAGGAAAAAATGGAAGCTTTTGGAAGGCTTCTCGATATAATGGATGACTTGCGGGAAAAATGTCCGTGGGACCAGAAACAGACTTTTGAAACCTTGCGTCATCTCACTTTGGAAGAAACTTACGAATTGTCTGATGCGCTTCTGAATGAGGATTTGCAGGAAATCAAAAAAGAGCTGGGCGATGTGTTGTTGCATCTGGTTTTTTACGCAAAAATTGGTTCGGAAAAACAAAGTTTTGATATAGCTGATGTTATCAATTCTCTGAATGACAAACTGATTTTCCGTCATCCGCACATCTATGGTGATACTGTGGCAGAAGATGAAGAAACCGTAAAACAGAACTGGGAAAAACTGAAGCTGAAAGAGGGTAACAAATCTGTGCTTTCTGGCGTTCCAAAAGGTTTACCTCCGATAATAAAAGCTTACAGAATCCAAGATAAAGTGAAAGGAATTGGCTTCGAATTTGATTCTGCTGATGAAGCTTGGGAGAAAGTGCGAGAAGAATTGCAGGAATTTCATCAAGAGACTGATAGGGATAAAAAAGAAATAGAGTTGGGAGATGTTTTTTTCTCTTTGATTAATTACGCCAGAATTTCCGGACTAAATGCGGACACGGCTTTGGAAAAAACCAATGCCAAATTCATTTCCAGGTTTCAGAAAATGGAGGAAATTGCCATCAATAAAAACTTGGTTTTGGCTGATTTGAATTTAATTGAAATGGACAAGCTCTGGGAAGAAGCCAAGCTTTCTGAAAAATAAATATCTTGGATTCTTTTAATTTGTATATTTGATTTAACTATAAATTTTTAAAACACATCAAACTATGAAAGGTAAAGGTTGTATTGTAGTCGTAGTAATTGTTGCGATTATTGGTATTATCGCATTTTGGGCAATTGGTAAAAGAAACGGATTTGTCGGGATGGAACAGAATGTGAATGCGAAATGGTCCAACGTGGAAACGGTTTATCAGAAAAGAGCGAACCTTATTCCAAATTTGGAAAGAACGGTTAAGTCTTATGCCAAATTTGAGCAGGAAACATTGACAAAAGTAGTTGAGGCAAGATCCAAAGCCACTTCTGTTAATATTGATCCGACAAATATGACCGAGGCGGATATGGCAAAATTCCAAGCGGCACAAGGTGAACTGAGCGGTGCGCTGAGTCGTCTGATGGCAGTTGTAGAAAGTTATCCGAACCTGAAAGCCGATCAGCAGTATATCAACTTCCAAAGAGAATATACAGCAATCGAGAACAGCATCCGTTCAGAAACAGTTTATTATAATGACGCTGCTAAGGAATATAATACCAACATCAAAACGTTCCCGAATAACGTGATTGCCAACTTCTCCAACTTCAAGGAAAAACCATATTTCAAAGCTGAAGCTGGCGCAGAAAAAGCTCCAAGCGTATTTTCAGAATAATGAATCAATTTCTTACAGACACAGAAATGGCTTCCCTGGTGGAAGCCATCAAAATAGCTGAAGACCATTCTTCCGGCGAGATCCGTGTGCATATTGATTCCACGGCCGAAGAGGATTTTGCTAAAAAAGCATTTGCCATTTTTCGTTCTCTGGAGATGCATCAGACCAAAGAAAGAAACGGTGTTCTTTTTTATGTCAATTTTGAACAGCATTATCTTACAATTATTGGCGACGAAGGCATTCACAAAAAAGTAAAGCAGCAGTTCTGGGACAATCTTCACGATGAAATCACCTCTCAATTTGCGAAAGAAAATTATTGTGAAGGTCTGAAGGAAGCAATTCTGAAAACAGGACTCGAACTGAAAAAATATTTCCCTGTAGATGGGGAAAATATCAATGAATTATCCAATGATATCAGCTTCTCTTAAACGATATATTTTCGCATTATTCCTGATTTTTGGATTATTTTCCAAAGCTCAATTGGTGCCCGAAAAACCAGCCGTACTTTATCCAGTTTATGACAAAGTGGGTTTGCTTTCAGAAGCCGAAAAGGATGCGCTGAATCAAAAACTCATCAAATTCTCCGATTCCACTTCGACAGAAATTGAGGTCATTATTCTTCCAACTACAAGTGGTGAAGATGTCAATTATCTGGCAACAATGTATGGTGAAAAATGGGGAATTGGACAAAAAGGTGTCGATAATGGTGTCGTTTTCCTCATTGCAACCGAAGATCACACGATGTCTATCCAGCAGGGTAGAGCTGTTGAGCAATATTTGACTGCATCTGTAGCTGGACAGATTTTGGATTATCTCGTAACGCCAGCTTTCAAAAAAGGCGAATTTTACAATGGGATAGACAGAGGAACTTCGGCCATTATGGAAGCGGTTCAGGGAAAATTCAAGCCTATTGTCAAGAAACAAAAAAATAATGGAGGAATCAACATCGGATCTGTGATTCTGATTGTCATTATCATCATTATTCTTTTCAGTATTATCAATAAAAATGGAGGAAATGGCTGGGGTAATAATGACGATGACGATGTGATCTTATCAAGGCGCGGAAGCCGCAGATACCGTGGCGGATTTTTTCCATTTCCAGGAAGTTTCGGCGGTGGTGGATTTGGCGGGGGAAGCAGCGGAGGCGGTGGCTTTGGAGGCTTTGGCGGTGGCGGAAGTTTTGGCGGCGGTGGCGCTTCTGGTGGCTGGTAGATCGCTTAGAGTGAATAACATCTTACTTTTAGCTTCGGAAAAGAGATAATAAAACCCGGATTTTTTGTTCGGGTTTTCTTTTTGATTATAATTATTATCAATTTCGTAACGGTATAAATCTTGATTTCAAACGAAAAAATCACTATTTTTACGAAAATAGAGATTCTTGAAGAAGACACTGGTACTTTTTGCACATCCATATTTCGAACATTCTACCACAAATGTTAGATTGCTTGAGTGTTATGAAGCTATGGATCATGTGACAGTCAGAGATCTTTATGAAGATTATCCCGATTTTCATATTCAGCCGTTTCGGGAAAGAAAAAGAATTGTAGAATATGAACGCATTATTTTCCATTTCCCTATCATCTGGTTTGGACTTCCACCCTTGTTGAAGTTGTGGATAGATGAGGTTTTTGATATGCGCTGGATTTCTGAGAACGGAATTAACATTCTTTCTGGAAAAGACGCTGTTATCATTACAAGTGTTGGCGGAAGAGAAAGTAATTATAGTGCGGAAGGAAAATATAAAACCGAGGTAGAAGAATTACTTTCTGGACTTAAAGTTTCTTTGCACGTCAACAATATCGACCTCAAAAAAATCCACATCATATATAATGCCGACAACCTATCGGAAGAGGAATTGGAGTTCGAATGTCAGGAATTATCAGAAACTTTAAAAATAGAATAGATGCAGAATTCCATAGCTATGACCATCCTGATTTTCCTTGGTGCGGCCATTATTATGGTTCCGTTAGGAAAAAAACTGGGGTTGAGTTCAGTGATTGGATATATTCTTGGCGGAATTTTAATTGGTCCATTTTGTTTACAATTGACGGGACGAGATGCGGCAGATATTATGCACGCTTCGGAATTAGGTGTGGTGATGCTTTTGTTTTTGGTCGGATTGGAATTGGAGCCTCATAAACTTTGGCAGATTAGAAAAAGAATTCTGGGGTTAGGACTCAGTCAGATGCTTCTGAGTATAGTTGGGATTTTCTTTGTGTTCTATGTTGCAGGATTTGGATTAAAAAAATCACTGATTATATCGCTCTGTTTCGCAATGTCATCTACAGCGATTGTTTTACAAACTCTAAAAGAAAAGAATCTTTTCAGAACTGTAAGCGGAGAATCATCGTTTTCAATCTTATTATTTCAGGATATTGCTGTTATTCCGATTCTTGCATTGCTTCCATTTTTATCTAAATCCGAGAGGGCGGTAAAACAGTCAGAACATCAGGAAATTCTGCTGCAATATGTACCTGATTGGATGCAGCCTTTCATAGTTATTTTTGGAGTTTTGGCGTTGATACTGTTAGGGCGTTATATTTTTATTCCTTTTCTGAGATTTGTGTCGAAGTCTGGCTTAAATGAATTGCTGACTGCTGCTTCGTTATTTTTAATAATAGGAGTTTCGGAACTGATGATCTCTGTGGGTCTGAGTCCGGCTTTAGGTGCTTTTATTGCGGGTGTAATGTTAGCTAACAGCGAGTTTCGCCACGAGTTAGCAAGCGATATCGACCCCTTTAAAGGATTATTACTGGCGGTTTTCTTTGTAAGTGTGGGTGCGACAATCAACTTCAATATTATTGCAGAAAAACCGTTCTTTATTTTCTCGGCAGCATTTATTGTTTTGGCAATCAAAGCACTTGTTCTTTTTGGAATCGGGAAATATTATAAAATGAATAATGAGCAAAGTTTTTTCCTGGCTTTTGCATTATCTCAGGTGGGAGAATTTGCATTTGTTCTCGTTAATTTTGCAGCGAGTTTATATCTTATAGACTATCAAGCAAACTCTGAGCTGATGGCTATTGTCGCAATTACAATGTGCATTTCTCCACTGCTTTTGATATTCAAAGAAAAAGTTTTGGATAATGGTTTTATTAAACAAAAAAATGAAGAGAATATAGAGCTTGGCATCATCAAGCAAAGAAAAATTATTATAGTAGGTTTTGGATTTTTTGGCAGTACAGTCGGTCGTCTTCTGAAGGCCAACGGTATCCGTTCCACAGTTTTGGATAATGATCCGGATAGAGTAGCATTGCTTAGATCGAACGGTTTTAATGTTTATTATGGTGATGCCACCAAACCTGCTTTACTAAGAGCAGCAGGAATAGAAGAAGCGGAATTGCTGGTGCTTTGTCTGGACGATGTCGAAAAAAATAAATTTTTGGTAGATTATTGTAAAGAAAATTATCCCGATCTGAAAATATTTGTCAGGGCCAAAAACCGCTTGGATGCTTATGATTTTCTAAATAAGAATGTTAATAATATCTATCGAGAGACCTTGGGTACGGCTGTAGATATGGCTGTTGATATTCTGAAAGAAAACGGGATGAGAAAATATACGGCCAGAAGAATGGGCAAACGTTTTATGCTGATAGATAAAGAAATGACCAAACGTTTGGCAAAAGAAAAAGACAAGGATATGATCACCTTCACCCTGCGGGAATCTCTGGAACGTGAAGCCGAATTACTGGCTCTAGACAGTATTTCCTTCGAAGAAAACTATTGGAGTGGGGATGAGGATAAGGATAAATAACTTATCATATCATTGATATATCATCACTTTTGCTTACATTTAATCCTCAAAATTTTTATTAATGAAGAAAATAAAAATGACGTTACTTGTAACGTTTATCACATTGGGTGCTGGAAATGTTTTGACATCCGCACAGCAGAAAAACCAATCTGCAACCACTCAACAATCTATGAAAAATAATCCTTTCCTCAGAAAAAGCCCTTTGCAGTATCAGGCACCGGAATTTGATAAAATCAAAGATGACCACTATAAGCCGGCCTTCGATTATGGTTTGAAGGAGCAGTTGGCTAACATCGATAAAATTATTAATAATCCGGCTGCTCCGACTTTCGAGAATACAGTTTTAGCTTTGGAAAACAGCGGAGAAGTTTTAGCAAGAGCAACCATTCTTTTTTATAATCTAACAGGGTCTAATACTAATGATTATCTTCAAAAAGTTGAAGAGGAGTATGCGCCTATTTTTGCTGCGCATTCCGATAAGATTAATCTTAATGACAAGCTTTATAAAAGAATCAAAGCAGTAAAGACTGATAAATTGGATGCGGAAAGCAAAAGGCTGGTGGAATATTACATTCAGAATTTTGAATTAGCTGGAGCTAATCTTTCAGCTGAAAATAAAGAAAAATTAAAAGTAATCAACCAGCAGCTTGCTACATTATCTACCCAATTTAGCAATAAGCTCTTAGAAGCAAGAAAAAAAGGTGCAGTTCTGATTTCTGATGTCAAAGAATTAGACGGACTTTCTGCTGATGAATTAGCTGCTGCTGCCACAGATGCGGAACAGGCTGGCCAAAAAGGAAAATATCTTTTATCGTTGCAAAATACCACTCAGCAACCTTTGTTGCAAAACCTTAAAAACAGAGACACAAGAGAAAAACTCTTTAGAGCTTCCTGGACAAGAGCTGAGAAAGGCGATGCGAATGATACCCGTGAAACGATTGAAAAAATAGCTAAACTGAGATTGCAGAAAGCGAAGTTATTTGGTAAAAAGAATTTTGCGGAATGGAGTCTACAGGATCAGATGGCAAAAACACCAGAAGCCGCGATGGGACTTCTGGCTCAACTGGCAAAACCAGCAGTTGAAACAGCTAATCGTGAAGCTAAAGAAATTCAAGAAGTGATAGACGCTCAGAAAGGTGGTTTTGGCGTGCAAGCCTGGGATTGGAATTTTTATTCAGAACAAGTCAGAAAAGCGAAGTATGACCTTGATGAAAATGAAATCAAACCATACTTTGAAGTGACTACCGTTCTTGAAAAAGGTGTTTTTTATGCAGCAGAAAAGTTCTATGGCATCACTTTTAAAGAAAGAAAAGATCTTCCGGTTTATCATCCGGATGTCGTGGCTTACGAAGTGTTTGACAGAGACGGAAAATCACTTGCGCTTTATTATCTCGATTTCTATACCAGAAGTAATAAAAACGGTGGCGCATGGATGAATAATTTTGTACCGCAATCTCATCTTCTCGGACAGAAACCCGTCATTGTAAACGTATTCAATTATCAGAAACCGGCCGCTGGAAAACCATCCTTGATATCTTTTGATGAGGTAGGAACCATGTTTCACGAGTTTGGACATACACTCCACGGACTTTTTGCAAATCAAAAGTATGTTTCCATTTCCGGGACCAATACGCCTAGAGATTTTGTAGAGTTTCCCTCGCAGATCAATGAGCATTTTGCACTGGAGCCAGAGATTCTAAAAAATTACGCTTTACATTATCAAACCAAGCAGCCGATGCCTCAGGCATTGATTGATAAAATCAAAAAGGCGGCTAATTTTAATCAAGGTTATGCAACCACCGAGTTAGTAGCAGCTGCAACTCTCGATATGAACTGGCACACTGTGACCGATGAGAAACAATTGATTCCGGTTCTGGATTTTGAAAAGCAAGCGCTGGACAAATACGGATTATTAGTTCCGCAGGTTCCGCCAAGATACCACACACCATATTTTGCGCATATCTGGGGAGGCGGTTATTCAGCGGGTTACTACGCATATCTTTGGTCAGAAACGCTGGATTCCGATGCTTGGGAATGGATTAAAGCAAACGGTGGTTTGACAAGAGAAAACGGTGACCGATTCAGAAAATATATTCTTTCTGTGGGTAACAGTGTAGATCTGAACAAAGCTTTTGAAGAATTTACAGGGCATAAAGCAGATATCAAACCCCTTTTGCGAAGCAGAGGATTTAGCAAATAGTATATAAAAAACGTCTCCAAAATAGACTGCCCCCAAAAGTTTAGACAAAATTAAACAATATTATTAAAGGAAAGAGTTCGGTACTGTACCGGACTCTTTCCTTTTAGATTAAGCCTTATTCTGTCGTGATTGTAGTAATTAATATATTCTTTTATTTCTTTTTTCAATTCCTTAATGGTTTTAAAATTTTTGGTATAAAACATCTCAGATTTCAGCGTTCCGAAGAAGTTTTCGATGACCGCATTATCGAGACAGTTTCCTTTTCGGGACATACTTTGGATAATTCCTTTTTTCTTTAATAATTGCTGGTAGACTTTCATCTGATATTGCCAGCCTTGATCGGAATGGAGAATGATGTTTTCCGTATTCTTTACTTTCCTGAAACTCTTTTTCAACATATTCATAACCTGTGCAAAAACAGGTCTCTCGGAGAGCTCATAACTGATGATTTCTCCATTGAAAAGATCGATTATAGGAGATAAATACAGTTTGTTTCCCGAGACATTGAACTCCATCACATCGGTTGCCCACTTTCTGTTTGGCTGATTTGTTTTGAAATTTCTTTCCAAAATATTCGGTACTGTCCTTCCAATCTCTCCGCGATAGGATCTGTATCTTTTCACTCTTATAATACTCTTAAGGTTTAGAGTTTTCATTAATCTCAAAACCGTTTTATGATTAATGATAATACCATTTTGTCTGATTGCCATAGTGATTCTTCGGTATCCAAACCTACCTTTATGTCTGTGATAAATCTTTTTTATCAATGTTTTTATCTCAGCATATTTATCTTTCTTCTGAAGCATTTTTTGATGATAATAAAAACTGCTTCTCGCCATAGATGTACAATCCAGCAAAACTGCCAGATCGAATTCCCGCCTTAATTCCTCTATGATTTTGGTTTTTTCCTTGCCAGAATTAAGGCGTCCAACTTTTTTAGGACTGCAATCTCAGCCCTCAATCTCTCGTTTTCCAAAAGCAGTTCTTCCTCGCGGGTCAGTGGTTTGTCGGATTTTCTTTTCTTACGTTTGTAATCGCTCATTATTTTTGGTCTTCCTCTGGATTTATTTTCTAAACCTAAAATACCAAATTTTTCGTAATTCCTTTGCCAATTGATAATACTTGATTCGGCGGCGATATTAAATTTTAAAGCTGATTCTTTTATTGAAAGCCTACCTGAATCTATTTCTCTCAATACTTTTAACTTGAATTCTACACTAAACTTCCGATTGCCGCTGCGCTCGAGACCAGCAACTCCGTAAAGCTCATAAAATTTTACCCATCTGCGAACCATCGTTGCGTCCAATCCCATCTCGTGTGCCACGGATTTGGAAGAACGACAGCCTTGCTTAATTGTTTCTACACAATGTTTCTTGAAGTCTAAACTGTATTTTGATATTCCCATAAAAAAATGCCCCCTAAAAAGTGAGGTCACTGAAAAACCCT
>NZ_RJTU01000054.1 GCF_003730015.1 Epilithonimonas hominis | reverse complement strand
TATGAAAAGTCGTATAAATGGCATATATAAAACCATAATAATCAATTATAGTGATGGTATAAAATAATACTTAGCCTCTCTATTATTTTGGAATATTTTAGATTTATATCCTTTAGCTTTTATCTATTTTGTTAATGTTTTAATAAAATATCAAAATTCATTTTTTTTAAAATTCTAATTAGATTATTTTTGCACAAATTAAATTTTATAATGAAAAAGTATTTATTTCTACTTTTAATTTCGTTGTTAGTAGTTTCTTGTTCTAAGATAAAAGTGGAAGGAAACGTCAAAGGAGGCTCTCCTCTTGAAAGAATAGAATTCATAGAAGCTTCTGGTGTAGCAACTCTACCTCTAATTAATATTGGTGTAGATGATAAAGGTAACTTCAAAGGTGAGTTTAAAGCACCTAAGAACGGAATGTACGCTATGACATACGCCGGAAAAATGAATTTCATCTATTTAAAGAAAGGTCAGAATTTAAAAATTTCTGGTGATGCTAATACTTTTCCGGAAGTTTTTAAAATTGAAGGTGACGCAAAAAAGAATAATGATTTCATTACCGAAACTCAAAAGTATTTGCAAACTTACAGTTCTAAGCTTAATATGCAATTGCTGCAGAAAAAGGAATCTGATTTCCTTAGTGAAATAAAAAAAATATATTCTGATTTAGAAAAAAACATGGATCAGACTGCTGATAAAATTGGTCCTGACAGTGATGTTGTGAAACTTAAAAAAGATGAGCTTGCTACAAATGTTTTAACCTTCCTTGCTCAGTATGAAGCATCACATGGTCAAGTGAGTGGTGATCCTTCTTTCAAAGTGTCAAAAGCTTTTACTAATTATGAGAATTCATTGACGACTAATAATGATAGAATGGTAGAAGATCTGCCTGTTTACAGAAATTATCTTTTGAACAAAATAGGGCAAAACTTCCAATCTTTTGCTGAAAAACAAAAAGATAAAAACACAGCTAGCATGTCTGCTATCTTTGCAAGATATCTGTCGGAAAATAAAGAGTTATCTCAGAAAACTAAAGATTATCTTCTAGCTTTTGTAATTGCCAAGTTTGATCTTAATCCATATACTTCTGATGTAGATAAAGTAAAAAAGGTTAGTGAGGAGTATATTAAAGATTCGGAAGTTAAGAAAGATCTTAATTCTGCAATCAATGCAGTTTTCGGATTGAAAAAAGGTGAAGAAGCTCCAAAAGTTAATCTCGTAAAGCTAGACGGAAAATCTTCAAGCTTGGAGTCTAATGGAAAACCGACTTTGGTTATGACTTATGCTTCTTGGAATCCTTATATCGGACAGTCTACAGTTCCTGTGTTGAAAGAGGTTGTAAACTTTTATAAATCTAAAGTTAACTTTGCATTTGTAAATGTAGACGATACAAAAGAGCAATTTACAAAAACGGCTAATGCAATGCTAAAAGGTATTCCTGGTACAAACTATTACGGTGAAGGAGGGCTTTCTTCTGAATATGCGAAAAAGTACTTTATTTACGGTTTCAAAATTCCCGGATTCTTTTTGATTGATAAGGATGGTAAAGTAGCGAGTCAGACTTTTTATAATTTAGGTGATCCTAAATTTGTAGAAGAAATGAATAAAATTTCAGGACTGCAAGCGCCTAGTGTGAATCCTCAGGCAACGCTTCAGAATGATTTATTGCAACAGAATCCTAAAGCCGATTCTGCAAAAACAAATTAATAAATGAAGAATAAGAAAAAAAATAAAATTCTTGAAAATATCAGACTCCTTTCTGCCGGTGCGAAAGGAGTTTCTGTTGGTAAAACAGAAGAAGGAAAGACTGTGATTGTTTCGGGTGCTGTCCCTGGTGACCTAGTAAATGTCAGAGTTAAAAAATCAAAAAGCAATTATATCGAAGGTGAGGCTATAGAAATTTTAGAATATTCCGAACATAGAGTCGAACCTAAGTGCATCCATTTCGGAACTTGTGGTGGCTGTAAATGGCAGAATATTGCTTATGAGAAACAGCTCGATTTCAAACATAGTGAAGTGGTTAATAATATCAAGAGAATCGGAGGTGTTTCTGATTTCGAAACTATTCCTATTTTAGGTTCTAAGGAGCAATATTTTTACAGGAATAAGATGGAATTTTCTTTTTCCAACTCGCGGTGGCTTACCCAGTACGAGATTAGTTCTGAGGAAAACTTTGGCAACAGAGATGCTTTGGGATTTCATATTCCGGGGATGTGGAGCAAGATTCTAGATCTCAAAGAATGTTATCTGCAAGAAGATCCATCTAATCAAATTCGCTTGGCCGTAAAAAAATATGCTGTAGAAAACGGACTTGAATTCTATGATGTAAAAGCTCAGGAAGGTTTTCTAAGAACTTTAATGTTGCGTCAGAATTCTAAAGGTGACTGGATGGTTCTTTTTCAACTCTATAAGGAAATGGAATCAGAACGAATTCGATTATTTGATTATTTATTATCCCAATTCCCTCAGATAAAAACTTTGGTTTTTGCCATCAACCCAAAAGGTAATGACAGTATCTATGATTTGGATATTCAAACATATTTTGGTGAAGGATATCTGTTTGAGGAGATGGACGGACTTCAATTCAAAATAGGACCGAAATCTTTTTTTCAGACCAATTATAAACAGGCTTTGGAGTTATACAGAAAAACCCTCGAGTTTGCAGATTTATCGGGCGACCAGGTTGTTTATGATCTTTACACAGGAACAGGAACTATTGCTCAGTATGTCGCAAGAAATGCGAAACAAGTTATCGGGATAGAAGCCGTTCAGGAAGCTATTGATGCAGCCAAAGAACACGCAGAAATCAATGGATTGAAAAACTGTACTTTTTATTGTGGTGATATGAAAGACATTTTCAATGATGAATTTTTAGCCAATCATCCAAAAGCTGATGTGCTGATTACTGATCCACCAAGAGATGGAATGCACCCAAAGGTTGTAGAGCAGATTCTAAAACTGTCACCAGAGAAAATTGTGTATGTAAGCTGTAATTCCGCAACACAGGCAAGAGATATTGCCTTGCTGAAGGACAGTTATGAACTGGTAAAAATTCTTCCGGTAGATATGTTTCCGCAGACGCACCACGTAGAAAACATTGCTTTGCTTCTTAAAAAATAAACAATTTGTGTTACCTTTATTCAATGCAAAAACTAATTTTTTTTCTGGGCTTTTTTTTGCTTCTTACCAGTTGCGGCGGTGATGATGATATATGCCTGAGTTCGGAATCAACACCAAGGTTACAGGTGAAATTCAAAAATGCAGCAGGACAGCTCACAAAGATTGATTCTTTGTACGTCGGTGTAGATTACGGAAGTAATAAAATTACCAGTATTCTGGCGCAGGCCAATGCAGAAACTGTTTATATTCCTTTGAGGATTGATGAAAATCCTTACACGGATATCTATTTCAAAACTAGAAAAGATGGAGATAGTTCCAAAGTTCGCATTTCTTATGACAGAAATGCAGTTTATGTATCTCCCGCTTGCGGATTCAAAATCAATTATGAGAATCTGAAATCGGAACTGTTAAAATCTACACCGCTAACTAATGTCGAATCCAATCAAACATCACTTACAGATGAAAGCAAAGTCAATTTTTATCTCCGCTTTTAGTTTGGTTTCGGTATTCGCTTTTTCTCAGAAAAAAGTAGAGGCCAAGAAACAGGATTCGGCTAAATGGAGATATACACCCAATTTTATTATTGGTGCAGATGTATTGAATCTTGGCGCTGGCTTTTTCGGAGACAGAAAACTTTACCAAGGCTTTATTTCCAGCCGAATAAGCAGAAAAATCCATGCAGTAGTAGATCTGGGATATGACAAAAATATCTATCAGAAAAATGGTTATGACGCAAAAGCAGACGGTTTGTTTCTGAAAGCTGGCGGATTTTATATGCTGGCTTCGGATCCGGAAAATGCATTTAATGGTTTTTATGCCGGTGCAAAATTAGCAGGTAGTTTCTATTCCCAGGAATATAGCGCTATACCTGTTAAAGGAAGGAATAACGAAGGCGTAACCATTGCATTAGAACCTTCTACACAAAGCAGCTATTGGATAGAAGGCGCCATCGGTGCAAGAATTCAGGTATTTGAAAGCAATTTTTTTATAGATGTCAATATCCAGCCAAGATATCTCGCATACACCACAAAACAGGACGATGTCGCTCCGATGATTGTTCCGGGATTTGGAAGGAGTTCAGGTAGCTTCAATATGGGATTCAGTTGGAATCTCGCATATATATTTTAAAATATATTTAGGAGCTTTATCCCGCTTTCCGCTATATCTTTTTTCTTTTCCAAGGCTTTCTCCAGACAAAAGAAAAAAGGATGCCGCTGCAATGAGGTCACTGAAAAACCC
>NZ_RJTU01000056.1 GCF_003730015.1 Epilithonimonas hominis | reverse complement strand
TCGCTTATTTTTTTCTACTGTTACGCAGTTGGATATTAGAATACTAAAATACTATTTTTTTTCTATTGCGGAATTTGGGTTTAACTGCAAAATTAGATGATAACCTTACCGGTGATGGACTTAATGATTAATCACGTAATCTGTCTGAGATTATGTAAACGGTTGTGATATACTATTAATTTAAAACAGCAACAAAACTATTCCAAATATGTCGCAAATTTATCCTATATTTGCGACATATTTTTTTTCAAAACACAATGCAAACTACTGATGATAAGATACTTGCCAAAATAAAAAAAGCCAAGAGGGGTTCGCTTTTTTTCATTGATGATTTTATTGCTTTTGGAAATTCTAAAACGGTGGCAAAAGCATTGGAGCGGCTTGAAAAAAATGGAGAAATATCAAGAGTTGCAAGAGGTATTTATGCCATTTTAGAACAGGATTCCATCATTGGGGAATTGCAGCCTTCAGCAGAAAAAATTGCTGAAGCCATCAGAAAAAGAGATAAAGCCCGAATTATGCCTACAGGAAGTTTGGCACTTAATGCACTTGGTCTTTCAACACAAGTTCCAACCAATTTAGTTTACCTCACAGACGGTTCCGCCCGCACAGTTGATTTAGGAAAAAGAAAAATCAGGTTCAAAAAAACTGCACCGAAAAATCTATCTGCAATCGGAAATATAAGTGGTTTGGTCATTCAGGCACTTAAAGAAATAGGGCGCGATAATGTGACTGATACTGAAATTCAAATCATTCTCAGCCATCTAAATAATGAAGAACCACAACGTTTACAACATGATATTCGCCTTGCACCAGAATGGATTAGAGTAATTATGCGTAAAGCAATAATCGAAAAAAAATGAAGAATAAATTTCTTTCACTTCCTGAAAATACAAGGATCAATATCTTCACACAAACCGCCGAAAAAGTAGGAATGACAGCTTTTGCTGTGGAAAAAGATTGGTGGGTAGCGCAAACTTTGATTTCCATCTTTCAATTAGATGTCGGTGAACATTTGGTTTTCAAAGGTGGAACATCCTTAAGTAAATCTTGGAATTTGATTCAAAGATTTTCTGAAGATATTGATTTAGCCATAGAACGCGAATTCTTGGGTTTTGAAGGAGATCTTTCCAAAAACAAAAAGACTAACTTAAGAAAAGCATCAGGAAAGTACATTTCAGAACATTTTCTGCCGGAGTTGGAACAAAAGTTTAAAGAAAACGGACTTGAAAATGTGAGATTTGAACTAGTGAATGCGGAAGATTCTGATCAGTATCCAAGAATTATCAATATATTTTATCCAAGTGTAATCTCTACAGTCGGCTATTTAGAACCAAAAGTTCAGGTGGAAATTGGCTGTCGTTCATTGATTGAACCTTTTACTTTGAAAGACGTTGCACCATTAATCAACTTTGCATTTCCGAAACAGGATTTTGTTGAAAACCCATCTAAAATACCGTCGGTAAATCCACAAAGGACTTTTTTAGAAAAGTTATTCTTACTACATGAAGAATTTCAGAAACCTTTCGAAAAAATAAGGGTAAACAGATTAAGCAGACATTTATACGATGTTTATATCTTATCAAGAGATGAAAATATTTTAAAAGCAATTGAAGACAGAGAACTATATGAAACAATTGTAAAGCACAGATTAGAGTTTACAAAAATTTCAGGAGTTGATTACACTTTGCACAATCCGAAAACCATTAACCCTATTCCTCCCGAAACAGTTATTAATAAATGGCAAGAAGACTACGAAAAGATGAGTGAAGAAATGATTTATGGCGAAAATAAACCCTCTTTTTCAGAAATTATAGTATCGTTACAAAAACTTAAAAAACAAATTAATAACCTTGATTGGAAGATAATTTAAAATCACCGCTCTGCCACAGCAAGTAACATAATAGAAATTATACGCACACGCCATCGCTTCGGGGATTGCTTCCACTGCGTTACAGCAACTGCCAACAAGGTGTCCCTATAATTTGAGATTATGTTAAATGCTTTCCTTGCAACGGGCAAAGCCCTTTTGCGCCACCGCCTCCCAGCCGCTCGTACAGTTATAATTTACACGGTCAGTTCCCCAATCGAAAAGGGAAGGACTGTCACCCTGAGCCTGTCGAAGGGCCCACCAACCCTGCGAAGGATGCAGAAAAATGGTGCAGAGAGTTTCGGGATTTGCCAAGTTCCTCCCGCCACTGTATTGCTTTTTTTCAGCGGAAAAGTTTAGTGGCAATACAGTCGCTTCCGTCACCCCGCACAGCAGTATTCCGGGCGCAAAGAAAATACTTTCGCAGCCGCCATATTCTCAGCACACACCAAAAACACTTGAGTTTCATAGGCAAAGGTTTTCAGTGTGTTTTTGGCGCGTGCTGATAATTCCCAAGCAAAGCATTTTCTTTCCGCCCTCCATACCGCTGTTTTTCCCACCACTGTTACAGGCAGTCCTTCAGTTGAAAATTATCGCAAGTTGACCTTTTCGTAAAGCACCATTTTTCTGCGAAGTGTTTACCCCATTTTGCCACAGCTTTCCCAAGTTCCTCCAGTCTATAGCCGGCATTCACTTTTCGGATTCTGAACAACCGTTTTTCTCTGCCGTCTATACACTTCCGTCACCGCGCACAGCAGTATGCCGCCAGTCCAAGTAATCCTGTCGCCATACCGCTGTCTTTTCCATCGCTTTCCCTCGCTTTGAGTGCAGTTGTCACAAGCAATTATCCCCATCAATCAAAGTTTTGAAATTTCCTTCTTAGAAAGTTCGGGATAAGAAAAAATAAAAAAAAAAGAAAGTAAAGTTCTGAAGTCAGGAAAATGCGCTGACAATATCAAGCCCCAAGGGGTTTTTTGCAAAAAAGATAGCCGTGAAAAATAGTACGTCCATCTTTTTTGCAAAAAAATATTGCATCGCATTTTCCTTCCACGAGGGTGGAGCACTTTCTTTTTTTCTTTTTTTTCTTTTAGAAATATTTCAGCGGAGCAAAATTTTTTAAACCCAAATTATGCTTACACACAAAGTACGCACTTACTCAGTGCACAGTCCAGCTCCGAAAACCGCGCTTTACATCCTTTCAAGAGGAAGAAACGCAGGAAAACCAATGTTTGAACCCTGCCCGAATTGTCACATCATCTATGTAAATAGTGATGAAGAACGCGAAGTCTATTATTGGACCTTTTATGCCCTTTGGAAGCACGGCTTTTTTCATCCGCACCTTTGCGGAAGCGTCATTGAAATGCTTCGCCTTTGCGACCTGAAAACCCTGATGCGGAACTTCATTCAGCCTGCCTTTCAAAAGTCCTGCAAAACCCCGGAAATGGTCAATAAAATTAAAGCCACTTATGAATTGGAACAGAATCTTTTAGCGCAATCGATGAAAGTTTCTGAGCTCCGCGATGTTCTTGTTCGAAAATACTATTTCAGCATCTAAACACTTAAATTTTTTATATTATGAAAACAAATTTTGTTAGCCTTCGTTCTGTTACAGTCGTTGACGATGAAGTAACTTTAACCGGAACCATTGTTCTACACAATGACCAAATTAATTTTTGCGAAACCGTTGAAATGTTCTGCACTTATCAGGATTTAAAAACTTTGCTTATCAATGAAAGCACCATTTTTTCCAAAGTATTCTTGCGAATCATCCAGGAAGAATGTGATGTGTATGATCTGACAAAAAAAAAATTCCATTTGTTGGAAATACTACCCAATGAATGGGAACTTCAAAAGCAACTTTCAGTTTGTTGTTTAGATAAGCTTGATGATGTGTATCAGTTTGCCATCAAAGTTTAAAGTTTTTTGTTCATTTTAGAAATTCCCTTCGGGGAATTTCTTTTTTTACTTCCTGCGAAAACACACATTTCAAAAAAAAATCGTTCCTGACTGCTCTTTCGTCGCTTCGCGTCCTCATTCCGCAGTTACAATCTCACACCACCCAGGACTAAAGCCCTGTTTTTTCAAAGCTGACCACACTTTGAAAGTGTTCTTCCGTTCCGGTTTTGCACTTCGAGACTGCACCTTCTGACATTAATGGTTAGATTTTATAATGAAAAACAATGTTAAAATTCCTTCAGATCTCTCCTAGAATTATTGGATCAATCTCAAAAGTTGGGGAGAAAAA
>NZ_RJTU01000007.1 GCF_003730015.1 Epilithonimonas hominis | reverse complement strand
GCTAAATGCACAACAGGTATTACCTACTATTTTTCATAACAATCTAAAATGAAATATCCTATTTGTTCAGAATGTTTTTATAATGAAGGCTTAAAATTACTTTGTCAAAAATTTGGATTAAAAAGCAATGAAAAATGTTGCAATTGTCAAAAAGATTACGGCTATAAAATTTCTAAAGAAAATTTGCACGAAATATCTTGGGAATATTTTGTTAATGGTAGTTATTACCAATCAGAATATGGAGGTTCCTCTTTAATAATGTTTAATGAATATCAGGAAACAGATGTTGATTTTGGAAAATACTTAAAAGAAGATGTTCCACTGATAGAAAAAACTCTTGGAATTGGTTTTTTTTATTACGCACCAAGATTATATAAATTAGGACTAATAACACAATTAGAAAAATTACAAAGTGAAGATAATTCTGCAGAACAAGTATTAAATGAGATTATAGAAAAATTTCCCACAAAAGTAATTAATGAGCAAAATCATTTTTATAGATTAAGAAAAAATGTTTCCAATCCAAATGATGAGAGCCAATTTGATAGTCCTCCAATTGAATATTCAGGAAATGGAAGGTTAGATAGTAAAGATTTGAATATTCTTTATGGGTCAGAAAATATCGAAATTTGCTTGCACGAATGCAGAGTTTCTATAATTGACGATTTATATTTAGCAAAATTAACACCTACCAAGAGTTTAAAAATTTTAGACTTAAGTGCTGAAATTAGTGAAGATAATACAGAGTTTGAAAGCTTATTTTTAAGTGTACATTATCTTTTTAGAGCTGAAGAACATTCTTATGATATTTGTAAAAAAATTTCAAGTTTTGTTTATTCAAAAGGATATGACGGAATAATTTACCCTTCGTATTTTAGTAGAGTCAAAACTGAACGCATTCCAAATATTGCTTTATTTGGCTCTCCCATAGAAGATGGTAAAATTCAGATTAAAAATATTGATAGAATTAGAATTGATAAAGTAGAGTATAATTATACTTTTGGGCCTTTAATAAATCAATAAAATTCAATTATATTTTTAATAATTTAGAATTAAGAGATTCTAAAATCTGAATACTTTTTCTTTCAATCTCTTGTAAATCATTTGTAAAATCAAATTAAACATTTGATTTTCATTAGTTTAAAATATTACAAAAATTATTAGATTCATTTACAAATTATTCTTTTCGTTTCGGGATAGCTTTACATCATAAAATTATCCACAATGAAAAAGTTACTATTGACCGCAGTTGTTTTGAGCATACTTACAATGTGTAAAAAAACAGATTTACAAGAAGCTAATAATACAATCGCCAACGCAGATTCTTTGATTGATAAAGCTTCTGAAAGTTTAGAAAATCTGGATTCGGATGCAAAAGCTACATTAGATTCAGTTAATCTGAAAGCTAAAGATTTGCTTAAGAACAAAGAAGAAATCGAAAAAGCTTTTGAAAACAGCAAAAGTAAAATCGATTCTATTTCTGAAAATGTTGAGAAATTCAAAAAAGATATTGAAGAGAAAAAAATCAGTTCTAATATAGATTCGATAAAAAATCAAATCAAAAAAGAAATCCCAAAACCGAAAACCGTTACCAAAGTTATTTACAAAGATAAACCTGTGCAAAAAGAACCAGTTGAGCCAGTTAACGCAATGGTAAAAAATGGTTCCGTTGAATTGAATGTAGATAATATTGCTCTAGCAAAACAATCGGTAAGAGATATTATCAGAAAGTACGATGGCATCATCAACACAGAAAATTTGGTTAGTAATGATGAGTTTCAGACTTTGCATTTGACGACAAAAGTTCCTTACGATAAATTTGATTATTTGGTAGAAGATTTATCGATGTTGGGAAGTATTCATAACAAAAACCTTGAAGTTAAAGGCGATTCCTACAATCCGAATAAACTTTGCAGTCTGGAAATTACTTTATACGACAATTATTTGAAAGCAAAAGAATCAGAAAATCAAAGTTTTGGAGAAAAATCTGCAAACGCCATTTCATCCGGCTGGAAAGTAATTGGAGATATTTTATTATTCCTACTTCCCTTTTGGCCAGTTTTCCTTATTGGCGGCATTGGATATTATTTATATAAAAAAAAATATGGCAAAGGAAATCACAATCCACCAAGCAAAGATTCTGAAGAGAAATCATAAAAATAAAAGACGCTTAGATTATCAGCGTCTTTTCTATGTATTGAAAAATGTGATTCTTAGTTCATCAAGCTTTTGCTTAAGTTAAGCGCATCTTGATTTGAGCCGTCATACTGCAAAGATTTTGCGATATACTCTTTTGCTTTTTCCGGATTTGTATCCTTATCCAAAAATGCGATGAAGAAATAGGCGTAAGCTAAGTTTTGTTTTGCCGCATCTACATCTTCTGGCTTGACTTTGGCGATATATTGCTCATAAGCGGTTTTTGCTGCCTCATTATTTTTAGCTGACTGATTGGCGTAACCGATGCTGTAATAAGCGGGTGCCCAATCTGGAAGGATCGCTGTTATTTTGTTCCAAGTTACGATTGCAGAATTCCAGTCATTTACATTTTGATATGCTGTGGCTAGTGCTACCAAAGATTGTGTGTCATCCGGGTTAGATGAAATTTTTAGTTTTAGCGCGTCAATTTCGGGGTTTGTAGTTTCCTGTGTTTGAGCAGATGTTTGTGCCTGTTCAGTAGTTTTGGTAGTCTGTGCTGTTGCAAATCCTGCCGCTAATAATGAAACCCCTAATAATAAACTTCTAATTTTTACTTCCGTTTTCATAACCTTTTTATTTAAGTTGTATATTAGTAAACAATTATAATTCCATATATCTGTTATATTTTCAATAATTACGAGTTTTAATAGTCTTTTAAGAATTAAATATTAAAGTTTAATAAATTTTAAATAATATGGATTGATTGGTCTTATTGTTGATATGTATATTTGTATACTAATTGTTTAAAAAATAGTATATTTGTTTATTAAATTTTACAGCCATGGATTTTACGATCGTTAAAAATCTATTAGAATTATTTGAAAAATTTGATTCGGAGAATGTCAATAATCTATACAGTAAGGATATTGTAGGATTTCGCAACTGGATATATGATCAGGAGTCAGACCAGCACAGAGATGGAAAAAGTGAACCTGTTTGGGATGGCAAAGAGTTCGGACGGTCACCAGAAAGTGTTATCAGTACGCTTTTGGTTCATCTTAACCGATATGCAAAAACTTATTCTAAATCGGCTATTGCTGGTTCCGATTTCAGCACACAGGATGAATTTATATACCTTATAAATTTAAAATCTTTTGGATCTTTGACCAAAATGGAGCTCATCAGAAAAAATGTTCAGGAAAAGCCAGCGGGTATTCTTATTATCAACAGACTCATAAAACAAGGCTGGGTAGAGCAAAAAGATTCTGTTACAGACAGACGAACAAAAGTTCTTACAATAACAGAATCCGGTCTGCAAGCCTTGGATATGCAAATGGATAAAATCCGAACTGCGACAAGCATTGTAACAGGCAATCTGACTTATAATGAGAAAATGGATCTCATAAGAATTCTGGATAAATTGGAACAATTCCATCATCCTATTTTTTCCAAAAATATAGATAATAATAAATTAATTGACACTGTTTTACAAGATTACTCTTTTGATAAAAACTAATATGACAAAGAAAATAGCAATTATAGGATCTGGATTTTCAGGCTTGTCCGCAGCAGCTTATTCAGCTAAGTTAGGAAACGAAGTACATGTTTTCGAAAAGAACAGCAGTTTGGGCGGTCGCGCAAGAAGTTTCCGTACAGACAACGGATATACGTTCGATATGGGTCCAAGTTGGTACTGGATGCCAGATATATTTGAAGATTTTTTTGCCGATTTTGGTAAAAAAGTTTCTGATTTTTATGAATTGGTGTCTTTAGACCCTCAGTTTGAGATGGTTTTTGATGATGGAACCATGGAGATTCCGCAAGATTATGAATCCATGAAATCCCTATTCGAGAAAACGGAAAAGGGAGCAGGAAAAATGCTGGATGATTTCATGAAAGATGCACAGTTCAAATATGACGTGGGAATGAAGGAGTTCGTCAATAAACCTTGTCATTCCTGGTTTGAGTTTATGTCTCCTAAAATTGCAAAAAGTGCTTTGAAATTAGACCTTTTGACTGATTTTCACCATTTCGTAAGAAAATATTTTAAGCATCCTAAACTGATCACATTGATGGAATTTCCAGTGATTTTCCTTGGAGCAGCTCCGAAAGATATTCCTGCGCTTTATAGTTTGATGAATTATGGTGGCTATAAACTCGGAACATGGTACCCGAAAGGTGGCTTTATCAAAATTGTAGAAGCAATGGCGACCATTGGAAAAATGCAGGGCGTTCATTTTCACTTTAATGCGAATGTAGAAAAAATTGTTGTAGACGATAAGAAGGTAAGCGGAATTATTGTAGATGGGAAAAAAATATTTTTTGACAGCGTGATTGCTTCATCAGATTATCATCATACAGAACAGGTTTTGCTGGATAAAGAGTACAGAAATTATGATGAAAAGTATTGGAATAAGAAGACATTTGCGCCTTCTTGCTTGATATTTTATTTAGGGTTCAAAGAAAAAATATCAAATCTTAAGCACCATACACTTTTTTTCGAAAATGATTTGGATTTGCACACTACAGAAATTTATACAGATAAGAAATGGCCGTCGAAACCATTGTTTTACGTTTGTTGCCCATCAAAAACCGATGACAATGTTGCCCCAGAAAACTGTGAAAATGTTTTTCTTCTGATGCCCATTGCAACAGGTATTGAAGATTCTGAGGCGATGCGAGAAAAATATTTTTTGGAAATGATAGAAAGAATTGAAAAACACACGGGATCATCTCATCTTTCATCAAAAATAGATTATAAAAAAAGTTATTGTCTTAATGACTTTATTAATGATTATAATGCTTATGAAGGAAATGCGTATGGATTGGCCAATACCCTATCTCAGACGGCAGTTTTAAAACCATCTTTAAAAAATAAGAAAGTTAAAAATCTTTTTTATACCGGTCAGCTTACTGTTCCAGGTCCTGGCGTGCCGCCCTCTATCATTTCCGGAAAGATAGCCGCAACTGAAGCCGATAAAAAATAAACCGAATCTACTGTAATATGAAAAAACTATTTGACGAACTTTCCTACAAGGTAAGCAAACAAACCACCAAACAATATAGCACAAGTTTCTCGCTGGGTATTCTTGCATTGTCCCCGAAAATCAGAAATGCGATCTATGCCATTTATGGCTATGTCCGTCTTGCAGATGAAATTGTGGACAGTTTTCACGGTTATGATAAACAAAAATTATTAGCCAGATTCCGAGATGAAACTAATTATGCATTAGACGAAAAAATATCGCTTAATCCTATCTTACACTCTTTTCAGGAAACGATCCATCAATATCAGATTGATTTTCAATTAATAGATCAGTTCTTGAGAAGTATGGAAATGGATCTTCATAAAATAGATTATAATTCGGAACTTTATAAAGAATACATTCTCGGATCGGCAGAAGTTGTGGGACTGATGTGTCTTCAGGTATTTGTAGAAGGAGACAAACAAGAGTATGAAAAACTGAAACCATACGCAATGATACTTGGCTCGGCTTTCCAAAAAGTTAATTTTCTGAGGGATATGAAGGATGATTATTTTGTTTTAGGACGCACTTATTTCCCGAATGTCAATATCGAGGATTTTAACAGTGAGGTAAAAGCAGATATAGAAAAAGAAATACACGATGAGTTTCAAAAAGCCTTGGAAGGCATCAAAATGCTTCCTGCTTCTTCGAAATTCGGGGTTTATCTGGCTTACAGATATTATGTTTCATTATTCCGCAAAATAAAAAGAACCTCGGCAGGAAAAATCATTAATCAAAGAATAAGAATTTCTAATTCTAGAAAAATTTCATTAATGATGGGTTGCTATGTAGAGTATAAAATGTCATTGATATGAAATGGTTGCTATTTGCTTTTCTCATATCTTTCTCAATGCTCCACTCACAGGATTATGACGCAATCAGAAAAAATTATCAGAAAGCCGTTTCTGATAAAATGATATGCAAAGAGATGCTGAACCATTTTGAAAATAAAAACAACACAGGTTTGGATCTGGCTTATGAGGGTGCTTTTCAGGCGATATGGGCCAAACATGCCATTAATCCATTGGAGAAACTTACAACTTTTAAAAAAGGAAAAAAAAATATTGAAAAAGCCGTAAAACAGAACCCGAATTTGATAGAAACACGCTTTCTCCGCTATTCTATTCAAAAGGAAAGTCCTGCTTTTCTGGGATATAAATCTAACATTGATGAAGATAAGATGCTCCTGAACAGAAATATTAAAGACGTAGATGACATCATTTTAAAACAAATGATAATCGATATTCTAAAGAGTTAAAAAATGATACACCAACTATACAAAGAACAACAGCTGAATTGCAGTCTGGAAGAAGCTTGGAGCTTTTTTTCATCTGCTAACAACCTATCCAAGATTACGCCGAAAGAGATGAATTTTATTGTAAGAACCGATCTTCCGGATGACAAAATTTATAAAGGGATGATTATTGATTATTATGTTTCTCCTTTACTTGGCATCAAAATGTCCTGGCAAACAGAAATCACTGAGGCCAATTTCCAGAAAAGCTTTACAGATTTTCAGAAAAAAGGACCTTATAAACTCTGGAATCACCGCCACGAATTCATTGAGAACGACAACGGCGTTCTGATGAAAGATACGATTGATTATGAACTGCCCATGGGATTTTTAGGCGAATTGGCTCATAAATTATTTGTCCGAAACAAACTGGAACATATCTTTGAATACAGAAGAGTTATTTTAGAAAAAATGTTTAATTCAAAAAAGAATTAATTATGAATTTCCTGATCGTTTTAACCACTTTTTTCCTAATGGAAGGTGCCACTTGGGTTATACACAAATATGTGATGCACGGCTTTCTTTGGAGTTTACACAGAGATCATCACGACCATAGCACGGATCCGCCTTTGGAAAAAAATGATTATTTCTTTGTTATTTTCGCAATACCAGCAATTATTCTGATGTATTTTGGAAGTGTTAATGATTTCAACTATCTATTTTACATAGGTTTAGGTGTTACAATTTATGGAATGGCTTATTTCTTTGTCCACGATATTTTCATCCACCAAAGAATTAAAGTTCTGAAGAATACTGAAAATCCGTACCTTTTAGCAATCCGCAGAGCCCATAAGCAGCATCATAAACATATTGGTAAAGAAGAAGGCGAATGTTTCGGATTTCTTTGGGTTCCTGTGAAATATTTTAAAATGTATTTAAATAAAAATAAAAAACAAGCATAATGTACTTTACTTACCTGCTTATAGATTTTTTCACGGTCATCATTTGTTTCATTTTTTCATTTCATCCAAAAATACAATTTAGCAGACATTTTGGTGCATTTTTCAAAGCCTCTATCCTCGTTGGTCTACTTTTTATAATTTGGGATGTTTGGTTTACAAAAAAGGGTGTTTGGTGGTTTAATGATGATTACCTCATTGGAATAAGGCTATTCGGTTTACCAATTGAAGAGATTTTGTTTTTTATATGCATACCTTTTTCCTGTATATTTACCTATTTCTGTTTGGATAAATTCTTTAAACTTGACTGGAAACCACTTCCAGAGAAATTATATGTTATATTTTCTGTCATTGCTTATCTATCGGTTGCTTTTGTCTTTCAGGATAGAGTTTATACACTGGTGACCTTTCTGACATTAGCTTTGAGTCTGATTATTTTGTATTATATACTCGGCGTGAGATGGATCGGGAAAGTATCTTTTATCTATCTCATTCTTGCTCCAGGTTTTTTATCTGTTAACGGAATTCTTACCGGTACAGGTCTGGAAACCCCGATTGTCAATTATAATCCTTCAGAATTTATCGGATTTCGTATCCTTACAATCCCGATAGAAGATTTTTTCTACGGACTCGAGTTAATTCTGTGGAATGTCTTTTTTCTGAAAAAATTTATGAGAAAAGACCACATTATACCCTCCAAAACAAATTAATACGATATTAATTGACTTAAGTTTAAGCTTTGATTTAAATCAAAACTGAATTAACTTACTTAAATTAAAAAATCCTAAGACAGCTCTTAGGATTTTTAATTTAGGTTATGAATAAATTTAATACTATTTTGTCATAGATTTTCTCATCGGTATAACAAATAAACCCGCAACCAAAAAAAGAATTCCTGCTAAAATAATTGCCGAGGAAGGATTATTTCCCAAAATATTTTTGAACACGAAGCCGAAAGACAAAGTCTGAATCAGCATCGGGATCACGATCATCACATTAATGACTCCCATATAAATTCCCCTTTTACTGTGCGGAATGGATGGTGAAATCATAGAATACGGCAATCCCATCATCGAAGCCCACCCGATTCCCAGTGCGATCATCGGAAGTAAAATAAAGTATTCATTTTTAATAAAATGCAGAGTCATAATACCTAAACCTGTGAGAAATAAACAAAATATATAGGTGTTTTTAGACCCGAATTTTTTAGCAAAAGGAACAAGAAGCAATGCCGAAAGCATCGTTACGATATTGTAAGAACCGTTCATTAATCCGGTTTGTCCTACCGCGACCTCAACCTGATGCAGGATTCCTTTTGCCCAGCTTAAGTCTGACGATACAACTGAAACACCTTTGTTAGCACTTTCTATCAATGCATTGGCTTTAGTTTCATCAGCCTCAGAGATTCCGTACAGTGAAGATTTCAGCATTGGTGTGATGAACTACCAGTAAACAAAAAGTGCATACCATTGGAAAAGATGTACCAAAGCAAGCTGCCAGAGAACTTTCGGCATTTCTTTTAACGTAGGACCTGAAAAGATTAACATTAAATAGTTAAAAATTTAACCTATGAAATAAAACCAAATGTACTATGCATTGCTGAAGGTACTAGAAGCAGAACATATTGTGAAAACCTTATTTCAGTTATTGAGAATGAAGGATAATCGCTGTACTACAGTCCTACTTTTAGTAATGATCCAAAATATAACTTACGTTATCCTTATAAACCTGAATGCCTTAAGGTTTTTTAAAAAAAAAGATTTGTAAAGAGCAAAAATAAGCAAAACGATTAAACCCGTTGCTATACAATGCTTTATAAAACAGTAGTCTTAGTTTGGAACTCGGTGTCTGATAGGTTTTGGGCTATGGAAGAAACCGACCGCAGCTACCTTTTAAAAGAGGATGTGGAAACCTTAATGCTCCTGAAACCATCTAAGTCCCGATATGAACTTGTAAAAGACCTTTTTATTTTCAGTTGCTTCACAGGGCTTTCTTACATTGACATTAAAAAACTGAAATGGAGCAATATCCAGTCTTTCTTTGACGGACACCAAGGATAATCAGCCGGAGGAAGAAATCAGATGTTGCTTCCAACGTCCGCCTTTTGGAAATCCCTAAACTTATCATTGGGAAATATCGTGGAGTTACAAGAAATGATTTTGTATTCCCAATGCCATCCAATGCGACTTGCAATACGTATATAGGTAAACTTATTGAGAAAGCAGGTATTGTTACAGAACAGAAAGTTACATTCCACACTGCCGTCACACATTCGCCACAATGTTTTTGACCGAGGGCGTACCTCTTGAAAGCCTTAGCAAAATGATGGGTCATAAGAATATTTCCAAGAATTTCAATTCAAAATAAACCTTAATTGCGGAGTTTGTGTATCAAAAGTAAAATCAGATTTGGATAATGCGGAGGGCATTTGCCATTGGGATGTAGACACAACAAATAAAGACAAGATACAGACCGTAAAATCGACAGGAATTACAGAGGAACAAGTTATCGAAACGATACAAAAAGCTGGGTTTAAGATAGAGCCTCTGACTATAAAATAGCTTTCTATTTGAGCTACCTATCTAATTGTTTTCATTTGAAATATTTTAAGGTAGTAATGAACGAAAATCGCTAAAAAAACTTATAGAGTGCAATATGTATTTCAGCTTGAAGATTTAAGAAAGTGCAAAATATAGCAATTAAAAGAAATAATTTCATAAGTTTGTAGTGTTGAAAAATTTGAGTAAAAATATCAGCTTTGTCATCTTATTGTGTTTGGGCTTTTTCCTAATGCCAAGCATAAGCTATGCTTGTACCAAAAAAACAGCTAAAACAGAACAAAAAAGTTGCTCAAAAGAAAAATCTGAAAAATCTCACCATAAAAGCAGTTGCAAGGACAAGTCCTGTAAAAAATGTAAGGATGGTCACAACTGCGACGGCAATTGTAAACACGGCTCTTGTGGATGTAGTACTTCTTCATCTTCTGTTAGCTTACTAATACCAATACATTTAAAAGTAACAACCCCTTTTGCCAAAACTAAAAAGCAAAAGTTCGGGTTCAAACAAACCTACTATTCTTCGGGCTACTCTTCCATTTGGCAACCGCCTAAAATAAGCTAAAACGGTGGCTTTTTAGCCACAGGTATGTCTTGTCGAAAGCTATTTAGTTTTCGCACAACCTTTGTTTATCTTACTAAATTAAAAATTTTCAAAATGAAATCATTATCAAAAATAGTGATGGTAATCGCCGTATTACTATCATCAGTAAACAGTTTCGCACAAATCAAGAATGCGAAAACCGAAACCGTAAAAATTTACGGCAATTGTGGTATGTGTAAAGCCACTATCGAAAAAGCAGGAAACGTGAATAAGGTAGCCAGTGTAGAATGGAATAAAGATACTAAAATGGCTACACTCACTTATGACAGCGATAAGACCGATCAGGATGAAATATTGAAACGTATCGCTTTGGCTGGTTACGACAGCGAAAAATTCTTAGCTCCTGATGATGTTTATGCTAAACTTCCGGGATGTTGCCAGTACAGCAGAGAACTAAAGCCAGTAGCAAAAACCAAAGATGCTGCTATGGATATGAAAAATGAACACGCCAATCATAACCAAAGCGGTATGGCTCAAAAAAATATCACTGAAACGCAAAATGTACCACAATTAAAAGCCGTTTTCGATAACTACTTTTCGGTAAAAGATGCCTTGGTAAAAACCGATGCAGGTACTTCTTCGGCAAAAGCGGTAGAATTGGTCAAAGCCATCAAAGCGGTAGAGATGACAAAACTTTCTACCGACGAACATACCGTTTGGATGAAAGTAATGAAAGATTTAACGGCTAATGCCGAAAAGATTGCTGCTTCTAAAGATGTTGCAAAACAAAGGGAAACTTTCGCTTTGCTTTCTAAAAATATGTACGAATTAGTTAAGGTATCTAAACAAGAGACACCTGTTTATTATCAGCATTGTCCAATGTATAACAATGGTAAAGGTGCAAATTGGTTAAGTAAGGAAGAGGCTGTTAAAAACCCGTATTACGGCTCTCAAATGCTTAACTGTGGTAGTGTGCAGGAAACTATTAAATAGCAAACAAAAAATAATTGTTATGGAAAGTATGAAAACCAACACGGAATGCAACATAAACAAAAGAGTGAAAAAAATAACCCCAATTACTCTTTAGCAATGTACAAACGCTTTGCTGTAATGGCTGTTGCAATGTTTATAGCTATGTATTTTATTATGTATGATATGATTGACGGATTGAATAATCTTATCCCGAACATCAACAATTTATATATGACGCTGCTGATGGTTTCAGCAATACTGATTATTGAATTATTGATAATGAAAGGAATGTATCAAAACAAAAAAATCAATTGGGCAGTCATTGCGGTTTCTCTTGCGATTGGTATCTTTTCGTGGTTTGGCATTAGGGAGCAAATAAATGTGGGCGATAAGCAATTTGTAAAAGGGATGATACCGCATCACGCATCAGCAGTATTAATGTCCAAAAAAGCTAAGCTTACCGACCCCTAATTAATTGAGCTACAAAAGAACGTACTGGAAACACAAGCAAAGGAAATCGAATTTATGAAGCGAAAGCTGAAAGAATTTGAAAACAAGTAAACAACAAAAATTTCTTTAATAACATTAAATAGCATTAAAATGAAAAATATATTTTTCTCCATCGCATTAGCAACGGTTGCAATAATAACAGTTTCGTGCAATCAGTCTTCCAATAAAAATAGCACCCAACAGGCTAATGATAGCACCGGAGTATCAGAAACTAAGGATTTATCATCAGCGGTACAAAATGATACTGTAGCTACTGTTACTTCAACAGATATGTCTTCTCAGAAAGAGGAAAAGTCCACTGTAAAGGAACAAGCACAAAACTTTACAATCACACCGATAATTAAGGATTATTTGGCTTTGAAAAATGCACTCGTTGCTGATAATGATAAAGCAGCGGCTAATGCAGGAAAACAACTTTTTGCTAATTTAAACAAGGTGGATCTGAAAACCATACCTGCCAACAAGCATAAGGAGTTTATGGATATTTTCGAAAATGCTAAGGAAAATGCGGAACACATTGGCGACAATGCTGGCAAAATAGCCCACCAAAGGGAACATTTAGCATCGTTAAGTAAAGATGTTTCCGACCTTATTGCATTATTTGGGACTACACAAAAACTATATCAGGACTATTGCCCAATGTACAATGATGGTAAAGGTGCGGTTTGGATTAGCGAAGCCAAAGCAATAAAAAATCCCTACTACGGTAGTCAAATGCTTACCTGCGGTTCTGTAAAAAAGGAATTATAAAATGAAGAAAGTATTAAAGATAATTTTAGCAATAGTGCTGTTTATTTTTATTGCAATTCAATTTTATCAGCCTGCCCTTAATGTAGATAAAGGGCAGGTTTACACCACCGATTTTACGCAAGTCTATAAAATGCCTGTTGAAGTAAAAGCGATGCTCCAAACCTCTTGCTACGATTGTCATAGCAACAATACCAAATACGTTTGGTACGATTATATACAGCCTGCGAGAGCCATAGTAGAAAATCATATTAACAACGCAAAAGAAGATTTGAATTTCAATGAATGGGGTATATACACAAACAGGAAACAAGGAAGATTATTAAACTCAATCAAAGAACAAATAGAAACGAAGCAAATGCCTCTGTCCTCATATACATTAATGCACAAAGATGCAAAACTGAATGATGAACAAATCAAAACATTAACCAATTGGTTAAAAGAGCAGGAGTAAGTTTCATTAATAAAAAATATAAAAATGAATATACCCATAAATAGTAAAATGAGGTTGCTGCAAGCGGTATTTATACTGCTATGTTCGCAATCTGTTTTTGCCCAAAAAGTAGTGCGATACGAGTTGTATGTAAAAGATACACTTGTAAACTATGCAGGCAAAGAAAAAAGAGCCATTGCCGTAAACGGTCAGATACCGATGCCAACGCTCACTTTCACAGAAGGCGATACAGCCGAAATAGTAGTCCATAACCAATTAAAAGAAAGTACCTCGCTCCATTGGCACGGTGTGTTCTTGCCTAACAAAGAAGACGGTGTGCCGTGGCTGACACAAAAACCTATTGAAGCAGGAGCAACATACACCTATCGTTTCCCGATTATCCAACACGGAACGCATTGGTATCATTCCCATTCAGGTTTGCAGGAGCAGATTGGAATGTATGGCAGTTTTGTGATGAAAAAGCGTGATGACGATAAAACCTTTAGAAAAGGAATTGATGATTTGCCGACCGTACCCATCATTTTAAGCGAATGGACAAACCTAAATCCCGATAACATTAACCGTATGTTGCACAACGCCAATGATTGGGCAGCGATAAAAAAGAATGCTACACAGTCCTATGCGGAAGCCATCAGAGAGGGACATTTCAAAACCAAATTGACCAACGAATGGAAACGTATGTTGGCAATGGACGTAAGCGATGTGTATTATGACAAAATATTAATCAATGGAAATCATACTACCGATTTAAAAACAGTTGATGGCAAAAAACTAAAAGCAGGAGATAAAGTAAGATTAAGAGTATCAAACGGCGGAGCATCATCCTATTTTTGGTTACGATATGCAGGCGGTAAAATTACAGTAGTAGCCAATGATGGTAATGATGTAGAGCCAGTAGAGGTAGATAGATTAATCATTGCGGTTTCCGAAACTTATGATATTGTGGTAACAATTCCTGACGATGGAGTTGCCTACGAGTTTTTAGCCACAACCGAAGACAGAACACAATCGGCAAGCTATTTTGTAGGCAATGGTATCAAACAGTTAATATCGCCACTCCCAAGATTGAAATATTTTGAGGGGATGAAGATGATGAACGATATGATGAAGATGAATGGAGATTTGGACGATATGGGTATGAAAATGAGCCTGAACCAAATGGATATGAATGTGGTAATGTATCCCGAAATTACTGGAGAGGCTAAACCTAAAGAAGACCATAGCGGGCACAATATGAATATGGATAATGACCCCAACCGTTACAATGCAAATGCTTTGGGAGAAATCAAAACGCTGAATTATGCAATGTTGCAATCTCCTTACAATACGGAACTTCCTAAAGATGCTCCGGTCAAAGAATTGAAGTTTACCCTTACGGGAAATATGAACCGATATGTATGGAGTATGGATAATAAAATACTTTCTGAAACCGATAAAATACCCGTAAAAAAAGGAGAAATTTTACGAATTACCATATATAACAACTCAATGATGCGCCACCCGATGCACCTGCACGGTTTCGATTTCAGGGTAATCAACGGTAAAGGCGAAAAATCACCACTCAAAAATGTTTTGGATATTATGCCGATGGAAACAGATACTATTGAGTTTTTAGCTAATGAAGAAGGAGATTGGTTTTTCCACTGTCATATACTTTACCATATGATGTCGGGTATGAACAGGGTTTTTGCTGTTGACGACTATAAAAATCCGTACTTACCCAACAAAAAACAAGCCTACAATAAATTGCAGAGAGAAAGCAATATGCCGCACTTTATGGCACAGAATGATTTTGCAACCAATGGAAACGATGGAGAAGCGATGCTTCAAAATGCACGGTGGAGTTTAGGTACAGAATGGCGTTTAGGCTACAATGATATGCACGGTTATGAAGTAGAAACTCATTTAGGACGATATATTGGTAAAATGCAATGGTTTATGCCATTCATCGGTTTTGACTGGAGGTATCGTAAAATGGGAATGGACGAACATGAAACAAATTTGTTTGGGCAAAAAAATAAGAAGGATACACGTAGAGCCTTTAGTTTAGGTTTTATGTACACATTGCCAATGTTAGTCAATTTTCAGGCAGAGGTATATCACGATGGCATTGTTAGGTTGTCATTAATGCGTGAAGACATTCCTATTTCTAAAAGATTAAGAGGTGGTTTTATGGTCAATACAGATTTTGAGTATATGGCAGAGCTTAGGTATATTATCAATAAAAACATTGGCATTCGTACTCACTACGATAGCGATATGGGCTTTGGTGTGGGGCTTGCGTTGACATATTAAAGGGTATTAGCTGGATGATGCCTAAATCTGTCAGATTTAGGCATCTCTATTAGTAAACCAAATTTTAAGACTTCAAAGTGAATAAATTTTATACACAAACACTTTTTAAGCTGGAAACAGAAATCGACAAATTAGAAATTGAAGCTGATTGCCCAATCCAAAGGATAGAAACCGTTATAAATATAATTATTGAATTTTTATCAGAATTAAAGAAAAACATTCTGAAAAGTGGGTTTAAAAACACAGAAGAAGAAATCCATTTTTTCAAACATCAAAAACCTGTCATTGTTTCAAAACTAATTTATTACAATGCTATCTTGTAAGTCTCCCCGAACGTTGGACAGAATTATACCCTCATTTTGTTTTGTGCAAAATAGAAAGTTAAAAAAACCAAATGAAACAAAGTCTGCAAAGAAATACTTCAATACCGAATTGAAGAAACTCAAAAGATTTTTTGACAATAATCTTGAATTTTATAAATATTACCTTACTAACAATACCTTTATTGATAACCAACTATTTGTTCGGGGAAAGTATGATATTAAGCTAAATTTAGATACCATCTATTTTGAAACAGACCATTCCTTTTCTACCATTGCCGATTACAAAGTAGCTAAGATATTGGCAAACGATTTAATACAAGTTTATCTTGAAGACCAGCTAAATAACAAACATTATAAGAAAGCAAATAGTAAATCTCCTTTGAGCTGAACGGTAATTAAACTAGCATTAACCGAGTTGATTTATGCACTCTACGCACAAGGTGTATTCAACAACGGAAATACCGATATAAAACTAATTGCCAAAACATTTGAAAGCACATTTAATATTGATTTGGGCGATTTCTACCATACGTTTATGGAATTGAAAGCCCGTAAAATTAACCGAACGAAATTCCTTGACAATTTACGGGATGCCTTAATTAAGAAAATGGATGTAGAGGACGAAATATAATGGACTTTCTTATAACACCCCTCGTGGCAGATGAAGACCTTTTGTCCGTACAATACTTTCTGAAACCTTTGGGGCTTCTTTCTGCTTTTCGGATGGTTCTTCTTTCGTTTCGGGTTTGATGGATAACTGTATCTTACGCTCCACAGATGCCAGTTCCGTTTTCAATTCGCTCAATCTGCCTTCTTTAGACCACGTACCATTTACCACTTCTTGAAGAATGGGTAGGTCTTTTTCTATCTCCGCAATTTTCTTTTGCTCCTGCTCGATATAGCTCGGCAATTTCTCCAGTGCATTAAGAAAGTTCATAGCCGCCAGCTTCTCATCTTTAGCAATTAAACCGTTGCTATAGGTATATTTGATAATGCCCTGTCCCTGCACTAAAAAGCGGTTTACCCGTATATCCACGCCCTCCTTTTCGGACATTTCGGTTTTGACCAACAGCGTAAATCCGTACAAGCTTCCTATTTCTTCGTACTGACCTCCGGTGCGGGCTTTGTCCGCAAGCTGGTTGAGCTTTGCACCGATTTGTTTCATATCCGCATTGGGCGGTAAACCGTCCAACTGTACAGGATTTGCAATTGTACCATCCGAACGTTTTTCCTGCACCAACTTCGTGGTCGCAGATTGCACCGTTGTTCAGCTTAATCATCCAAACAGTGTCCTTTTGGCTGGAATACAAATCGTCAATCCCCAACGCCTTGCGGTCTAAGCCGGGAAAGTCCTGATGCGTTCCGTCATAATTCGGGCGGACAAAGCAGTTGAATGTATCGTTATATTGGTCTGTAAGCCTTGTTTTGAACTCATCGTTTTGGGCGTGTAGCCACTAGGTAAAAGCGGTACGGATTTCGTCAATCTTGGTGTTCGCAATTTGTATGGCTTCCATATCCCGCACCTTGACCTCTTGGTCGCCAACCGTAATTTTCTTGGTAATATCAGGCGTGGTATTGACAAGAGCGTGTTTGAGTAGGGCAATCCCGTCAAACGTTCTGCTTTCAGCTTTGACAGCGTATTTTTCCCATATAAGCAAATTCTTCCGGTCACACTTTACTGAAAAGTCATCAGAGCTTTCAGAGTAATGAACGAGTACATCCGTATCAAAAAGATGTGAAGCAAAACGGGCATAAATGCCAGTGGGTATCCAGCGTTCGCCGAGGTTAAAATCGAGTTCCTCAAACTCAATTCGTCTTGGTCGGGCTTCTTCCAGAACGGTAAGGCTTGTTGTGGCTTCGGCATCATCGGGATTGCGTTCGAGATACGCTTTGACCTCTTGGGCTTTCTCTACTACGTTCCCTGCAATCCAGCGTTCGGATATTTCATATTCCTTTTGCAGAGGATTGTAGTAAATACGACCGTGCAATGCTTCTTTCAAAGCATCGTCCGTCATACCGCTGATTTCGGACATATATTCCAAATCCAAGCTTCCATATTTGTTCAGCGAAGCCGCTAACGCTTCTTCGGGATTGTCCGTTGCTATTGTTAAGATGGAAAAACTTACAGGACGGCTGAATATATCCGCTTTGTGTACCACGCCGCCAATGATACGCTCCAGATAAGGGATTTCCTTACCGGAGCTATCCGTTTTGATGAGCTTGATATTATCGGCACTATTGAGATTTCCGTACCTTTTGACAAAGGCATCGTATAAGCGGTTAAGGTTTTCCCTTTCTCCCTTGTACTCGGTCTGAAACTTTGCCTCTTTATTGTAAAGCTCTTGGTAAACATCACGTACAGCAATGTACGCTTCGGCTCTTGCTTTCTGTAAGGTCGGTAATTGCAACGGGTGGAAAACTGCCGTACCGTCTGATGTATCTACATCTTGCAGATGACCGACCCAACCACTATCCACGACAAGGCAATCGTTACGGTAGTACGATTGCAGTTCGCCCGTATAAGGAGCAGGTTCGGGAATGGTATCGGGAACGGCTGGCTTAATCGCTTGGCCATTCCCATTGATACTTGAAAACAGGTCGCCGATAACTTCCTGTTTTTTACCATTGGTAGATGTATTTCCATTGGTAGCTCTATTAGTAACAGGGGGCGTATAAGGTTGCTGCATCGCACTACTGAACAGGTCAGGTTGGCGACCTATTGCACCTCTACTTTTGTTGGTGCTTTGCCTTTTAACTTGTGTCGTTCTTTTGGGTGGAGCCGCAACCATTACAGGCTCGTCCACATTTTCAAACAAGTCGAAAATGCTTAGCTGTTTTAATTCCTGTGTAGTGTCTTGATTACTTGCAGGATTTGGTACAAGCTGTGGCTTTTGCTGAATGGTTATTGGTTCGACAATTGGAGGTGTTACCTTTGGAGTAGCGGGAATTTGTATTATAGGCTCATCGTTGCGTTCGCCTTTGTATAAACCTAAATTCAGGAGCTTGCCAAAATCATCCGTAAGCATTTGTTTGAGGTCTTGGGCAATTCCGGCAACGCCGCCTTTATGAGTATAGATGAGTGCAGGTTGTCCGTAAGGGTCAGTATCTAATTTGCGGTCTGTATGTACAATCCTTGTGCTGTCCTGAAAAAGTGCATTGCCTGGCGTATTGTACTCCGTTGGCTTGCTTTGGCAAAACAGTTCTTCGGTTTCGGTCAGACTTTGTTTTGCCATGTTCTTTTGCAGAATAATCAAATCACTGCCCACTTCTGTACCTGCGTACTCTGTAAACAGGTTATTGGGCAGGCGGACAACCGAAACCAAATCACTACCTTGCATCAACGCCCTGCGTATGGGTTCATTCTTCGGGCTGTTGAGGATGCCCTGTGAAGCGATGTACGCTAACAAGCCGCCCTCACGTAGCATATCAGTACCTTTCAGGAAAAAGTAATTGTGTATGCTTCGGGCAGCCTGGACTTTTGCATTGTCCTTACTTCGGGAATAGGAAAGGTCAAAAACGGAAGTATCGCCAAAGGGAATATTACTGGCAATTACGTCGTAGCTGTTTTGTTCTTTTTCCGGGATTTCCTCGAAACCGCTTACACGGATATTGCTTTCGGTATAAAGTTGCTTTAAAATCTTGCCTGTGAGCAAGTCCTTTTCATAAGCGGTAACGTTTGCTTTTTGATGTTCTGAAAAGGATTGTATGAATGAACCGATACCTGCGGACGGTTCGAGGAATTTCTCAATATGCAAACCGCTTTCACGCAAGGTTGCGGAAATAGCATCTATTACCTGTGGCGGTGTATAAAAAGCCGTCAATACGGAGCTTTTCATACTATCTACATACCTGCGGTATTGCTTTTCGTCTTTGGAATTTTCCTTTAGTAGTTGGTAGAGCTCCTGCGTGAGTGGAAAAAGTTCGTGTTCTGTTTTTCTCCAATGATTGATGTCTATTTCGTTCGCTATGGGGTTCAACACGAATTTAAGACCACCAAATCCGCTGTATTGCATAATTAGCAGTCTTTCGCCTACGGTGGCTTGTCGTTTCTCCTTTTCCAGTTTAAAAGCAATTCGCAGGGCATCAATGTCGAGTTGGAGATGTTGGCGTTTACTGAAGCCCATTTTCCTGTATCCATATTGCGATGGTTCCTGTAAGCTCGGTGTAGAGCAGGTTAAACTCAATTTCATAAGCGAAATCATCGGTTAGCTCATATCTTGTGAAAACAGGCTCACAGACAGGGAACATTTTAAGGGCGAACAGTCGCAGTTCCTCATCTGCCATTATGGTATCAAACTCGTTGCATACCACCTGAAAAACTGTATCAAAACGGGAAAAGTACAAGCCCTCAAATAGAATGTAATCGGCTATTTCATTGCATTGTTCAATACGGCTGCCCGAACTGAAAGCACCCTCATAGGCATTGGCAGCCCACGAGGAACGTTGCTCGATAAATTTTTTGTCGTTCGCCTTTTCGGGGAAGCTGTTGTTTAGTAATTCTTGCAGTCGTAATCTGAAATACGAAAGGTCTTTTTGATGTGTACTCATACTATAATTTTTATTTAGAATTTTGCTCGAAACCTAAAATTATAGCAGCAGGTAAGCCCCTCAAAAGAAGTGGCAGGCTTTGGCTTTGTGTGGCGGGATTTGGCGTATTGATGGCTTTTAGAAAATTACAGTGGTATAACCTAAGCATCAATTAACTTTTTAGAAATCGGCTACATCAATCTTAGATTTGGACACATCCAATTCCCCAAATTGTAAATTCTGCTTAAACTGACCATTGTATTCTGGTTTAAAGTGACCATAGTAAACCAGAATCAGATGGACACTTTCGCCAGAATCAGGTGGTCAATTTTTCCAGATTCTCCAAATATTCATAGGAACATACTTTTTGAGAGTTCATACCTATTTTTTAGCAGTATTAAGTTTCCTTCCTTTTTCTATGTAGCTTTTGCCTTTCGCCATAAGCTCCTGTACAAATTTATCGCTGCTCTGTACAGCATTGGCGTTGAGCATATCCTTAATTGCCCCGATGGTGTAGAAATACTGACCATACAATTTTGAGTAAGCTATTTCGCCTTTGGTACGCATAAGCCATAGTGTTTTCTCACTGATGCGTAGGTATTGGCATACCTCGTGGTTGTTGAGCCACAACTCATCATAGCTTTTATCTTCCTGTCTTTTCAGGTAATCGGCAATGGCATTGATATGGCTGTTCAACTGTTGCCACGCTTCTTCTTCAATGGTTATAATTTTCATTGCACAGCTTTTAAATGTTCACTATGCAAAATTGTTAAAGATGGCAGTGTTTGTCTGCCAAGGCTTGCCAATTGGTTTGGCGGTTTTCTAACAATTTGCGACGTACTTTGACTGACATCCACTGTCTTGATTGAATCCACCTTCTGTGCATTTAATAATTGAGTTGAACAAAGAACAAAAATTATTGATGCATTATTAAAAAATTTTGTGCTATTACTTTCCATAGATTTTTTTTATATCTGCAAATCTAGAATGTTATGATTTTGGACAAATAAAAAAAAAGGTGAAACGGACAAAATTTAACTTGAAGGGTAGAAAGTATATAGGAAACGTTTAATTAGTGATTCATCGTCCAAAATCTGTTTAATACATCTAAAGAATATTTTGTAGTAAATCTTGTAGTAATGATCTTACGAACTGCAAATAATTCAGGTAACTACATCTTTAGTGTACCAAATAGCCAATTCCTGTTATTTGGCTCAAACGAATCAAATTGTCTAAAGAAGTTTTTGAAGATACCCTCGTCTTGGTCCCAGTACGGGATTATTATTTTAAAACCAATAAATATTTTTTTTAAATAGCACTCAATCTTATAAATAATAAAAATACTTTATAAAAAACCAGCCCCCTGTTTAACCCCCTATAAAAAATAAACCCTTGAATATCAGCATATTCAAAGGTTTTATCGTGGTCCCACCTGGGCTCGAACCAGGGACCACCTGATTATGAGATGCAAAAGTGGGATTTTCATATAGCTGTATTTAGCTTCAAATACACTGATTATCTTCATTTTACGTTTTTCAAACTTTACATTTGGCTTCATCTGATTTGAGTAATTAGAACAAACTGTTGTACTAATATTATACTTAAAATACATTATATGAAACCAAGTATCAAAACTATTTGCAAGAAAAATTCTTTACAAGATGGATCATTCCCCATCTATTTGAGAGTGACAATTAACAGAAAATCCAAGTTTTACTCCACTCCTTACAAATGTAAAATAAATGAATGGGATGACAAAACCGGTGAGTTTAATTCTAAATTTCGAAATCATCTTGCTTTTAATTCATCTTTAAGAAGTTTGAAGGATAAGGCGACCGATATTTTAGAGAAGGTTAGAATAGACTTCGGAATCGTTACGTTAATTCAGTTTGATAATTACTTTCGGAATGATGAAAGTGAAGCTAAGCTTTTCGAAGAGTTTACTCAAAAAATTATGAAACAACTGGAAGACAATGGACAAATCAGTTACAGAAACTCTATCGAAGGCGTTTTAGTTTCTTTAAGAAAATTCCAGAAAAATATTGGTAAATATAGATTTGAGGATATTGATTGTCAATTTCTGATCGAGTATGAAGGCTTTCTAAGAAAAAATGGTGCTAATGATGGTGGTATTGCCAATTATATGAGAAATATTAGAATGATTTACAATAAAGCGATTAGCGGTAAAATTGTTTCTAATAAATTTTATCCATTTTCAGACTATAAAATTTCAAAATTCAAAAGAAAAAAAATTAAGAAAGCACTTTCAAAAGCTGAACTTGATAAAATTATAAGTTTTGATATATCTAACCTGTTGTGCAT
>NZ_RJTU01000011.1 GCF_003730015.1 Epilithonimonas hominis | reverse complement strand
ATAATATCAAGTAGTCATATTAATTTTACTCTTTCCAAACCGTAAGTTGATAAATCTACAGATTCTAAAAGTTTATCCAATAAATCATTGTCATTATCATCAATTTTTAATTTTGGAATGAGGAACTTCAGAAACCAAAAGAGCTTTTCCCACGAAATCATTTCATAAGGCAAAATAGAAGCGACCTGCCCGTAGATTTTTACAAACTGCTTCGCTTTAATTTTGTAGTCTGCTTTTAGTTTTTCATCTAAACCTAAATCGCTAACAAATCGCTGAGCGGCAACATCAATAATCGGACTTAAAAACTGGGCATCCACTTTATTAAAATATTTCTCGTTAAAATCTTCAATTTCACTTTGCTCGTAGATTCCTGAATCATCCAGGCTGTCTTTCAGTTCGTGCAGAACGTTGATATCTGTTGCACCGCTTAAAGTTGTGGATGTATAAAATGGATCAAATGATTTCTGAATGTCTTCGGTTGAATTAAAGAAATCCAGAACAAATAAATCTTCAGTTTTCTTACCTAATCTATTTGCCGATCTGTTAAGTCTTGATAAGGTCTGCACGGCTAAAACGCCTTGTAATTTCTTATCTACATACATTGCAGAAAGTTTCGGTTGGTCAAATCCCGTCAGATATTTATTGGCAACCACCAACATTCTGTATTCATCTTCATCAAATTTATCTTTGGTTTCGCTTTCTGGAAAACCGTTCATTTGAGCTTCGGTATATTCAATTCCGTCCATTTCTTTTGTTCCAGAAAAGGCAATTACAATCTTAAAAGGATTTCCACGCTTATTGAGTAACTGTTGCAATGCCTGATAATATCTGATGGCAGATTCAATACTTTGTGTTACCACCATTGCTTTGGCTTTGCCATTAAGTTTTTTGGTATTCACTACAGAACTGGCAAAATGGTCAAGCATTATTTCTGCTTTTGTGCCGATGGTTTGTTTATGCTTTTCTACGTAAGCACGTAATTTCTTTTGTGCTTTTGAAGTATCAAATAACGGATTTTCTTCAATAGATTTCTCCAGTTCATAATAACTTCTGTAGGTGGTGAAATTGGCTAGAACATCTAAGATAAACCCTTCCTCTATCGCCTGTTTCATAGAGTACAGATGAAAAGGTTTGAACGAACCATCCTCCTGCTTTACCCCAAACTTCTCCAGTGTATTATTTTTTGGAGTAGCCGTAAAAGCGAAATAAGAAGCATTGCCAGTCATTTTCCTTGCCTGCATTGCCTGAAGCATTTTTTCCTGATAATCTACATAATCCTGATCTTCGCCTGTATTTCCAATCGCCTCATTCAGTTTATCCGCCGAACGTCCGGACTGTGAACTGTGCGCTTCATCTACAATTACTGCAAACTGCTTATTGCTCATATCAGAAATGCCCTCAATAATAAAAGGGAATTTCTGAATAGTTGTTACAATAATTCTCTTCCCATTTTCTAAAGCTGATTTTAAATCTGCTGATTTATAAGCAGGTGCAACAATGTTCTTAACTTCAGAAAAATCTTTGATATTGTCACGCAGTTGTTTGTCCAGCAATCTTCTGTCGGTTACCACAATAACAGAATCAAACAAAGGTTGATTAACCGTTTTAGTTCCCGCAACAGCATCGCTTTCTGGGTAGGCTTCAATTAATTGGTAAGCCAGCCAAGTGATGGAATTTGATTTTCCTGAACCTGCACTGTGCTGAATGAGATAGGTTTTTCCCGCACCGTTTTGTGTGGTATCTTTTATTAATTTTCTTACCACTTCCAGCTGATGGTATCTTGGGAAGTATAAAGTTTTTTTGTTTAAAGCATCGTTTTCTGCTCCGTCAAATCTTACGAAATGCTGAATGATATTGGCTAAGCTTTCCCGCTTTAAGATATCCTGCCAGAAATAAGAAGTCTTATGTCCAAAAGCATTGGGAGGATTTCCTTTTCCGTAGTTATTCCCCAAATTGAAAGGAAGAAAGAAAGTTTTTGCTCCATCCAGTTTTGTGGTCATATAAATCTCATCAGTATCTACTGCAAAATGAACAATACATCTTCCGAAATTCAATAAGGGCTGAGTGATATCACGCTTATGCTTGTACTGATTGACACCGTGAACTTTTGCATTCTGACCTGTCCACTGATTTTTGAGTTCTATCGTAGAAATGGGAATTCCGTTGATAAAAATAACCATATCAATTTCTTCCAGTGGATTGCTGACCGAATATCGCAATTGCCTCGTCACACTAAACTGATTGCTCTCAAAATTATCTTTGATACTTTGACTGCTATTTTGCAAGGGTGCCACATAAAACAAAGTGAAATGTGCATCATCCACCGCCAAACCTTTTCTCAAAAGGCGTAGAATACCGTACTTTTTCATCAGCTTATCAAAACGGTCCAGTATTTTTATTTTCCAGTCGCTTTGGCGTTTTAGTTTTTCCAGTTCTTCTTTCTGGGTCGTTTCCAGAAAATCCCAAAAGCGCACCTCATCCAAAGCATACTTTGCATTAAAATCTGCCGGATTACCGATGCGGTAACCATTACTGCTATACGGTTCGGTTGGTTCGGAAACAGTTCCGTTTTTTATATCTTCTGTCGCAATGCCACAGAGTGCTTTTTCTATGGCGGTTTCTAAGGCGAGTTCGTTAGTTTTACTTGTCATCATATTACTCCCAAGTTAATGAATTTAAAGAGTCGGCAAACTCTTTTGTTGAATGATCTTTATTTAAGCCTGTTATTTCATCACATCATAGTTAGCCTCAACAACATTTGCAATCTTAGAGATGCCTTGTACTTTTTTTGCATTATAAATACCAAGATGAGTCGCATGTGTATGCTTTCTTGTAATTGGGTCATAATATATTCTGAACCTGAAATTATCTTTGATCGAATCTCCACAAGGCACTACTAAAAGTCTAGGATTATCTTTCGGTAATAATCTACTTTCATCACAGAACATATTAAAATCTTCTATGATTTCTAGAAGATCTACATTTACTTGTTCTCTGAAAGCTTTTATAATGTCATTGAATGTTAGCGCTACAAACGAAATAATACCATCCGGTACTGATTTCGAGCTTTTTTCTTGATGAGCAAAGCCCACTCCTATTTTTAACTCAATACTAGAATCTACAATTGCTTGAAGAAAAACTTCAAACTTCTTAGGAGAATGATGATACAATCTGGAAAAAAGTAACATTGTATTGTTAGTTACTACATTTTCTTTTTGATGATATCGTTGGAAGCAATGGATTTTGCTCATATTGTTTTTATATTTTTCGTTAACCTACCAAATTGGCAAACGGTCTCTGACCATATTTTTTCACAAACTGCTTAATCAGTTCCGCCTCCAGTTTCCTGGGGTCAGTATCTGGAGTTTCCATCCAGCACACAATTGTTTTATATGGCTCTTCTAATTGCCAAATATATCTGCCGCCCCAATGACCAACGGCTTTCCCTTGTCCAAAGTTGAAGTATTGTTTTAACCGGGACTGTAGGGTTGCGCCTCCATTGTCTGATCCTGCTTTTCCAATATAAATTATTGAAGAATCTTCTACCCAATTTTTTTTCAATTCTTCAACATCTACATTGGGTTCTCTTTGCTTAAAGTAACCTCCTGTTCCTACCGCTAGAAATCTGGGATTTTCGGCAGAATGAATTAAAATGTAAACGCCTTTTTGTTTTGGAAGCACATTATAATTTTCAATTATTTTTTCTATCGAGATAAAACCTTTAAAACCAATATTTTTTAACTCAACAACAACATCTTCATTAAAGACAGTCGAAACTTTCTTTTGAATTGTGGTTTCAGATATAGTTGATTTTGCCCGATTACTGACTTTTTCTGACAATATCTTTTTAGGTAAAATCTCTGCTTTTATATTCTCAGACCCAATGATTGTAACAACTCTTTTGAAGTCCGCAACGGTATATCCATTTCCAACTCCTAATTCCTGAGCATAAAATCCAAGATTGCGAATTTTTTGTCTTATTCCCTTTTGCTTTATCGAGTCTGCTTTTAACTTTTGTTCTATCAGAACTATAATTTGTTCGGCTTCTTGCTTTGTAAAAATAGATTTTCCTTTCATTGTGCTTTTGATGATTTTAAATGATTTCCAAAGATGAACAAAAACTGCTCTATCTGTGCACCGCTAATTGAGTTGCTTTGAAAGTTGATCCATCAGTTGCAGATAGGTAGAATACATTTTTTCTGAATTGTATTGAGTCACATGAGCAAGCGGTTCAAACTCCGCAAAAACTTTGTTTTTAAATACCCTTATTAACCGTTCATCAAGTATCAGTGCAGGAACACCATCAAACTTAAAATCCCGGAAGTACAGCAGTTTGGAATAAGTTGAAAGTCCAAGTCCGTCAATTGTTTTCAATCTCTTTTGTAACTCATACAGATCGTCAGTCTTTAAAAAAGCCCGGTTGGAAATATTTAAAATCTCTGACAAATCATTGAGTCTGCTGTAAATCTTCCCGAAATTATTTCCGCGCATCCCTTTAGGATAGCCCCACAATATCGTTTTCAGAATAAACAGGTCGATATTGTTGTTATCGTGCACTTCTCTCCGGCTTAGACAAATATTTTCTTGGTATTTGAATATTTCCTTAAAATGAATATCTGATAAATATTTCTGCCAGTTGTTGGCTTTCATTGTAAAAGCCTGGTCCATTACAGGAAGAGAAGAAATAAGACGAGTGTATTTTATTACTGAATTGGATATATCTTGCATTATAATGTTTTGTTTTTTACAACTTATCCTTTGCCGGTGTTTGATAATGAAAATCTGTTAGTTGGGAATGCAAAAAATCATCGTTCATCAACTTAAGAAACCAATCTTGTGATTTTTTTGTATCAAGCATAATTTTATTTTCTCCATTGTTGAACCTGAAATATTCACTCAAAATACTGTGACTTCTAACGAATTGGATAATAGAACTAGCAGGTAAAGTGAATACGGGAGAGTTACTTGCAATTTTTGAAAGCTTTCTTACAAATGAAACATCACTTACTCTTTCTGACAACACATCTAAGTTTTCTAATATTTCTAAACCAGATATTTGTTCTAAAGTTTGCGTAGCTTCATTTTCCATTATGTATCTAAATTCATAGTGTCTCTCAAGAATTTTCACATTCCAGATAACAACGTTTGAATCAACATAAAATAAATCAATTTTGCCATCAATTCTTAAAAATTCATCTTGCACATCTGTGAATTGGCTATCGTGTAGTCTTTTAAGATATGTTTTTCCTCTTTTGAAAAGATTAACTGACATTTGTTTGCGAAAAAATAAAACATTATTTGTTGCAGTTCCGAAAAGGACAAAATACCCCTCGATATCAGATAATGAGTCTAGGGTAAAATTAAAATAATCAAGTTCTTCGATATTTTGGATACTGCTAAGCGTTTCTAAATGAGAAAATAAATCTGGTCGCTCCGGTAAGTCATATAAATATAAAACATTATTTCTATCGTCAGGAGATGACAAGTTCAAAAAAGATAATTCATCATTTGTACATAAAAAATTGAATGAGCTTTGATATTGAGACACTAAAGATTCTTTTGTAGTTTCAATTATGTCAGCTCTTTTCAATTCTCCATTGCTTAAAAGAAAAATAACATTTAAGCTGTTATTAAGTTGTTCTCTTATAGAATTTAATTTTTCAATAAATAATTCTTTTGTCATATTTGTTAACTTTTATTAAATAATACTTTTTCAGATAGTTTTCTTGTTTGGATTTCCATTCCAATTTCCAGTCTATTTTTGGTAATAACAATCTTGTCAATCGATTCACCTTCAAATTTCAATTTATAGATTTGAAAGCCTAGCAATGCAAAAGAAGGATTCGAATAAAACAATTCAGTTTTTACAAAAATTGCATAGAGAATAAATAATAGAATGCTTAAAAATACTATTCCTCTAACTGTTTTAAAATCAAATGCCACTAACGAAATGATGGTCACTAAAAGTGCGAAATATTCTGAATTTATATTTTCAATATTTACAATTTTCTTCGCAAGCGAATAGTCACCATTCAAATCATTACTCAGTTCTTTGTAAAAAAAAATTCCCACTATAAGAAAGATTATTGAAACTATTGCAACAACATTGGAAGCTGTAAGCAATTCACTAATCTTCAGAAGCTCATAATCTTCAGCTAAATAAATTGGAATGTCTATTGTCAGCACAAATACTAACAAAAAAAACATCCAAAATGACATTACGAAAAGTCTGAATTTATCCATAGTTGATATGTTGTTTTCATAGGTAATTAAAAATATGCAAGCTATACTTCATTCATTTTTTTCTCCAGATCCTGCAAAATATCTCTTCGTCCGATAATGCTGTTATAGTTCTCACACAATGCATTCATTATCTCAAAATCTTCTTCATTTATTGATAGAATCCCAGATCTATCGCTCCTAAATGCTCCATTATAATTCAATCCTTTTATAACTCGATGATAGTTATTATGACAATCGTCTGCTATTTTGAGGGCTATTGTCTGTAAGTCCAAATAAATATCAAAGTTCTTTTCTTCGTCTGTATTTTTAGCTAATAATGGTTGTATAAACTCTTCAATATAACACTCGTACAAGTCTACTGATCCCTTAAATATCGCAAGCCTGAAAAAGGGATTCACAGGAAATTTAACAAGTGCAATTTGCATATTTGTACGAATTGCTATTTCCATTAATTTTGCACAAGTATCTGCCGAAAAATGCGTGAATTTCTGCAAAAGCAAAGTCGCATATATTTCTGAAGCTTCCTCGACTCCAACTTCTACAATTAAAGAATCTATAAGAACTGGTAATTCACTAATTTTAGCATTATAAAAGCAATCCTCAATTTTTTGTTTAGTTGTCATAATTTTTACTTTTTAATTAACTTTCACCTTCCCCGTTACCACATTATCTATCAGCACCGTTTTATACTCTTTCAGCTTTTCTATTTCCTGCTGTTTGAGCAAAATGGCTTTGGAGATTTTGGATTCGATTGAAGTAACATAAATCCTAATTTGGTTCATTTCTTTTTCGGGAGGAATTGGCACTTGAATTGAGTAAAGATTTCCAATTGTCAACTGATTTATTGTCGATGTTAAGAATGATCCTGACAAATTCTTGAAAATATTAGAGTTTAAAATACAAAATAAATATTGATTATATTTTGACCTAAAAACTGTTGTGAAAGCACCAAATGAATTGCCAACGTCTTCAGATTTTGCAATTGCGCATTTTCCTATTAAGTCCCTACTTCCATTTCTAGAACAAATTAATATATCATTTTCACGTATCATTAATTTTTCAGGAATTTTAGTTTTGACGTACGCGTTTTCTTTTTCTCCATAAACGAACCTACCCTCAAGTAAATTAGAAGACCTTAAAACAAGTTTACCTTCAGTAGAATCGCATAAATCATTAGGAGAATAAGTTAACCCAATAATAGCATTACCTAAGAATTTCAATTTGATACAATCCCAATGCTCCGGAATTTCCCCAATCCAATCCACACCGCTGTCTTTGAGTGTAACGGTATCATCCAAACCTTTGGTAACGGCTTTTTGGATGAGGATTTGGCGGCGTTCTTTCAGCAGTTCTATTTCTTTTTGCTTGATGGCGATGGTTTGGTCTATCTTGGCGGTTTTGTCATCGAGAAAGTTGGCTATGGTTTGTTGTTCTTCTAGTGTAGGAATTGGAGTATAAGAATATTTTAATTCTTCATAGCTGATATTTTTACCTTCTCTAATCCCCACAATACTCAATTGAAGTTCAGAAATAAATGCCTTACTTTTAAAAAGAAACTTAAAATAATTATCAATTATTTCTTTTTGAGATTTTAATACCGTGTAAGCAGGACTTATTAAACCTTCATATTCAGAATATTCTAAGCCTCCTTCAAAAGACCTTAAGCTAATTGCAAAATCACCTTTTGAAATAACTTTGAAAGATTCTAGATTTCCATTCGGCATAACCATTCGATTTTCAACCATACTTCGTGGTACAACTCCTTGATCTTGAGTCACAGAAAGTAAATCTAAATCTGGTCTATTTTTAATTGAAACATCTTTAAATAAAAATTTTAATTTTAAAATATTCCATCCTTCCGGAATCTCCCCAATCCAGTCTACACCGCTGTCTTTGTATTTTTCGTATTGCTGCATCATCTAAAAATTTAAGATTTCCGCCAGTAATCCGTCACCTTCCTGTTCCAGTGCCAAAATATCCTGGGTAACTTCCTCTAAACTGCGTAATGGAGCAGGTTGGTAAAAATATTTATTAAAGCTCAGCTCATAGCCAATCTTTACAGAATCCAAGGCAATCCAGCTTTCTTCGGCATAAGGTTTCACTTCTCTCAGGAAATAATCTTGTATATTTTCTTTCAGCGGAATGCTTTCGCTGTCGCGCAAATCGCTTTCGGTTTCGTAAATCGTGTATTCGCCTTTCTTTTCGGCAGGGAAATAACCATAATACGGCAAATCTTTTTCGGCACAGCCTAAATAATTAAGCAAATCCGTCAGTTTTTGCCCGCTGAGTTTTTCTGTTTTTTTAATGACTTTGTCGGCTTCTTCATCATACCAACTCACCGTATCCAAAATCTGCTTCTTTTCCGAAGCAGACAGTTTGGTTTTGTCGCCTTTCAGCACTTCATCTACTTTCGCACTAAATGTATTGAAGTTGGTGTAGACTTCTGTTCCCAAAACTTCCATCAGGCGAACTGCGGTTTGGTACAGTGCTTCCTGCTTTTCCCAATTTTCTTTTTTCAGGTATTGGCTCAATTGTTTGGCGTTGATGTTCAACTCTTGTTTTTCGGCAAAATCTTCTATTTCCTTTTTGTATTTTTCCAATCCGGTATAGACTTCCATTCCGTACTTTTCAAACAAAGCCTTGCTGAAATCAGGTTGCGCCTTATCCCATTTCAATACTTCAATCTTTTCAGCTGTAAACTGAGATTTCAGGCGTTTCGGTCTTTCAATATTAACTTTGTAATAGCCAAAATCGGCATTTTCAAAAACCTTACTTCCGATGTTTCCGGTTTCCTTTTTATCCAGTTCACTCAGTTCAAGGTAACATTCCAGAATCTCCTGAATATGCGTTTTGGTGAGTTCACAGTTTTTGTTGCCCAGATTTTTTCTGAGTTTCTGATACATTTCGCTGGCATCTATCAGCTGTACTTTTCCTTTTCGTTGAGCAGGTTTATTGTTGCTCAGAATCCAGATGTACGTGGTAATTCCTGTGTTGTAAAAAATATTGTTCGGCAACTGAATGATGACATCCAGCAAATCATTTTCGATAATATATCTCCTAATATTGCTTTCGCCACCGCCTGCATCACCCGTAAACAGACTCGAACCGTTGTGTACCGAAGCAATACGGCTTCCGATGGTATTCTTAGAACTAATGGCTTTCATTTTATCCACCATTTCCATCAGGAACAGCAACTGTCCGTCAGACGAACGTGGAACGGCATCGGCATCTTCCTCTTCGCCACAGTAGTTTTTCAGTTTTATTTTAAAACGGTTGTCGATAATATCCTTTCCGTCTTTAATGTATTTCTGTTCACTCGCCCAGCTTTTTCCATACGGCGGATTAGAAAGCATAAAGTCGAACTTTGTTCCGGCAAACTCGTCGGTAGAAAGCGTAGAACCCACTTTAATGTGTTCAGGGTCTTTGCCCTTAATCATCATATCCGATTTACAGATGGCGTAGGTTTCATCATTCACTTCCTTTCCAAAAAGATACACCGAAGTATTGACTGCTTTGATTTCGCCTTCTTCATCCGTAATAAAGTTTTCAGATTCCGTCAGCATTCCACCCGTTCCGCAGGCAGGATCATAAATAGTAATCACCGATGGGATTTTATCTTTGATTGGTTCAAAAACCATATGCGTCATCAAATCAATAACTTCTCTCGGCGTATAATGCTCTCCTGCTTCCTCGTTGTTTTCTTCATTAAATTTCCTGATCAGTTCCTCAAAAACATAACCCATTCCCAAATTGGTCAAAGCAGGCATTTTTCTTCCCGAAGAGTCCAGTTTTTCAAATGGCGTCAAATTGATATCCGGACAAGTAAATTTTTCCAAAACATCCAGCAAAACATCTTTGTTTGCCATATGTTTGATTTGCGCACGAAGTTTGAACATCTCAATAATTTCCTGCACATTGGCACTGAAACCATTCAGATAATCTTCAAAATTACCCAATAAAATCTGTTGACTGTTCGTGGCAGAACCGTGCAGACTTTGCAGTGTCCATTCGCTGGTGTTGTAGAAAACGTATCCTGTGGTATCAGTAAGTGGTTTATCGATATACTCTGTAACTTTCCAAGTTTCCCTTTGAAAATCAGCTTCTTCTAATACTTTTTCCTTCGTAGACTCTAATAAAGCATCAAGCCTTCTTAAAACAATCATTGGCAGGATCACATCCCTATATTTTCCTCTTACATAGACGTCTCTTAGGCAGTCATCGGCAATACTCCAGATAAAGGAGACGAGTTTATTGTGTACAGCGTGGTTCATTTAATTTGATTTGTATAATTCCTAATTATAATATCAGAAATCATAATATATGAATATTTTAAGTTTATTTTTTGGAATCCTTCCAATAACCCACCCATTCTTCAAAATAAGCGTGCAAAACATCGGAACTGTCAAAATAATATTTCACAGCCTCATTAGGAAAAGAGCGCAGTTCCAGCTCTCCTGTTTCTGGATTTTCTACAGTAAGAATAAAATTATTAAGTTCAAAAACAAGGTTACCACCAGGTTTCAGGTATTCGATATAGATAGATTTGACATTGTTAAGATCAATAGCCAGACTTCCATTGTAAGTAATCATAGATTTGTTAATTAGTTTTCACTTTCAAATATAAATAAAATTCATTACGCTACAATTACGAAAATCCTCATTATCACAAAAAAAATCCACTCTTGCGGAGTGGATTCTGTGGTTAATTGACCACGTGCTGCCCGAGGTAGAGACTGGTGGAGGCTGCCGTCTGTTTCTCATTATTCAGGAAGGCATAGACCTCCATTGTTTTGCCGAGACAGTAGGCTGGCAGCGTGACATCGGCCATCAGGTCGGAGCGCATCACAATGCCCTCGTAGATCTCCCAGTTATTCAGCTCTGCGCAGTAACACACAATGCTGACCTGGTCTTTGGGAGCGGCATCACCCTGCGTGCTGTTGTCCTCCCACTCCAGGTGCAGCACACCGCCGGGCTGCGTGGTAAGCACCGGGTTTCTGAAACTGGTGAGTTCGCCACGGGTGATCAGCACTTTGTTGTAGATCAGTTCCGGGAGACCTGCTACCATCTGTATGGCCGTGCTGATGGTGTAAGACACTGCCATGTTCACACGGGATTTCACCCCACTCCCCATTCCGAAATACAGAGACTGAATACTCTTGATCGGTTGGAGAAAACTGATAGCCAGTTTAAACTTCAGCTGCTGCTCCAGCTGCTTTTCCGTAGGGTTGCGTTTGGAACTCTTAGGACGGCTGCGGATGACGTCCATACCACGCCAGTTGGCGCCTACTACTGGTCCTACTTTACCTGAGAATCCTCCTAGGATTCCTTTGCTTAATGTTGCCATAACAAATAATTTTATTGGTTAATGACACGAAGTTAAAACAGAAAATGGCAGCTTGTACACCCGTGACCGGTTGTGACTGGTTTTGACTGGTTCTGACTGATTTTGACCGGATAGCTTCGGGCTTTCTTCGGGTCATCACCGGGGTTTCTTCGGGTCTTCTTCGGAAAAAAGATGTTTTTTCCGAAGAAGACCCG
>NZ_RJTU01000049.1 GCF_003730015.1 Epilithonimonas hominis | reverse complement strand
GCAACGAAAACTTAGCTATTGTGCGATCGCCCTTCTTTTTTTCATTCCGTTTGTCCGTTAGCATTGGCAAAGCGGAAGCTCTTTTGCAATTTTGGCTTTGTGTGGTTGGCTTGTGCGAATTGCAAATGTGCTTACGCTTGTGTGGCGACTTCACACATCATCATATTGTAATGTCCAACGTGGTCAGTCAATACGAATATGTCTTTAAAAACTTTTTTATATGCTTCAACAGTTCGGTCTTGAAGTTCAACAAACAGGTCGTCATTTATACTGTGAGAACCGTCATTTATCCACGAAATTAAAGACCTACAAATTTCTTGTTCTTCTTTGGTTTCAAATTTTAGAATTAAGTCATCATCTCCGTATTTTCCAAGTAACTTAAAATAATTTTCAATTATTCTACGCATTATGTTTTGAATTGTTAGACTTGATTTTATTCCGTCATTTTTCAACTCTTGCCATAAAAGTTCATACGAAGATTGAATTGGATTTTCCATTGCAAAACTTTGCAAACTTGTAATCTTGTCGTTTTTTCGTAAAATCCAAAAATTTGTTTTGTTGTCAATTTTTGTTCTTCCATCAATAAACGAAACTTCTTTATGAAAATAAACGTTGTGAGTTAATAAAATCAACTGTTTTACGTTTCCAATATCTGCTTTTATGTTTTTAATAATATCTTTGATTAATGTGCTAACAACAAACAAAACATTACTGTCTAAACTTGAAATTGGGTCGTCAATTACCAAAACTCTTTCGTTGTTTACTTCATCTTCAGAAATTCCACCTTTTGTTAATTGTAGATAATAGAGAAAAGTAATAAATGTGATTTCTCCTTCACTTAAAGTTGTTTCAGCTATTGTTCCGTCTTCACGTTGAATTTGATAAAATCCTTCTTCTTGTGTAGGAACAATTTCAAAATTTAAAAATCCGTAAGATTTCAAAATTCTGTTTATTTCATCAATCGTTGGTTGAATACTTGTTACATTCTTGTTTAGATTTTTAATTTCAATATCTAATTTATCGTATTCGTCAAGTTTTTCTTTACGTTGTTTTTCTAAATTTTCTATACCTTTTTCTAAACCACTTTTCTTTCCATTAAATGTTGTAATATCTGTTTTGTAATCTTCAATTAAGTACTTCCAAATAGCTTTTATTAGATTGCTTTTTTCTGTTGCAAAATTGGCAACAATGTCATTGTGTTTTTTTATTTCAGTGTTTGCTTGGTCAATTAACTCTGCTACTAAATCAGCTTGTTCCTTGACAGAAAGCAACTCTATACTTCTGCTTGGTTCTTTAACTTTGTTATTTAGAAGTTCATTATTCGTTGTGTTTTGGCTTATCAACGTTTTTAAGTAAGCCGAAAATTTTCCAACGTCAAGTTTGGTGTTACTAAAAGTTTTTTGCTCTTCTTCAATTGCATTTAATTGATTGATGATATTTTGAGTTAAAGTATTGTATTCCTGTTTTAGCTCTTTTAGTTGTTTGATGTCGCTTAAATACGTTTCATCAAAAAAACTTTCGATTTGCTTTTTGAACTCGTCATCTATTGTTTTTTGTTGGCAGAAAGGACAAGTTTTATCTTCAATATATTCTCTACCTTGATTAACCCAATCATTGATATTTAACCGTTGAATTAGTTTGGCAATATTAACATCGGCTTTGCCGACAATGATTTTTTTCCAAATTTCATTCGTTTCAATTTGCAAAATTCTATCAAAAGAAATTTGACTTATTGGGTCAATTCTTTGTGGTTGTTCGCCAAATATAGTTGCTGATTTTTCCTTTAAATTTTCAAGTGTTTCTAATTGAGCATTGTTGTTTTCGGATTCTTGCAAAAGTTTGTTTTTGAACGTTTCTTTTTGCATTGAACCTTGAAACGCTTCTTTAAAAGCCGTTTCATTTTTCTTGTAAACTTTTGTCCAAGTAGTTTCTTTAAACTCGTTTTCTAAATCTTCTTTTTCCTTTTTTTGTTTATCTAATGTTTCTCGTTTTTGTATTCCGTCTGCTTTAATTGTTTTAAGTTCTTCGCTTTTCTTTTCAATTTCTTTGATTTGTTCGGCTGTGGCTTCGCCAAGAGTGAAAACTCCATTTAGTTTACCTTTTCCAAAGTTTCGTTCTCTAAATTCTTTGTTGTAAGCCAATACTTTTAACGGCAAATCATTTTGCCAAGTTAAAGAACAACTATTGAATTTTGGGTCTGAACTATCGTGAACAAAATTTGAAATCGTTGTTTTTCCGCAACCATTTGCACCATAAATAAAATTGACTTTTTTCAAATCGTCAAATCTTACGCCTTGATTGTCGTATGTCGCTACATTTTTTATGTCAATTTGCTTTATCATTTAGTTTAGGTTGTTCAGAGGAATTTTAAAATTCAGTTGTTATTCTATTTTAATTGGCATTTATTTCAAAAAGTTTTTCGTTCGTTTCTAAAAAAGTAATAAAATCATCTATTGTTCTCGGTTGTATATTCAAACCCTCTGTGTCTTTCACATACTTGATTTGTTTTTCACTATCAACATAAATGCTTGGTGCAATAAAATGACACATTGAATTGGCATTGACTTTTTTAGAAAATTCTGTCAAGTGCCTTGCAATAGGCCATACCTCCATCATTGTTTGCGTTCTACCACCCGACATTGTAACTTCAACCAAGATTCCGTTGTCATTTTCAAAACATTCTATATCTCCTTGATTTCCTTGTCCTCCTGCTGTTGATGTTGGTATTCCCTCATCATCAGTTGGATAATTTGGTATGATTTTCAAATCTCGGTGTTTCGATTTGATAGCCAACGAAGTTAAAAATTCTAATCGAATTGGGTGCGAAAGTAATTTTAAAACTTCATCACTCGAATTAGATTTTTTGGCTAATCCTTTAAGTTCAGATTTAATTGTATTCCAAGAATATGTATCAACCCATTTAAGCAACAATTTGTCATTTTCGTCAATGCTTAATGTTTTAGTTTCAAGACTGATAAGATTTTCATCTGTTTCAGCCATATAATTGAAATACTCTTTTTCGGTTTCAAAAGTCGGATAGGTGGAATAATGCTCTAATACATATTCTACTTTTTCAATCTCATTTTTGTTGATGTCGATAAATCTTCCTGCTCCACGTAGTGAAATCAATCCTGTCAAACGCATTTTGCGAATAAATTCATCAGGATAATCAACCATTATGGATTTGTCATCTCGTTCGACATCAGTTCCTTCCATTATTTCATCTCGACAAATTTCCGTTACAATTTCCCAACTTGGGTTGTAGCTGTGTTCTTCTCGTAACTGTTTAATTCGTTGATATAGAGCTTCGGAATCGTTATCTTTCCAATACAAGATTAAAGGGATTTCCAATTTTGAAATTCCTGCTCCGTTATATTCTGGGTCGTCATTCAGTTTTTTGATAACCTGTAACAATAAAACCAAAGGAACATTATCGTTTAAAACTCTGATGAAAGGACTGTTTCTTTGATACTTTGCGAGGGCTTGAAGAAATGCCTGTTGTTCAAATTCGGGGTGCGGTTCACTTACTAAAATAGTATCTCCATCGACATCAACCTGTATCGAATTAGCAAGTTTTAAACCGATTTCAGAAAATTCAATTTGTTCATTTGTCCAATAATAGACAAAACCTAATTCTTTGGCAAAATCAAAATAAGTCGCAAACCTTGAAGCCCAACCTTTGTCAAATCCTGCTTCTTTATGATGTTGAGGATTGTTTACAAGGATTTCTGTTACTTCGCCATCTGTGAGCAAGGTTTCTGAAAATTCTCCTTTTTTACTTGTTGACCATTTTTCTTTAACAGAGTTGCTAATTTTCATTGGTCTGTACACACCATATTTAATTAACTCTGCAATAATACTTTCAGCTAATTCAGACGTTAATATCTCGCCATTAAATTTGCTCAAAATATTCAATAACCTTTTCATTCTTTCAGGATTTCTTACCGTTGTGGTAAAAAGTAAAGGTTTATATGTTGATTCTCTTTTCTTTGCCATTATTCTACTGCTTCAAATTCTGTAAAGTTGATTGTTTCCTGTGTCGGAACAAAAATTTCAGGCTCATAATTTGTAATCAGAACTTCTTTAAATTCTTTGTTTGAATTGTCGTGATAGCTGATGTAATTACTTTTTATGTCGAATGAATTATGCTGTCTGCTCCACTCTAAAAATTGATGATTGATTTTTCCTTTGTAATGCGAAACATTGGAAACTGCAAATTTTACATTTTGCGTATCTAACCATTCCAAAAAATCAAGCAATCGTTTTTCTGTTTCTTCATTCCAAAGTTTGTTGTATTCGCTAAATGTAATCAAATAGGGTGGGTCGAGATACACAAAATCGTCCTCTTGAAATTCTATTTGTTTGAAGAAATCTAAAAAGTCTAAATTGAAAAATTGTATATTTTTCTGCTTGGTTAAACGGAAATAATCTTGTAATGCAGTTTCGGTGTTTTTATTGAAATCTACATTTCCAACAGGCAAATTATATTTTCCTTTTGAGTTAAAACGCAACATTCGGTTAAAGCCAAAAATCAAAAGTAGATATAAATGCAAAATTTTTTTTTCGTTACTTGAATTGTAATCGGCTTTTAATTTATCAAATCCATCTTTGTTGAATTTGGCATAATATGTTTTTATCCACTCATCTTTTAATTCTTGTGGAACAATATCTTTGATATATGAATGTGATAAATTGTATTCTTGGATAACTTCAAAAACGCTATCGAAAAACATTTTCGGGTTTTCGGATTGTTCCATTAAAAACTGATGAATATTGACAACATTTGTATCAATATCATTTAATAGATATTCGTTAGCATTTACGTTGAGAAAAACAGAACCACCACCCGTAAATGGCTCAATAAAACGATTTATCGTTTTAGGGAAAAACTTACGGATTTTTGGATATAGTTTGTATTTATCTCCAACGTAAAATAATGGCGAACGATATGTTTTGCTGTGGTTAGTCATATTTTTTTGTTAGAAATAAAAACTCTTTATGGTCATTAAAATCGGTCTTTCCTGTGTTGAAATATTTATGTGATTGCTCAAAAATTTGTGTTTCTCCAACGCTATTTAAAATCTCGACAATTTCCTCGTATTTAATCTTATTTGCAGAAGACTTGCTTTTCGATTTGTAAGTGTTGTTGTAAGAAACAGCCAAATATTTTACATCTAAATTCTCAACCAAATCTTTAAAGGCAAATTTTGCTCTCGATGTGCAATATTCACTCATATTTTCGGGTTCGGGTTTGAGAGCAACACCAAACAAATCGGGCTTTTTCCATTGTACCAAATTCTCGTAAATATGATAAAATCTGCTATACTGTCGGGAATTATAAGGTGGGTCGATATAGGCGATGTCGCCTTTTAATTTTCTAACTAACTTATTGGAATCTTCTCTGTAAATTTTTGCCCCTACAAAATCTTCGGTTTGAATTAAGCGAAAATTTAAAGGTCGTTTTGCAATTGGTTTTTTGATGTATGCGTCAAAATGCCCAACAGTGTTGGCAAGTCGGTCAATAGTATAAATTAAGGAAGTTAAAAGAATTGCATATTCTTTTGAGTTCAACTCTTTTTTTCGGTTTTCAATGTCTTGACGAATATGTCCGATTAGTTTTGAAATATCTTTTTCGTAAAATTTTCCTCCAAAATTTTTAGAAAAATAATTTTCTCTAATGTTGTTCGGATTTAAAGTATTGTACTCGTTTACGATGTCAATTATTTTTTTAGAATCCCATTTTTTGTTGTCATAAAATGCTTGATAAGCAATGTTATTAGAAAATAAAATATCATTCAGAACTACATTTTTATACGTTTTCATTGCTTCTTTTGCAACGCTTGAAGTTCCCGAAAACACATCTATAAAGGTTTCGTTTCCTGTGGTTTCTTGTTGGATAACTTCCATTATCCAATCGGTCAATTTCGCTTTATTTCCAATATATCTTCGACTATGCAACTCAAATTTTTCTAAATTTTCATAGTCGTTAAAAAGGGAGTTTCCGTACTTTATTTTTTGTTCAGCAAGAATAAATCCTTCAAGTCCAAAATCTTCATTTTGAACTTCATACAATATCTTATCACTAATCAGATGTTTGATTAGTTCTTGTTCGCTGTAACTGTAAAATGAAGCTAATGTTTGTACTTGCGGTTTTGTAGGAAGTCTTTTTCCTGTTTCAATTCTGCTCAACGAAGTATAATTGATAGCTGTTTTTTCCGCAACTTCTTGTAAGTGAAATCCTTTAGTTTCTCTTATTTCCTTTAGCGTATCTCCGATTGAAATTAAAGTATCCAACATAATTTGACAATTTTCGTCAAATATAGGAATAATGTTTTGATTTATGTCGGTCGAGCGTGGGAAAAATTTAGCTCTTTTTGGTTTTTATAGCGTTGGCTTGTGCGGTTGGAAAACCAAAATGTGCTAAATGTGCGGTGGGTTTTAGGGTGTCGCACAACGGAACGGGGCTTTGCGAGGTGCGGGCTACTGCAACCGGAAGTGGAGAGGAGAACCAATCTCTAGCAAAAACTTTTTCCATTTTTTAAAATTACAAAAAAACTAAAAAATGGAAAAGTTTTTTGCGGGTATTTTCTAGAATATTTCTGAGATTTCCTTCAACCCCGCATCTTGCAAAACCCATGTTGAACTAAACCTTCGGTAGCTTTCTCAGCGCCATATTTAGTTACTTTGTAAAACTAATTAAAAATCAGTAAAATGGCAACAAAAAAAAGAGTGTAGAAGCGCTTAGAGAAAACAAAATCATCAATCAGGCAAAGCGCGAAGTTCCGGGATTTGCGGAGCTTTTGCAAAGGTTTGAACGTACGGTTTCTGTATTGGGAAGGAGCCAAAGTACGTTTCAAAATTACTCCAGACACGTCGCTGCGGTGTCGCTACATTT
>NZ_RJTU01000025.1 GCF_003730015.1 Epilithonimonas hominis | reverse complement strand
GCATTTGGGACATTCTACGCCTTGCTTGTCCCGAAATTCTTTCCATTTTGATTTGCAACTTGCCTCATCAGGATATTGCTCTACGAAATTGAGTAGGTTCATGATAACTATTTGATACTAAGTTACAAAATTTAGGTAATATATCGAGGATTCATTTTAATTTATTTGAAGTTCAAATTTAAAACAAGTTTTGGAAATAATGGTCAATTATCTCAGATAAGTGCCCACTCCAAAGCTTTTTTTACCAGTTCGGAAACTTTGGACATTATGGTTTCTCATCCGGAAATGTTGTTGGTAGACCAAAGTCCGGAATGCCTCTTAGTCCAGAGGATCAAGAGTATATACTAGAAGAAGTCAACGGATTTGATATTCCTATAATATAATATGACGTAGATGCGGACTCCAAAGAAGTTCGTGTCAAGATAGATGGTCCGTGGGCAGGTTTACGCTCTGGATTGTCTGTTGGCTATAGATTTTAAAAACAACTAACTATTCCTAATTTTTTCTCTCCCAAGGCCTGTCATTTCGCGGCAGGTTTTGGTTTTGTATTTAGTTTTCTTTGCTGAGCGAAAGCGCCCTTGAAAACCTTAAAAATGGTCTCAATAATATTGATAAATTCTTTGCGCCTTTTGCGTTTAGGGTCTATTCTTTTAACAAAATTTTATGATTTGTAAAATAAATGCCTTTTCTTTGCCGTTCTTTTCTTTATGACCAAAATCAATGAGTGTTTACAGTAAGCTGGCAGAGAATCTCCAGTACATTTCGCCGACTTATTACAAAAGCAGATTTTTCAAAAAATTGAAAGGTCTTTCTGCTCAAAATCTTTTAGAAAGAAAAGTCGAACCTGAATTTCTTTGGATTAAAGAAGTTTTGGAAAAAAATTCAGTTTTTATAGATGTGGGTGCTAATGTAGGCGCTTATCTTTATACTTTGGAAAATCATCTGAAACCAGAAAATATTTATGCCTTCGAACCCAATCTTCAATTGTTCAAGAGACTGAAACGATTATTTCCTAAAGTCAATTTACTTTCGTTCGCGTTATCTGATGTTTCCACAATTGCAGAATTTAAAATTCCAGTTATTAATGGAGAGAAAGTTCATACAAGAGGAACTTTGCAAACATCTATCAAAGAAAAAAATGAAGAAAAAACCATCCTTCAAAAAGTAGAAGTTAAGCCTTTGGACGATTTGGTCTTCGACGATGTTTATATTGAGCAAGGTCGAAATGCTCAGACTAACCAATTTAATCTGAAAAAACTCGATTTTATCAAGATTGATGTAGAAGGAAACGAGATGCAGACTTTGCGAGGTGCCAAAAAAACAATCGAAAAATTTAAACCCATTTTGATGGTAGAGATGGAGCAACTTCATCACAAAGAAAATCTTTGGACTTTGATTTCAGAGATTGCAGATTGGGGCTATTCGGTTAATTTTCTGGATAGAAAAACTTTGCAACCAAAACTTCTTACAGAAGAATTCCTCAATCAGCAAAATCCGGATAATGTGAAGAATTATAAAGATTACATCAATAACATCATATTTTTACCGAGGAAAAATTAATTTATTTCCCCAGCCCTAAAGGGTGTAAATTAATTTTCTTCGCTCCCTCTAACATCGGGGAAAACGAAGAAAATCATTTATCAATCATCAACTATCAATTATGAATTTATGAGCGTAGTAGCAAGACAAGGTGTAAAATATTCGATAATTGGCTATCTCGGCTTTTTGCTGGGAACATTTTCGGCTATTTTTATTTTTCCTTATGATATGGAGTTTTATGGGAAGCTCCGCTATATCTTGCCAACTGCCGAAATTATTGTTCCAATCATTGTTTTTGGATTGAGTTTTTCCAACGTCAAATTCTTTGCGAAAGTGAATGCAGACGGGAAACACCATAATATGTTGAGTTTGTCTTTGCTTGCAGTTATTATTAATTTTTTAATTGTTGTAGGCGGATTTTTTCTCATCGCTTTTTGGTTTCCTGACTTCAAAAAACTAGAAATTTGGAAAATGAAAAATCTAATTCTACCCTTGGCTTTGGTTCTGGCTTTATCATCCGTTTTCAATAAGTTTTTGACGAATTATAAAAGGGTAGTAGTTCCTAATATATTCGAGAATTTTGTCCCAAAATTAGCCAATCTTGGAGCGTTTTGTTTGTTTTTCTTTATGGGATTTGCGGAAAAATCGGCATACGGATTTTTCTTTATGATGTTCGTTATTTCTCTCTTTGGGTATGGACTTTATACCAATAGACTGGAAAAAGTCAGGTTCGATTTTGATTTAAGGTATTTCAAAAAAGACAACTTTTATCGTGAGATTTTAACGTACAGTTTGTTCGGATTTTTGGGAAATATCGGAAATTATATCGCGATTAAAATCGACAGCTATATGATAGGCGAATTTATCAGTTTCGAGGAAAACGGAATTTACAATAATATTTATTCGATCATCTCTCTGATTGTTGTCCCACAGATGGGATTGTTCAACCTATCCGCACCGATTATTAATAAGGTTTTGGCAAATGGAGATTACAATGAGTTGGATAGATTCCATAAGAAAACGTCCCTCAGTTTATTTTTTCTTGGTTTGGTTTTGTTTTGTTGCATTGCTGTTGGATTTCCATATTTAGCAGATTTTATGAAGAATGGAGAAGATTTGCGTGCCTCGGAACCTATTGTTTGGGTTCTAGGATTTGCAATGTTGTTTGACTTGGCAACGGGATTCAACGGACATATTATTTCCCTTTCCAGATATTATAAATTCAATATTGTGGTGATGCTGATTTTAGCGGTTTTGACCATCACAACCAATATGCTTTTCCTGAAACATACAGACTTGGGAATCTTAGGAATTGCGATAGCTTATGCGATTTCTCTGTCTTTGTTTAATATCATCAAAATCATTTTCAATTATATTAAATTTAAAGTGTTTCCTTTGGGAATTGAGATGATGTATGCGATGATTTTAGGCTGTATTTCCATCAACGTCGCTCTTCTTCTTCCGGATTTGAAGCTCAATATTCTCAATCTATTTTACAAACCGGCAGTCGTTTTGATAGTGCTTTTAATCGGTAATCATTTCCTTAAAATCTATCCTTTGGATAAATATCTAAACAGAACATTTATTAAAAGTCTTTTTAGGTTTTAAGTTAATATTCTTTATTTAAAATTAGTGTTATATGCGGAACTTCTGCGTCAGTCTAATCTGAATTTATTATCAAGCTGTTTTGCAAATAAAGAAAGCCTGTCCAAATTCATTTAAAGAACTGTGACAGGCTTCCATTTTATAATAATTGTGGTATGTTTATTTAGCCGCTAAAACGTCTATTTTCTCTATAGATGGTGCAGTAGCCAACAATTCAGGCGCATTTTCCATTAGTGCTTTTGCAATCTTACCACCAAGATGTGCTTCTCTGCCTTCTTCATCTGAAAAAGTGTCAAAAATGCCAAATGTAGAAGCGTCAATACGGAACGCATACCAAGTAACAGTACCCGCTTCTTCATTAGCAAGTGGCAATGCACTTGTAATAAAATCTTCAACATCTTTTTCTTTTCCTGCTTTTGCTTCTAGTCGAACTAATAATCCTAATTTTTTCATTTTTTTTAATTTTTAAATTAAACCAATTTTGTTTAACAAATGTAGCTGATGTAATCTTGTGATGCTTTTTTATTTAGCTCAAAAACTTATGAAAAAAGGTCAAGTTTTCATCATTTTTTTTGGACTGTAACCAAATTGATTTTTAAAAGCTGTGCTAAAATTTGATAAGCTATCATAACCAAAATCCATGTAGATTTCTGATGGTGTCGCTTCATTATTAAGCAATAATTTTTTGGCTTTGTTGAGCCGTTTTAGTTGAAACCATTTTCCTGGAGACTCTTGATATAATTGTATAAATTTTCGCTTAAAAGTAGATAGACTCATATTACATAGAAAAGCGACCTCGTCAATATTCAAACTCGTGTACAGATTTTTTTCAATGACCATTTTAAAAGATAATTCTCTCTCGCTGGTTAATAAAGAATTTAGATAAGCAAAAAAAGCTTGTCCATATTTATTAGCTAAGTAAAGCATAATTTCTTCAAACTTTAGTTCCAGTATTTTTTGTGAAATTGTTGTGTGTAAACCAAAGCTATGTTGGAGAGAATTGATGTAGTGAACAATGAAATTGTCTTTTTCTATAAGGAAATAAGGAGCAGTTATTGTTGGTTTATTTTGATTGAATTGAGGCGAGTGTTTCAATAAAAAATCGCTGATGTTTTTTTGAGAAAAGAAAAAAAGCAAGCAACGATAACTGCTTGTCCCAACAAGCTCTGTCAATAAAAAATTACTTGATGAAATAAGCAGAGATTGTGTGTCATTTATAGAAACGATGTCGTTAGAAAAGTGAAGATCCTTTTGTCCGTCTAACAAAAAACTAATGACATTTTTGTTAAGGTTAATTTTGTTTTTGGATGCATTTTTATACACCTCGTAATTAGCAATTTGCAGGTCTGGTGTCTCCGTGTAGTTACTTTCAAATAAATCTTCTGGAAAATTTGTAATGTCCATAATAGTGTTGTTTTAAAAAACATTTGGGCATTGTAAATATATTAAATTTCTATTTCAAAAATCGTTTGCTCAAGTTTGGATGAAGAAGTTGTTTAGCCTATTGCATAATAGTTTGGGACTTTGCGAAATGACCGAAAATCGAAAACGAAAGTTTCGATTGAGGTTGCACATAGTAAAAGCCAATTTCTTTCTGGTAAATTATCCAAAAAAAGCTAATGAAATTGGTATTGCGGAATATGAAGCAGAAAATTTCAAATTACACGTTACCCTAGCATTTTGCCATACAATTTTGGTCTAAACCTTCAATATACTAAATGTCTGAAAAATCATTATTCTGTTCCGTTTATTAAATAAAGGATGAAAGTAAAAATAGCAAGCGGATCGAAAATTTGATTAATTCTGTAAAAAAAACAGTCTTAAAAATTCAAAATATTTTTTTAAAAACTGGGAGTTTTTTCAATTCGGATTTTATGTATATTTGATTCTGTTAAAAGTGGTTACGCAGCTCTCATCAAACTATTTTTTAAATGTTAAAGCATAACCATTTTAGCAGAAAATTAAAAAACACAATTATAGCTTCTTCGGTTTTTGCTTAATGCTTTCGCGCTCGTAAAAATTCGGAGGATAGAAACTAATAACACGAATATGAAAATAAATTCTACTATTTCTTCTATTTTTCTTGCACTAGAATCATCTTCTACTTTGTTGAAAAATCGTTTTTCGATGATTTGTAGATGTTTGATGTTCTTTTGTTTGACTTTTGGTTTTGCTTCCGGTTTGAAGGCGCAAAACTTATCTGAAGTCATCAGCAATTTAAAATCCGAACTCAGTAAAAATCCCGACGATAAAAAACGGGCGTCCATTTACTCCGATCTCACTTGGTATTACGCCAGTGTTTCGGTAGATTCTGCGCTTAGTTACGGGAAAAAGGCCATTTCGGCAACGGAAAAACTTCAAGATTCTGTCTTGTTGGCGCAGGTTTATAGCGATTTAGGAGCGGTTCATTTTCGAAATAATGATTTCAAAAATTCGGAAAAAAATTATCTGAAATCTTATCAAATCCGCAAAAAACAAAAGAACGCCGCGGGAATTGCAAAACTCAATAATAATCTGGCTTCGGTATATCAAAGCAGTTTTCAGTACAACAAAGCGATGAAAATGTACCTGGAAGCGCTGAAATATTTCGATGCAAAAGGAGATGTGAGAAATTCCAACATCACCAAGGCGAATATCGGACTGTTGTTTGTGGATTTAAAAGACAATCGTAATGCAATCAAATACATCACAGAAGCGATCAACTATTTTGAATCGCAGGAAAGAAGCGTTGAAATAGAGAATAAACTCTGCGAAAATTACCTCAACTTGGGAAAGGCATTTCAGATGCAGAAAAATTATTCCGAAGCGGAAAAACAGTATCAAAAGAGTGCAGCAATTTGTAATAAAAACGGGAATAAACAGGGGATTTCATTTGCCAATAGAAATTTGGGAAACCTATACATAATGCAACAAAAAGATTCTTTGGCGCAAGTAAATCTCCAGGTTTCGCAAGAAGTTCGGGAAGAATTCAATTCTAAAATTGATCAGGAAAGCAACAGCATTGATGTGGCGCAAAGCTTAATTGTAAAAGGCAAATACCAAGATGCTAAACGAATGCTTTTGAACATTTTGCCGACTTTCGAAAAAGAAAAATCTAAAGAAAATCAGCTTTCTACCTACAAACTCCTTACAAATGTTTATCATAATACCGCGCAGCCGGACAGTGCAGAGTATTATTTTGAAAAATATATCGCATTAGATAATGAATTGGTGAATACCAATGTGATTTCCAATACAACAGAACTCGAAAAAAAAGTACCAGACCTTGAAGAAAGATTCCGAAATTCTTCAGCAAAAATCTAAAATATTTAAGAGAAATGTTGCAATTTCTTCGTTGGCCGCTTTGCTTCTTTTCGGTTTTGTTTTTTACAGAAACCGTCAACATCGCCAGAAAGTGGAACATCAAAAAGCCATTCTCCATCAGCAAGATTTGGCCACAAAAGCGGTAATTACAGCCGAGGACAACGAGCGGAAAAGGATGGCAACACACCTGCACGACGGAGTGGGGCAGCTTTTAATGGCGGCTAATATGAATGTGAGTGTCTTGAATGAATACAAAGACAATCCTGAAAATTTTAAAAACATCACTCAGAAAATATCGAATATTCTGTCGGATGCGATTGCGGATGTTCGTACGCTTTCGCATCAGATGATGCCGAATATGCTGATTAAAAATTCTTTGGCGAATGCATTGAGAGACCTCATCGAGAAAACATCTACGCCGAAACTCGCCGTTAACCTTCAAATTGAAGGCCTCGAGAAGGAAGTCGATCAAAATATTCAGGTGACGCTTTATAGGATTATTCAAGAATGCATCAACAATACGGTTAAACATTCGGGAGCTGATAAAATCGATATTTCTGTGATACAGTCCGATAAAAAAATTACCACAGAGATTAAAGACAATGGCAAAGGTTTTAATCCTTTAAAAATTACTGAAAATAAAGATGGAATAGGCCTGCAAAATATGAAAGCAAGGATTGAAATGCTGAAAGGAAAAATGCGAATTGACAGCGCTGCAGATCGCGGTACACGAGTTCTTATAGAAATACCAATCGTCTAATTATTTTTCCTATGAAAATTGCCATAGTTGATGATCATCAGATTATAATTGATGGAATCGAAATGCTTCTCGGTCTGGAGAAAAATATTGCGATTCTGAAAACCTATACCGATGCCTGTGATTTTTTGCTGGATATGAGAGAAGGAAAGATCAATTCGGATTTATTGTTGATGGATTTAATGATGCCGACGATGAACGGATTCGAATGTGCGAAAATCCTGAAACAAGAGTTCCCCAATCTTAAGATCATTATTCTATCGATGAATTGTGATCCGAAAGTAGTTTATGAACTGGTTGAAAAAATAAAAATTGAAGGTTATCTTTCCAAAAATGTCAACAGACAGAGTCTGGTTCGGGCGTTGCAGGAGGTACAGTTGGGATACATTCACCTTAGCGATGAAGCAGAAATGGCTTTGAACCAATTTAAGCGAAAAATCATTGATTATCCGCAAATCATATTGACCGCCCGCGAAAAACAAATCGTGAAATTAATGATCGACGGACTTACCAATAAAGAGATTTCTAATGCTTTGTTCATCAGCGAAAGTACTGTAGAAACCCACCGAAAAAATATCTATCGAAAAACAGAAACCCATTCGTTTCCTAAATTAATTCAAGTGGTTGCCAACCTCAATTTATTGGCAGATTAATCTTCGATATACTCAAAAATACCCTTTAGAGGGTAGATCGTCATCTGGATTTTGAGATACTTTTATCTCGTAAAAAAAATCACAGACTATGACAACTAAAACTATTTTCAGTACGGCGGCCATACTTTTTGGCGTTGCCACCTTTGCACAACAATCCACTTTTGATATCCTGGAAAAGGATTATGAAATCTCCAGAAAAGCAAAAAAAGGCTATCTCGGTGGAGTAGAACCCAGCGGAAATGGAGGTTTTGAAATGGTGTATTTCCTGCCTTCAAGCAAAAGAAAAGTTAAGATTGAAACCTACACTTTCGACAAAGATGCCAATCTTGTCAACACCTTAAAAGACGAATGGGATGTAGAGAAAGTGAAGAAAAAGTGGAAATTTTTCAATTTTAAAGGAGACGAATATATCACGACCGCAGCTTCGGTGAGCACCAATCTTACCGGCAAAATGATCTTTAAAAAACGCGAAATCAAAGCAAAATACAATTGGCTTGCCGGAGATTATGTGAAGAAAATAAAACTTCTCGACAAACAAAAACTCACCAGTGAAAACGGAGAAGAATATCTCTTCAGCGGTGCGTACGAAGTAGAAAGAGACAGTACGATTTATGCGCTTGCGTACCCTTTTACCAAAGGTGCTTCCCTGAATAATCTCGACTTAGTAAAGATTTCAAACAGCGGAGAATCCAAAAAAATAGCTTCTATTGCAACGCCAACTCCTTTGAAACCCATTTTTTCCAAACCATTAATGGACGACAACAGCCGAGACGTTTCTAATGACGATTTCCCGAGAGATTGGATTGTGGTTTTAGCGCCTACAAAAGCTTACGGAAAAAGCAATGCTGGAGATTCAAACCAGCTGACTTATCTTAGGATTTCTCCGGAAGGTGCGGTAAAGGAACAGTTTAATTTCTCTGCTCCATCGGCAGGTTTCCGTATTCTTAATGCCTATAATAAAGGAAATGAAGTGATCCTGTATGGTTTAGGAATTAAAAAAGAAGGAAAATATGCAGACGAGATCTTAGGAGCTACCGTGTCGCCATCAAGTATGGATGATGAGGAACAAGCCGCCGCTAAATCTACTGGGGGAATGCTCGGAGGAATCGGAAAAATGGCGAATATGGTTTCCGGAAAAGACGATATGGCTCCGTCACAGCAATCACTGGACAATGCCTTGGACGAAAAAAAATATGACGACTTTATCATTGCAAAAGTTTCTGCGGGAAATATTTCTTTCATTAAAGCGACGCCTATGGCTGAACTTAACCAAAAAGCCGTTGCCGGTCCGGATATGAAAAAAGCTTTAGAATTTGACGGTAAGAAGTTTATTACCAATAATTTCCAAATCTTGAAAGATGGGTCGATGATGCTGAGCGTACAGGATTACAAACCAAATGGTGGTGGAATAGGAGGCAACAAACTTTTGGGAGCATTAACAGGTATAAGTACAAGTAGAAGTGGAGGATATGACAGAGTTTATAAAGGAATGTATTTGTTGCATTTTTCTCCGGACGGGAATTTGGTAAGAAACTACACCGTGCAGCTCGATCAGAAAAATAAGAAAGGATTTTTCAATAATTCACCGATGACCGCAGATAATTTCCCGGCTGTAGGATATCTAATCGAAAGCAAAGACGGAAAATCGGTTAACTGGATTATGGAAATTGTGAAAGCCATTGATAAAGACACCAGTTTTAGTTCAATGAGCAATTATTTCACAGGAACCACCACCAATACCACAACCACCACGTATTCACCGTTCTATAGTATTGAATATGGTAAAATTGATCTCTCTACCGGGAAATCTTCAGAGTTTAGAACGTTGGGTGATTTAGAGAAAAAGAAATATTACCTGTACGATAAGCATAACCGCATACAGATTGGCGACTATATTTATTTCTTCAGCGAAACACCAAATGGCGACCGACTTTTGGTTTCCAGAATGGATGTGAACCAATAACAATCTGTGATTCCGTGCCTGTGTAACTTAGTTTCCGGGTGCGGTTTTCTTCTAACCAAATTAAAATTTTATAGTATGAAAAATCTATTTTTTTATTTTAGAACCTTGATGGTATTGGCGGTTCTATTCATTTCCTGTGACAGAAACGAAGATGATGCAACAAGCACTGCAACTTCCTCAACTGCAGGATTTACTTGGAAGGAAGACTCACAAAGTGCATCAGAACAGAAAGCTTCTTCCGCCTATTTTCAGGGGAGTTCCATTTTCGCACTTAATGCTTCTAATGCTACTGTGTTCGAAATTAATCTGATGAAAAGTTCCGCGGTAGGAACCTATACTTTCGACGGCGATTACATAAAAGGTACAGCTTTGGTTTACGTCACCAAAAATTTTAACGCTACGGGTGGAACCATCACTATAACTGAAAAAACTGACTCCAAAGTATCAGGGAAATTCGAAGCTACAGGAACAGGAAACGGAATTACAAAAGTTTACGGAACGTTCACAGGTATTCCGGTGAAATAAATTTTGATTTATTCTTACCCTGGCGAACCCTGAAGTCTGCCGGGGTTTTTTACCTTTTAAAATATTCAGACATGAAAAAAATTCTACTTTTCAGTTTAATGATGCTGGGCATTACAGGCAGCGCCCAGCTCACTGTTGTGAAAGAAATAACTGCATCTGGCCTGGTACCTCAGGAAGCCGATCAGTTCCTTTGGCAGAATAATAAATGGAACGGCAAACGCTACTTTCCGGTAGCAAGTACACCAAGCGTGGCCATTGCGGTGACTGACGGAACCAACGCGGGAACAAAGGTGATTAAAAATTTAGGGCATTCCGGTGTTCTAAGTGCTGCAATAAAGGCCATAATTCCAGCAAAGGATCACTTTTATATTCACGTCTATGTATATAAAAGTTGGAGTCCCTATGTTCAGTATGATGAACTCTGGAAGTCGGATGGTACAGAGGCAGGAACTGTATTGCTGAAACGGTTCGATGAAGGGGGAGCGACTACTGAAGGCATATCCATCACCACTGACCAATATGAAGCAGCAAACCGCTCCCTCAGTGGTAATGAAATGTACTTTTACGGATATACAGGCAGTAATGGCAGAAAAATATGGAAAACGGACGGCACTGCTGCTGGTACCTCAATGATTGCTGATAAATCCGCTAATGCACTTACAAGACTGAATGATGACGTTTATTTTGCTTCCGATTTTAAATTGTGGAAAATCAGCGGCACTACGGGAAGCATAGACCTGATTGATGTTCCGAATATTTTTATTGTAGCTACTATGCGCATGGCGGCGTTTAAAAACAAACTCTATTTTATGGGTTTTGATGAAACCAATGGGGTAGAGTTATGGTCCTCCGACGGTACGCCTTCCGGAACAAAAATTTTTACCAATACCTCGCCACTTACCAATAATGTGTACAGCCTCACGACTTTTAATCTCACGTCCACGGATGATTATCTCCTCTTTTCAACTTTGCATAACGCTTCCGTCAACACACGGCATACGCTCTACCGCACCGATGGAACGCTCGGCGGCACCGTGCAGCTTTCGCCTGCTGACGCCTTAGATGCTGGAACGAGTTCGGGCTCCATGTTTTCCAAAACCAATGAGAATTTTTACTGTTTTAATATGAACCAGAAAACCATCTTCCGGACCAATTATCAGGAAAACGGTTACTCAATTGTTTCTACAGGTGCCTATAATGCAGGAAATCTCGTCGATTATAAAGGTACTGCCTGGTATGCTGGTGGAACCGCCAGTATGTCCGGAAATAATGATTTCGCGGAACCGCACCGCACCGACGGCGTTCAGACCGTAAAAACCTTATCATCACGCTGATGCAGGGAACTAATAACATCGGCTCCAATCCTTTTGGCTTTCATGAATTAAACGGGAATCTGTATTTTTTTGCAGGCCTGGGAAATGCGATGAAGCTGTACCAGTTTCAGGGTGACTATACCTTCAACAGGTCAGCTGGCAATTCGTGGAACGCTCCCGCCAACTGGAATACTGGGGTGGTGCCGCTTTCTTCTGAAGATACTCGGGTTCCTGCTGGTTCGGATGTTGAAATTTCATCTGCAACATCAGCAAGAAATCTTGCGCTCAATGCGCCACTACATATTGTTTCCGGCAGTCTAAACCTTGCAGGAAATTTAAATTTAAATTCAAAAATCACTTTAAACGGGAACAATTTAAACTTAAAAGGCAATTCCTCCCAAATCACCAACGGAAATTCTACGAATTACATCGTCACCAACGGAACTGGTACCGTAAATGTTGAAAATCTAAATTCCGCAAGAGGAACTGTAAACTTACCAATCGGAACGGCCTCGAATTACAATCCGGTTTCCATCGCAAATACAGGAACTTCCGACACGTTTTCAGCGAGAGTTTCGGATGGGATTTCTAACACTACGAATGGTGCGGTAAACGCCACCTGGGAAATCTCCGAAGCAACTGCAGGCGGAAGTAATGTGAGTTTAACTTTAGGTTGGAATGCATCCCAACAAAATGCTGCATTTGATTCCGGAACTGCAAAAGTCGGGCATTATCTAAACGGTAACTGGGCTGAGGAAAACTCGGGAGCGGTTTCAAACAATTCCATTACAGCCACAGGTATTTCTTCTTTCTCCCCATTTGCCGTGATGAATTTCGGAACACTTGCCACTTCGGATTTTTCAAAATCAAAAGTTTCAGTTTATCCTAATCCTTTTAATGAAAACCTAAATATTTCAACAGAAAATGGTGGAGTAGTGCACTTCTACGATTTGAGCGGAAAACTCGTTTCAACATCAATTTTGATGAAAGGAGCAAATTCTTTGAACAAATCTTCGCTTTCTAAAGGCGTTTACATTTATCAGATAAAAAACACAAATGATGAAATTCTTTCTTCAGGAAAAGTGATTAAAAAATAGATGCCATTTCGATGGATTCGTACAAAGAAAATCCAGTTGAGCAGATCAACTGGATTTTTGTTTATCAATATTTTCAGTAAATACTTTTAGTAGGATAGGATAATGCTTAAAAAGCTTCTGAAGTTTCAGTTTAACAACACTTTCATTATTTGACTTCCATCGATCAATCGAAGTTATTGATCGTTCAGCTACTGATAAACCCCTTTTAATATTATTTTTTATAATAATCTCCGGCTAAACTTGCGCCGCCGCCACAAAAGTAATTTAATGCCAATCTATCGTCAAATTTCGAAGTAAATTACTTCAGCTGTTTTATACTTAAATAAAATCGTCATCGTCCCTTTTAAAACTTTATTGATGGTTTTTAAATCAACATCAATCTGATTATTCACTAACTTTCCTTTGCCTTCAAATGTACATCCTTTCACAGCACCGGTAAAAGAAATTTTAATGCGCAAAAAGCTCCCGTTCAATAGGGTTTTCATTGTTCGTGCTTCGCACGCAACGAAAACTTAGCTATTATATGCCGTTTTTTTTGTTAGTCTTTATTTCCTTTTTTTGCATTTTCGCTTCGTGTCAATAGTTGTAGGTTTTCAAGAACCGTTAAACCGCCATTGTGCATTGATTTGATATGGTCAACTTGAAAGTCCAGTTTGTTCTTACTTTTGTAGCCACTTTCAGCACTAAAATAAAAACCGTCCTTGTCTGTAAACTTCTTAAAAACTTCGTCACGCAACCATTTTTCATAAGTTGGGTCTTGTTCACGCAGTTCGTGAAGTTTTAGTTTTTCGTAACTTCTCAATTCTTTTTCTTCGGTTGGTTTTATACCTTTTCTCTGAAAAAGTTCAGGATGATTAATTCTTGATTTTGCTAAATTGATTTCTCTTAAAAATCCTCGTTTGTCAAAATTGAAAAACGTTTGCCATTCCAATTCGTTGCTGTCCCAAATTGTATTGATAAGTTCGGTTTGCGATTTTTCGCCAAGGTCTTTTTCTATGATTTCTGAAGCAATTTTGTCGATGTCGTATTTTTCTCTGTCTTTAAGTTCGATAAAAACAGGAGCTTCGTCTTGAATGGTGTAATACTGTAAAATATCTTTAATGTCTTGCAAATGATATGCAGGATATTTTAAAGTTCCTTTGAAAAATTCTTCTTCAATTTGTTCTGCAAATTCTTCCAATTCGTCTTCGTCCAAAACATCTCTTTCGGTCAAATTATTTTGCTCAAAAAAGCTTGGTAAAGCGCTTACAAAATCGGTGTACGATTGCAAAATATTGTCATAAACCAAAACTTCGCAATTTCTTTCTATCGGTTCTTCGTCGTTGTGTTGTTCCAAAAATCTGAACTGATAAATTCCCAAAGGAAAACGCTCAATAAAATTCAACTTTTCAAGTTCTTCACGTTTTTCAGGGTCAATAATTTTATTGGTTAAAATGGCAAATTCTTCAACTTTGTTGATGGCAACCAAACGTAAAATTTGTTTTTTAGTTTCTCTATCAACGTCTTTAAAGTTGATGTTATCTTCAATAAATAATTTTTCTGGGTTAACCCAAGAAACTCGATTTTGCCAATCGTCAATGAAACTTACAATGTACGCTTCTTTTGTTCCGCCTGCTTTCAAACCACGCAAACCACGACCAATCATTTGCGTCATCAAGATGGACGAAATTGTAGGTCTTGCTAAAAAGATAGATTGAACGTTAGGAACGTCAGTTCCTTCGGTCAATATATTTACGTTTATCAGAACTTCAATTTCTTCGTTTCTGAATTTTGCAATTTTGTTTTTGTTGTCTTTGCTCGAAATGGTTACGCCTGTTGCTTGGTCTTTTACGGTAGAAATTACATAGTCAGATTTTACGCCAGCTTCTTTAAACAAAGCGTTTAGAGCAATTGCGTTATCTACGTTTAATGCAAAAACAATTGTCTGTTTGTATTTTTCTTTGTTGAGTAAATATTTGTTGACAATCGTTAAATTTCTTTCGTCATTTTCAGCTATCGTTTTGGCAATTCCTGTTCCGATGCTGTCAATGTCAAAATAATTTAGTTGTTCAATTTGTTCTTCGGACAAATCTTTGATGAAGTTTAAACCCGTTGCAACTTCTTCAAAATGTGGCTCGGATAAAATTCCTAAACGAATTAAAGTCCGTAAATCTATTTTGTAAACAATGTCATCTGGAAACACTTTTTTCAAAAATCCTTGTTCACTTTCCGCAGTTCTAAAAGGCGTTGCAGTTAATCCAAGCATTTGAAAATGTGAAACATTTTCTTGAATATTTTGGATTAATTTTCTGTACGTTTTTGCAGTTGCGTGATGAGCTTCGTCAATAACCAAAAATATTTCTTCGGTATTTCCTTTTATCCAATTGTTATATAAATGGTTAAAACCTGCATTCAGACTGTCTTTGCTTGAAATAATTAAATCGTCCGAAGGTCTGATGTTAATTGGCTTGTCGTGAATGCCCGAAATGATACGATAATTGAAAGAAGTTTTCGTTTCAAAAATATCATTGAAAGCCAATTTGTCCGCAAACGTGCTTTTTGCTTGTTCCAAAAGTTCGTGTCGGTGAGCCAACCAAAGAACTTTTTTGCCTTTGTCCAAATAGTTTTTAGCAATCCAATGTCCAGCCGTCAAAGTTTTTCCGCCACCTGTTGGCAAAACCAACAAACCTGCAAAAGGATTTTTGTTGGTCTTAATTATTTTTTGGTTTAAGCTATAGAATGCCTTTTCTTGATGCTCATAAGGAACAATTCCGCTTTCAGCATTTGCAATATTTATTTTTCCTGCGAAATCATATTTTACGCTTTTCTCTTTTTTATCCATTGTGTTTTTTGCTTCTGAAATTTCCGCCATTCTAAAAGTTACTGTTTCGCCTTTTTTAAACCAAGAAATCTTTTTGACTTCTTCCTTTCCGCACCAAAGAGTTAAGTTTTGCTTTTTGAATTGATAGTCAAATTTTGTCAGAATTTTGAAATTCCGTTTTTTGCTCATTCCAATTCTGTCCAAGAAAGTTTCATAATTTCTATAAGTCAGATTGAGTTTGTTTTTCTCAATGTCAAAAATGATTTCCTTAACAATTTCTCGGATTTCTTTTAATTCCATAATTTCTGTCTGTGTCTTTGTTTAAGCGGTGGTCGGGTAAAATGGCATATAACGGTCAAGTGTATGAGCAGTAGCGGATTTAAAAGTACAAACCTTTCAGTTTAGCACAAAGTTTATTAAAGGCAAAGACCTTCGATTTACCACTTCACCCGCTATTGCTTATACACAATGTTGTGCGTTCGCCCTTTATTTTTAGTCGGTTTAGTCAATTTTCAAAGGTAGGATTTTTTGGGGTAGGGAAGGCACTCTCTCTTGCAAGTTTTGGTCAAGCGTTGGCTGGTGCGACTTGCAAGAGTGTGTGCCTTTGGGGCGGATTAACTGGCACAGCAACTTAATTTTGATACGTCTTTTCCGAAAGTTATTGCTGCTAATTTTATACCTTCTCCCAAAGTCAAATAAGGGTAGAAACTGTCTGCTAAGTCTTTCACCATTATTCCGTATTTGATTGCCATACTTAATTGTTGGATAAGCTCTCCACCTTCGGGTGCGACTACTCTTGCACCGATAAGCTTGTCTGTTTCGGTGTTGCGAATGAGTTTAATAAATCCCCTTATGTCGTTTGCTGCTATGGCTCTCGGCACGTCTTTCAATTCCAACTTTGAAACTTCAAACGGAATGCCTTTTGCTTCTGCCTGTGCTTCGTCCAAACCTGCCCCTGCAATTTGTGGGTCAGTAAAAACCACCCAAGGCAAAGAAGAATAATCGGCTTTGTTTTCTGCTCCTGAAAAAGCATTTTCAACAGCAATTTTGCCTTCAAATGCGGCAGTGTAAACAAATGCAGGGGTGTTGGTTACGTCTCCTGCTGCGTAAATGTTGGATAGATTGGTTTCCATTTTTTCATTTACAGCGATATGTCCGCTTTGGGTGAGATCCAATCCAATGTTTTCTAATCCTAATTGGGTTGTATTGGCTTTTGTTCCCGTGGCAATTACGACCTTTCCTTTTTCCACTATTTCGGTAAATGAACCGTCAGGACATTTACAATGAATGATGGTTTCATTTCCTTGTTTCTCGAATTTCACGGCTCTGAAATTGGGTAATATTTCAATGCCTTCTTTTCGCATTTGAATTTCCAATGCTTCGCTGATGTCAGGGGTTTGTGTTCGCAATACTCGGTCGGTAAATTCTATGATACGAACCTTTACACCCAAACGATTATAAGCCATTGCAATTTCCAATCCGATGTAACCTGCTCCCATAATAGTCAGACTTTCAGGTTTTTCTTCTAAATCGAAAAGAGAAACATTGGTCAAGTAGTCAATTTTGTCCAATCCTTCAATAGTCGGAATGTTGGTCGTAGCTCCCGCAGCAATTAAAAATTTGAAGGCTTTGTATTCCTTGCCATCAACCAAAATGGTTTTGTTGTCTTTGAATTTTGCCCAACCTTTTAGCATAGTCAGGTTTTCAAAATCGCTCACCACATCCATATACTTTTTCTCTTGAAGTGTGGCTACTAATTTTTTCTTGTCTTTGATGATTTGAGCGAAATCAATGTCAACGCCTTTTGGTTTGATACCATCAAAATTGGAATGGGTAGCGTGATAAGCCGTTTCGCCTGCACGAATTAGATTTTTGGAAGGTACGCAACCTACATTGACACAAGTACCGCCAAAGTTTAAACCACCGTTTACCATTAAGATCGATAAACCTAAACTTTCGGCTTTGATTGCAGCCGAAAATGCAGCCGAACCACCACCTATAATTATTAGGTCGAATTGGTTGTTGCCACTAATTCCATTTTCTGGGATTTCACTTTTTACACGATAGTTTTTTGTACTGTTGATGGTGTTGATGATTTCTTCTTTGCTGGTTTTAGTAGGGTCAAAAGAACATTCACAAGTGGCTTTTGGATAGCTCACATTGGCTTCTTTTACGCCTTCGTTCTTGGTGAGCAGTTTTTCAATGCCTGTGGCGCAATGGTCGCAGGTCATACCTGTGATGTCAAGTTTTACGGTTTCTTTATTCATTATACTTTCTTTTTTTGAGTTTCTTTAATGATTTCAGCTTTATAGCCTGTCTTTTCAATAACCTTGATGATGGCATCAGGATTTGTTTTCTTCGGGTCGTATTGGATGGTTGCCAAATCGCCCGGATATTCTACCTTATGTTCCATTATGCCGGCCACTTCTTTTAGGGCATTTGAAATATGGTTGGAACAACCTGCACAAGTCATTCCCGTGATTTTTAGTTTCAAGGTTTTACTTTCTTGCTGGGTTGCATTTTCCGATTGTGCATTACTGTCAATTGGTTTGCAACATTGAGCATTGACCTGAGTAATTCCAATTAGGAACAAAGCACTCAATAGAATTAAATTCTTTTTCATTGTGTAATTATTTAATTAAGTTCTTAAATATGAGAGGCAAAAAAATACTATTTCTTGCCAACCACTTTGTAACCTGTACCGTTGATGGCTTCTTCAATTTGAGCTAAACTAACTTTGGTTTGGTCAAATTCTACTTTGGCAGTTGCTTCTTCATAAATCGCATCTACCTTAACAATGCCTGGCAATTTGTTCACATCATTTTCTACGTGTGAAGCACAACCATTGCAAGTCATTCCTTTTACATCAAAAGTTACGGTTTGAATGTCAGTGGCATTGACGATTACAACTTCCTTGTTGTCGTTTGAAGGATAGAAAATGTGTGCATAATTTGGAAAAGCGAGCATCAAGGCTGCAAATAAGGTTACAATTCCCAAAAATGTTTTGGTCTGCATAAAAGGTTTCTTTTCGTCTTCTTCGCAATCACATTGGATTTCTTCGGCTGTTAGTGGTTTGAGTTTCTGATACCAAGCAAAGCCCAATACCAAAACGGTGATACCGATAAGATAAGGTCTTGCTGGTTCCATCCACGAAAAGGTAGATGCCACTCCTGAAGCTCCTGAAATAAGAGCCAATACAGGTGTTATGCAGCAAAGTGATGCTGCTACTGCCGAAAGAACTCCCGTTCCGACAAGTTTGTTGTTTTTCTTGTTCATACTGTTTCCTTTTTTGAATTGTTAATGATATGCTTAAAAAATGGGCGAAGTAAAGTCAATTGCTCTTGTTTTAAAGAGTAGAAAATGGTTTGCCCTTCTCTTCTTCCTTCAATGACGTTTCCGTCTTTTAGCTTTCTGAGGTGTTGCGAAACCGCAGGGATGCTCATTCCGAGAATGTCTGAAAGGTCGCAAGGGCATAATTCGTTCTCTTCTTCTAAGAGAAATAAGATTTTCAACCTTACTTCGTTTCCTGCCAATGCTAAAAGTCCACTCAGTTGGGTGAATGCTTTGTCGTTGGTTTGCAGTATTTCTCTACAATTGTCTATTTGAACCTTGTCGGCAAACACTCTGATACACGATTGATTGTTTTCCATAATTTTTCTGTTTAGGATTTAATAACGCAACAAAGATACAAACAGTTTTCTTATTTAAGCAAATGCTTAAATAAAGTTTTCAACAAGTCCTTATTCAGCGGTGGATGATTTAGCTCTTTTGGTTTTTTTAGGGTTGGCTTTTGTGTCGGCAAAAACCAAATGTGCTAAATGTGCGGTGGGTTTTAGGGTGACGCACAACGGTTTACGTATTGGCGAAGGAGCGGAAAAAGAAAGTACTAACTTTCAGTTTTGCACCAACGTTAGCAAAACCATTTTTTTGTTTGCTAATTTACATTTTTCAAAGCAAATAAAAAATGGTTTTTGCGGAATAGAAGTACAAAAGTTGAATTTAGCACTTAACCCGCTCTTTTGCCAATACGATGTTGAACTAAACCT
>NZ_RJTU01000026.1 GCF_003730015.1 Epilithonimonas hominis | reverse complement strand
TTAACCCGAACTCAGGTTAAGTTAGGATTTGAAATAAACAAAATATTATAAAATGCAAATCCACCACATCGCCATCATCTGTTCCAATTACGAAGTTTCCAAAAAATTCTATACAGAAGTTTTAGAACTTAATATTATTCGTGAAGTTTATCGTGAAGAGAGACAGTCTTACAAATTGGATTTAGCAATCGGAGAACATTATGTGATTGAATTATTCTCTTTCCCAAATCCGCCAGCTAGACCGTCAAGACCGGAAAGTTGTGGACTTCGCCATTTGGCATTTTCAGTTGACAATGTAGAAGAAAAACGAAATGAATTGATATCAAAAGGATTAAACTGCGAAGAAATTAGAATTGATGAATTTACAGACAAGAAATTCTTTTTTACGTCTGACCCAGATGATTTGCCTTTGGAATTTTATGAGAATTAGACTTAGAGATAATAGACAGATAGATGATAGACTTTGAAAAATCATTTATAATTCATCAATGATCATTTATAATTTTAATGTGCGTAACCAGTCAAAAAGCTAACAATCATAATGGTGAGCACTATCATAGAAATCACCACATAAGTGTAATCTTTCTCTTTGAGGTATCCTATTAATGCAAATATAATTCTTACCAAAGGTGTAAGGATTAGGAACAAAATTCCCAACTGAATAATGGCCATTCCTTCACCTTTCATAAGCGAAGTCCAAAAACTTCCCCATACTTTTTCTGATGAGTCGCCCATTTCCAAAAGATTGTATTTTCTAGGCATTTTGAAACCTTCGGTAAACAGTTTGATAAATCCAACAAGTGATGTCACTACAGAGAGTAATACCCCTAGTCGCAGTAGATTGCCAACAGAACGATTCAGGTCTACATCGGTAAATGGTCTGGTTCTCATTATTGGAAATTTTTGGCAACGCCGTTATACATCATGTAAATCGAAAGGAGTGTGATTACAATCGCAAAAAATGTCTTTAGTTTTTTTGTCTTGGAAACCATCAAAGTTTTTGAACCAATGAAACTGCCAACTACAACGCCAATTAGAACCGGAGCTGCGATCACAGGAATAATCTGACCTCTCTGGAAATAAATCAAAGCACCTGCAACAGCCGTCACCCCAATCATAAAATTACTCGTTGTCGTAGATACTTTGAAAGGTAATTTCATCATATTGTCCATTGCCAAAACCTTCAAAGCGCCAGAGCCGATTCCCAGAAGTCCGGACATTGCGCCTGCAAAAACCATCATCAGAAATCCGGGAATACTGTTTCTCGCAGCATAACTTTTGATGCCGTCTTTGTCCGGAAATGTTCCATAGAGTTTTAGTTTATGTTCCAGGCTGCCTTTTATTAGCTCTTCCTGATGATCAGGTTTCCCCCGTAAATTCAATAAAACTGTCAAAATCAAGATACTTGCGAAAATAATTCCAATGGTATTAGGATTGAGAAATCCCGAAACCAATGCGCCCACAACAGCGCCCATTGTGGTGGCAATTTCAAGAAACATCCCTATCCGCATATTGGTAAAGCCTTCTTTTACAAAAGCTACTGCAGCGCCGGAAGAGGTTCCGATTACAGAAACAAGCGAAGCACCAATTGCATAATGCATCGGAACGCCAAAACCAAGTGTAAGAAGAGGAATAATGATGACACCGCCACCTAGACCTGTAAGAGAACCCATCAATCCGGCAGCTATGGCTCCAATGAATAGAATTATGATTTCTGACATAGTACAAATATAGACTTTTGAGCAGTATTTTTCCCTGCAAAAAATATTTTTTTTCAAATTAATTAATTCATAGATAGTTGATTAATATTATAGGAATTGATGTTTTTAATTATTCCAAAACGGCGGTTTTCGGATTGTATTTTACATAATATTTTGAGTATTTTTGTGAAACATTTTGTCGGAATGAAATTATTTTATGTGATTCTAGGTGCAACTCCAAAAGGTAGAAATATTGAACAACACGATGTTTTTTTTGGCATTGCAGAAAATTTTGATGACTTGATTCCAGAGATGAAAAATTTCTGGAAAGATGCCAAAATCCATGTCGATTGTTATCAGGAGGTTCAGTTTGCAGATAGTTATGAAGTTCATATTGTTCCAAAAAAAAATGAGAATTCTGAATATCAATTATTCTTCATCAATCTTGGAGGCTACAAACCAGGCTGTTTCGAAGAGTTTCATGAGCAGCATTTGATGGTTGGGACTTCACTCAGCGAGGTTATCAAGAGGGTAAAACAAACTCCATTTTATAAAACAATGGGTTTTAAAAACGCTGTAAGTCATATTGATGACAAGCACGGTGTAGATATTGATGATATTTACAATGTTAATGATTTGTTGTCAGAAATTACAAAAGAAAAATATTCCATTATTCTATAAAAATCTGAAGCCGAAAATCAAGAAAATGTAATGAAAATCGGTTATCTTAAAATAAAATGATTATGAAAATCGTTGCTCTCATTTTAGTATTAGTTTCTTCATTTTTATTGGCTCAAAAATCTGAGGAAGATTTACTTAAATCAACTATTAATCAATTATTTATTGGGATGAAAACGTCTGATTCCGTATTGATTAAAAAATCATTTCACAAGAATGCTGTTTTGCAGACTATTACAAAAACTTCGGAAGTTAAAAATGAAAGCATTAATGATTTCGTATTGAATATTTCAAAAGCTGAAAAAGGAAGTTTGGATGAGAGAATCTCTTTTTCGAATGTTTTAATTGATGGAAATCTGGCTTCGGTTTGGACACTTTATGAATTTTATTACAAAGGTCAGTTCTCACATTGTGGCGTCAATTCTTTTCAATTGGTAAAATCGAATAACGAATGGAAAATCCAATACGTTATTGATACGAGAAGAAAAGATAATTGTAAAAAGTAGAATAAGCTTTGAATTAAATCTTTGATAAGTTTTACGCCTTTGTGAACTTAAAAACATTGAATTGAGCCAAAAAACTTTGTGAACTTTGTGTTCAAAAAAATAAATCTAAAAAATAAAAGAAAGTAAAAAATGAAATCGCTTCTGCGATTCCATCTAACAAATTAAAAAAAATAAGTATTAAGATGAAAATCGGAATTTTAGGAGGTGGACAACTCGGTCGAATGTTCATTCAGGAAGCATTGAAATATGATGATGAATTTTATGTTCTGGACCCCAATCCAGAATGTTCTTGCGCTAATATTTCTCATTTTACAAGAGGAGATTTCAATGATTATGACACTGTTTTGGACTTCGGAAGAGACAAAGATGTGGTCACAATTGAAATTGAGCATGTGAATGCTGATGCGCTGGAAGAACTGGAAAATCAAGGCGTAAAAGTAGTTCCAAATTCTAAAATTATCAAAATTATTCAGCAGAAGATTCTTCAGAAACAATTCTATGAAGCAAATAGAATTCCGTCTCCCGAATTCGAAATTATGGATGGAAGTGAAGACGAAATCAAAATCCAAATTCCGTTCGTTCAAAAACTGAATACAGGAGGTTATGACGGAAAAGGTGTTCAATTGCTTCGTTCCAATGACGATTGGAGAAATCTTTGGACTCAGGAATCGGTTTTGGAAAACTTGGTGGATATTGACAAAGAATTATCTGTAATTGTTGCTAAAAACGAAAACGGAGAAGTGAAAACTTTTCCAGTGACTGAAATGGTTGCAGACCCAAAACTGAATCTCCTAGATTTCAATATTTGTCCGGCTGACATTTCGAAAGAAACTCAGAAACAGATTGATGTGATTGCGAATCAATTCATCCGAAGTGCAGATTCTGCAGGACTTTTCGCGATTGAATTATTTCTGGATAAAAATGGAAAAGTTTGGGTGAATGAAACGGCGCCAAGACTTCATAATTCTGGACATCAGTCGCAGGAAGGTAACTCAAATTCGCAGTTTGAGCAGTTTTACAGAGTCATAACCAACTCACCTTTAGCGGATACAGAAGCTTTCGGATTTTCTGGAATGCTGAATCTTGTCGGCGAAGACAATTATTCAGGAAAAGTGAAATATGAGGGTCTGGAAGAAGTTCTCAAACTTCCAAAAACCTATGTTCATCTCTACGGAAAAAAAGAAACCAAACCCGGAAGAAAAATGGGACACATTAATGTTCTGGCAGATTCTAGGGAAGAGCTGATGGAAAAACTGATTCATATAAAATCTTTGGTGCGCGTTATTGCATAAAAAAGTAACGCAAGGTTTTAGACCTTGCTTTTTTGTTATAAAAAATGAAAATTATTTGGCTTTCATTTTCTCAAGTGTATTATTGTAAGCTTCTTTAGTATCATCTGCTGCTTTCTTGCTGGCTGCTCTTGCATCTTGCGTTGTTTTATTGATAGCTTCTTTGGTATCCTGAGCTGCATCTTTCATGTCTTGTTTGGCATTTTCAGCGGCAACTTTTGTTTTGTCTACAGCCTGATCTACTCCATCTTTAGCATCTTGGGCGGCATTTCCCATTGCTGCTTTTGCATTGTCCCAAGCCGCATTAGCATCAGCTAAAGCTTTTCTGGAAGCAGCTTCAGCTTGTTTGTCTCCGTTTTTTATGGCAGCGTCTAGATCAGCTTGAGCTTTGTCTACAGCTGCTTTTGCATCGGTTTCTGATAGGGTAGAAGTTTCTGAAGTTACGACCGCAACTGTATCGTTGTTATTATCTGTAACAACCGTTTTTTCCTGTTTGGTACAAGATGTTGCGAACAATAATGCAGCTGCGGAAGCTGTAAGCATTAAATTTTTCATAATAAGAAATTTATAAATGTTGTTTGTAATTTTTACTTATCAATTTAATTGCCAATTTTTTATGGACGATTAATTTTTTGTTGTTTGAACATTCCATGTCTATAATTTATCACGAAAACACCACTGATAATTAAAAAAGTTGCAATGATAAATTTCTCGGAAATGGTTTCGCCTAAAATCAACCAGCTTAGGAAAATACTGATAATTGTATTCACATAAGAAAGGATGGAGACCTGCGTCGGAAGTAATGTTTTGAGCAAATAATTATAAGCATAAAAAGCTAAAACGGAACCGAAAATCCCCAAATAAACTATCGCAGAAATACTTTTTACAGACCAAGCTGAAACATCAATCGTATCGGAAAATGTGAACGCCAAAATTAACTGAACAATCCCAGCCCAAGCAAATTGGTAAAACAGATTCAGGAAAAGATTATTGTTTTGAACGTGCAACTTTTTCGTGTAAATCGTTCCGCTTGCCCAGCAAAGTAATGCTAAAATCATCACAATCAATCCGTTTCTGTAATCTGGATTGCCCAGTTCTCTCAAACCGTCCCAAAAGATAAAAACAACACCGAAAAAACCCATCAACAGACCAATTAAAGTTCTGATGGTGAATTTTTCCATTCCGATAATCATACTTCCAATGAAGATAAAAACTGGAGAAAGTGCACTGATTAAAGAAGCCAAACTACTGGTCAGATTTTTCTCAGCTACAGTTGTTAAACCATTCGCACCAATCAAAAGTAATGATGACAAAGTCAATTGAATTTTAAAATTTTTCCAGCCAATCCATTTCAGATTTTTGGTAAAAATTAAAAATGGTAAAAGAATCAATGAAGCTAAAAGCTGACGAAAGCCCGCAACAAACCAAGGAGGAACAGTTTCTACACCGATTTTGATACCAAGAAAAGTTGTGCCCCAAACTAAGGCAACAATGAGAATAGCGATAATGGTTTTGGAATTCAAATCTGGAAAATTAAGAAGCAAAGATATTTCAAAAAACTCGGATTTTATTGATAAATCTTTATCTTTGAGCATCTAATAAAAATTGAAATGGTCGGAATAATAATGGGCAGTCAAAGCGATTTGCCAATCATGCAACAAGCTGCAGATTTTCTAAAATCTTTGGAGATTCCTTACGAGTTAACAGTCGTTTCTGCGCACAGAACGCCCGAACGTATGTTCGATTATGCAAAAACAGCGAAGGAAAGAGGTCTGAAAGTCATTATCGCTGGAGCAGGAGGCGCGGCGCATCTTCCAGGAATGGTTGCCAGTTGTACAACTTTGCCTGTGATTGGCGTTCCTATTTTATCCAGCAATTCTATCGATGGTTGGGATTCTGTTTTATCGATTCTGCAAATGCCTTCTGGGATTCCTGTTGCAACGGTTGCTTTGAATGGCGCAACGAATGCCGGAATTCTCGCAGCAAAAATTATAGGAACTTCCGATTCCGAAGTTTCAGAAAAACTTCAGAAATATCAGAATTCGCTGAAAGATAAAGTTCTTGGAACAGTAGAAGACATCAAGAAACAGCATCCGAATCAGTTTGATAAATAGAATGATTTGGGCAGCTTAATCCGTCTTCCGCTCCCGCTTTTTTCTTTTTTGTGAAAAAAGAAAAAGAGCTCCGCTCAAGCCGGGCTGCAGATTAGACATAAAAACAATATTTTCACACAAAAACGCAATATTGTCATTCTGTAGGAATTTCTACGTCTAGATTCCTTCGGAATGACAAATAAAGCTATTTATCCAAAATCCCCCGAATCTTATTAGCATTCACAATCAATTCCTCCAAATAATCAAAATTCTCTTTCTCCAAAGCAGATTTGAATTTTCTAAGCTGCGAAATATGTTCATTAAGAACATCCAAAACATTTTCTTTGTTCTGACGGAAAATAGGAACCCACATTTCCGGATGTGATTTTGCCAAACGAACTGTACTTGAGAAACCGGAACTCGCCAATTGGAAAATCGTGTCTTCTTCACGTTCCTTTTCCAAAACGGTGTTAGCAAGCGCATAAGAAGTAATGTGTGAAATATGCGAAATGTAAGCGGTGTGAATATCGTGCGCATCGGCATTCATATAAATGGGATGCATTTCCAAAGCTTCAATCACTTTTTCTACAATTTCCAAAGCATTTTCGTCAGATTCTTCCTTGTTACAAATCACGGCTGCTTTTCCAGTAAAACTGTCTTTAGTTGCAGCATTTGGACCAGAATTTTCCGTTCCCCACATCGGGTGGAAAGCTACGAAACGTTTTCTATTTGGATGATTTTTGATAGCATCTACAATTCCGGATTTCGTAGAGCCAACATCCATCACCACCTGTTTTTCATTAATCATGTCCAAAACATCAGGTAATATTTTCTTAGCAGAATCTACGGGAATAGAAATAATAATTAATTCTGAGTTCTTGATTCCTGCTTCAAAATCTGCTTTTTCATCAATGATATTGAGTTCAAGCGCTTTGTTGAGGTTTTCTTCATTCTGGTCAATCCCGTAAACGAAATTGGTAAAGTTTTTCTCTTTTAATTTCAAGGCGATAGACCCGCCAATCAATCCTGTTCCTATAATGCTTATCTTCATTTTATTTTCAATTTTTTTAACGAAAAAACCCCGTCTTTAGGACGAGGTTTTGATATTTTTACATACGAATCCTAATCCTGTTTCAGGGTCAAAATTGCATAATAATATGTTCTGTTTGTTGTTTTCACAAAACGAAGATAGAAATTAATTCTGAATTTTTGAGCTAATTATTTCAGTTTTTTTAAAGAAGTAAATTCTGCTTTTTCTTTACATTTAGAATAATTGACTTCGAATTTTGGATTCTTTTTCGGATAAAGCAAAAGGTATTTTGGACACGGTTTTGCTTGCGCTTTGCTTCTGTCAAAATCAATTTTCCCACCAGATATGATGCTGTCTTTCAAGAATTGTTCTGAGATTTTATTTACTTGAAGTTCAGATTTAAAAGTTGGAGAATAGGTAAAATCTTTGGTCAAAGTTTCCGCAATTACTCTGTCATTAGGGAAATAAGAACAACTTGTCCCTTTTTGATTGAGTATGAAAAATACGATTAACAAGCCTGGAATCAAACCGATAGCGTAGAATTTTAATTTTTTTAGCATTAATGAAATTTAAAAAATCAAAAGATTGATATCGTGATAAGGAAGGTCGAACTTATTGCAAATCAATTGTTTCGTATGTCTTCCTTTGTACATATAAAGAGATTGTTTGATTTCGTTTTTGTGAACCAGCATATTCTCGAAACCGCCTTCTTCGTCGTAACCTAACAGATAACTTAGGAAGAAATTGCTCACAGCTTTCGTTGTGGTTCTCGGCATTCGTGAAGTCAAATTCGGTAAACCGCAATGGATAACATCGTGTTTTACAATAAATGGTTTTTCTGTTGTCGTTAATTCTGAAGTTTCAATCACTTTTCCATTATCGATGGTGATATCGATGATGACACTTCCTTTTTTCATTTTCATTACCATATCTTCGGTAACGATTGGTGGAAGATTAAGTCTTGGTAAAGCTCCTATAACAACATCGGCTCTTCTAAGCGATTTTGTCAATTCTTTTGGATCGATGACAGATGTTGGAACGCGGCTGTCCACCAAAGTATGAAGTCTTCGAAGTTTTGATAATGAATTATCAAATACCTTGACACTTGCACCAAGTCCAATCGCAGCTTTGGTTGCAAATTCTCCCACAATTCCAGCGCCTAAAATCACAACTTCCGTCGGACGAACACCAGTGATTCCGCCAAGCATCAATCCGTTGGACATTGCCAATAATTCAGATGCATAAAGGATGGAGACGCTCCCAGCGATTTCGCCAATTAATCTTACTAATGACAGTTGCTTGTACTCATCCATTATGAATTCGAAAGCAATAGCGTTGACTTTTTTACAAGCTAATTTCAGGAAATAATCTTTGTCACGAAGGTTGATTTGCAAAGCCGAAATCAAATAAGTCATCGGTCTCAGATATTCAATTTCTTCTTCGGTTGGTGGATTTATTTTCAGAACCAAGTCCTGCGAAAACGCAACTTTTGGGTCGTTTGTAATCTCTGCACCAGCTTCGGAATACAAGATGTCGGCAAAATGGGAACCCAATCCGGCGCCACTTTCTATGATGACCTTGTGTCCATTATTTACCAAAATCTGAACTGCATCCGGAATGATGCACGTTCTTTTTTCGTTCAGACAAGTTTCTTTTGGAATCCCAATGCTGAAGGTTTTTCCTTTTTTTACAACTTCTAGTTTTTCTTCCTTTGGAATCAGTTCTTCTTCTGTAAAAGGTGTAAATATGGTTGATGTACTGCTCATAAAAAACGAATCATTGTTCAAAATCTAAAGCAAAGATAAAACAATTTACTGTTATGATTAATTAAACTCGATTTCTCTTCCATATTCTGTATTAGTAATGATCATTTCGTGAAAATCGTAACCTTCCAGTTCGTCCGTATAGATTTCCGGCCATTCTATAATCGAGAGATAACCATTGTCAAGATACTCCTCAATTCCGAAATCGTACGCTTCTTCCACAGATTTTAATCGGTACAAATCAAAATGAAATACTTTTCCTTTCGGTGTATCATATTCATTCACAATAGAGTAAGTTGGAGAGGAGATTTCGTCTGAGCTTCCCAATTCTTTAAGCAAAAATTGAGAAAAAGTTGTTTTTCCTGCGCCCAAATTGCCTTTTAGAAGAAGAATGTTATGTTGAAGATTCGGAATGATTTGATTGACAATATCTTTCCATTCTTCGAGCTGATGAATTGTAAATTGCATCTGATTTTTTTTACAAAAATAAGGTTTCTGCAGATTTTATTTCAGAATAAAAATTAAAACTAATTATTACCTTTACATCGTGATTACGAAAGAGACGATTGATAAAATATTTTCTACCATCCGTGTAGAAGAAATCATTGGTGAATATGTCCAACTGAAAAGAGCAGGCTCAAACTTCAAAGGTTTGAGTCCTTTTCACGAAGAAAAATCGCCCAGTTTTGTTGTTTCTCCAAGTAAACAGATTTGGAAAGATTTCTCCTCTGGTAAAGGAGGTACGGCGATTTCTTTCTTGATGGAAATCGAAAATTTTACTTATCCCGAAGCGCTTCGGTATGCGGCAAAAAAATACGGAATCGAGATAGAAGAAAATGTCCGAGAATATTCTGAAGAAGAAAAACAGTCCCAAACCGAAAAGGATTTACTTTATAAGATTCACGAAGTTGCCAATGACTTTTTTCAAGATCAGCTTTGGAACTCGGAAGAGGGGAGGATGATTGGTTTTTCTTATTTTAAGGAAAGAGAACTTCGTGATGATATAATTAAGAAATTTCAACTGGGTTATTCACCTGAAAAGAAAAATGCTTTTACCGAGTTTGCTCTAGAAAAAGCTTATTCCAAAGATATTCTTGAAAAATCAGGGTTGTCCATTTTTCCAGAAAATACACCTTCTGGAATTGATAGATTCCGTGACAGAGTGGTTTTCCCGATCCATAGTTTTTCTGGTCGAGTTTTGGGTTTTGGTGCTAGAATTCTTAAAAATAATGTCAAAACGGCCAAGTATCTTAACTCTCCAGAAACCGAAATTTACCATAAATCCAACGTTCTTTACGGTCTAAATCAAGGAAAACAATCTATTTCTAGAAAGAATCTCTGTCTTTTGGTAGAAGGTTATATGGATGTGGTTTCACTTCATCAAAGTGGAATTGAAAATGTTGTGGCGAGTTCTGGAACCTCTTTGACAACAGAACAAATCAAACTCATCAAAAGATTAACGGAAAATGTAACCATTCTTTTCGATGGTGATAAAGCAGGAATCAAGGCGAGTTTCCGAAGTATCGATATGTTGCTTTCTGCGGGAATGAATATCCGTGTTCTTCTCTTTCCAGATGGCGATGACCCCGATTCTTTTGCGAGAAAACATCCACAGGAATATGTGGAAAATTTCATAGATAAAGAAGCCAAGGATTTCATCGATTTCAAAGCAGAAATTCTCCTGAAAGATGCAGGAAATGACCCCATCAAAAAGGCAGAATCTATCCGTGATATTGTAAAATCGGTCGCTTTTGTTCAGAATGCTTTGAAACGTGAGGTTTATCTTAAAGAAGTTTCGAATAAATTTGGGTTGAGCGAACAAAGTTTGTTCAATGAGCTTCAGATTCAGACTAATGTTACACAACAGCAGGAATCAAAGCCTAAATTTGAAGAGAAAAAGGTTGCTCCAAAATTAGAAATCGTTCAGGAAGGTACTTTTTCGGTAAACCCATTGGTGCTGCAGGAGGAAAAATTGGTTGATTTGATGCTGAAATATGGCGATTTTGTCTTAGACAGAAAAGATTCCGAAGGCAATGATTATAAAATTACAGTCATTGAAGAAATTCTAAATCATTTAGAAGAAGATGAATGTGAAATTCAATTGGACATTCATAAAACCATTATTTCCGAAATCAAAGAAGGTATTCTTCAAAACGAAATAAGATCGGGTAATTTTTTCTTCAATATGATGGATGAAGAAATCTCTGGCAAACTAGCCAATGCACTCATAGAAAACTATCATACAAGCAATTGGAACAAGTTCAATATCTATTTCAGTTCCGAGGAAGAAGTGGTTCCAAAATTAGTTTCTGATATTATTTTGAGACATAAAAGAGAATATGTTGTGAAGTTAATCAACGACCTCAAGAATACAACAGATAATGAGCAAGATAACACAAATATTTATCAAAAAATAATTCTCTTGACTCAACTCAAAAACAAATTAGACAGCGAATTATTTCGTATTTTGTGACAAAAAGTCTCATAGACTTTTAAGAATATTTTCTAAATTTGATAAAAATAATACAATGCAAATATCTATTAATCTTCCTTTCGATGAGCTTTTGACAGTTATAAAAAAATTGAATCCAAACGAAAAAAAAGAAATTGCAAAACTTTTAATTAAGGAAACTGAAGTTTCTGAAGATCAATGGGAAATAGCTTTAAAACGAAAAAAAGATTTTGAAGCGGGAAAGATTGAAACCGAAAATTGGACAGATCTTAAAAAAAGGCTTTCGAATTGAATTATAAAATTATCTTCTTAAAACCAGCTTCCGAAGAATTGGAAGAATCTTTTTATTGGTATGAAAATAAGAGACTAAATCTAGGATTCGAGCTCATTGAAGAGATCGAATATTATTTAAATCTAATAGAAAATAATCCACTTATATTTGAGAAATATAATGATAAAGAAGATTTGAGAAGGATTCCGTTGATTCGTTTCCCTTTTCTGATAATTTATTGGATTGAAGAGCGGGAGAAAATTATATATATCGATGCTATTTTCCATTCAAAACGAAAACCAAAATTCTAATGACAGAAAGTCCTACTTTAGCAAAGGAATAGAAATTGCAAACTCAATAAAGATTTTAAAATAACCAAATATAATATGGACATTAAAAAAGAATTCAGAGATTTCTCGGTAAAACATATGGGAAACAACGGTCTGGTAACGGACCAATATATGGGAATGTTCAACCCAACCAATCTTACGCCTTATATTATGGAGGAAAGAAGAATGAACGTTGCACAGATGGACGTTTTTTCAAGATTGATGATGGACAGAATCATTTTCCTTGGGACAGGAATCGATGACCAGGTAGCGAATATCATCACAGCGCAGTTATTATTCTTAGAAAGTTCTGACTCTGCGAAAGATATTCAAATCTACATCAACTCTCCAGGAGGAAGTGTTTACGCAGGATTGGGAATTTATGACACAATGCAAATCATCAAGCCAGATGTAGCGACAATCTGTACAGGAATTGCTGCTTCTATGGGCGCGGTTCTTTTGGTAGCGGGCGAAAAAGGGAAACGCTCTGCTCTAAAGCATTCTCGAGTAATGATTCACCAGCCTTCTGGTGGTGCACAAGGTGTAGCTTCTGATATGGAAATCAACCTAAGAGAGATGTTGAAGTTGAAAAAAGAATTGTACGACATTATATCTAACCACTCTGGCCAAACTTACGAGTGGGTAGAAAAAGCCTCTGACAGAGATTACTGGATGACCTCTACCGAAGCCAAAGAATTCGGAATGGTAGACGAAGTTCTCGAAAGAAAAAAATAATTACCGAAATATAATTTTCAAAACCTGATTCAGCCGAGTCAGGTTTTTTTTATTCTCAAACTCAAGATTCACTTCAATCTATTAATTTGGGCGCCTTTATCCGCCCTCCGTTCCCGCTTTTTTCTTTTTTGCAAAAAAAGAAAAAGAGCTCCACTCAGGTCGGGGCGCGCTTCGCAAAGCTGAAACAATCGTTCTTCGATTCGCGATTTGTAATAAAACTAAGACAAATTAATTAGACAAATTACATTTTACTTTTTACATCACACATTTTACAAAAAATAATTTTGCAGAAAATCTCAATTTCACTACTTTTGACACGTTAAATAATAAAAAATGACATCGCCATATGTCAAAACCTGATTAAAATAGGTAATAGTTCAAGATGGCGATTGCATATGACCTATTGTAAATAAAGATAAACATATGAAAAAATCTGTAATATTACTGGCTTCCGCTATCTTAGTTGTATCTTGTGATCTTCCTGCTGGCGGGAACAAAGGACGTTTGAAAAAAACTGACGATGTTGTGAGATATGACGATCCAAACGCGCCTCACGGAACTTATCATCCAACTGCAGATTCTACAAAAGCTGTTTCTCACGTTGTAGCAGATTCTGCTAAGACAGTAACTTCAGAAGCTAAACCAGCTGCAACAGCTGACGCTCCTGCTGAGCACCACTAATAATTTTATAAAAATATTATAATAAAAAATGTCTTGCGTTTGCAGGACATTTTTTATTTTTACGAACCTCAAATTGATAATTAGATTTAATATTGAGCCATATTTTCTTGCTAGGTTTTACGCCTTTGTAAACTTAGAAATATCCTCAATAATTTAAAAAAATCTTTGCGGACTTTGCGTTTAAAAATAAACTATATCATTCATAAAAAATGAGTACAACACAAACATACATCCAAGAAAACAAGCAGCGATTCCTTGATGAATTATTTGATATCCTTAGAATTGCTTCCATCAGTGCAGATCCGGCTTACAAATCTGAAGTTCTGAAATGTGCAGATGAGGTAGCAAAACATCTTCAAGCTGCAGGAGCAGACAATGTAGAAATACTTGAAACCAAAGGTTATCCAATCGTTTTTGGAGAAAAAATTATCGATGCAAACTTGCCAACAGTTTTGGTTTACGGACATTATGACGTTCAGCCAGCTGATCCTTTAGAATTATGGACTAGCGATCCTTTCGAGCCGGTTGTTAAAACTACAAAACTTCATCCGGAAGGTGCGGTTTTCGCAAGAGGTTCTGCGGACGACAAAGGACAATTCTTTATGCACGTCAAAGCTTTCGAAGCAATGATGAAAACAGATTCCTTGCCTTGTAATGTTAAATTTTTGATTGAAGGAGAAGAGGAAGTAGGTTCTGCAAGTTTGGCAGATTTCCTCGAAGAAAATAAAGAAAAATTAAGCTGTGATGTGATTTTGATTTCAGATACTCATATTTACTCCAATGAACAGCCAACTGTTACAACAGGTTTACGCGGTCTAAGTTATGTGGAAGTTGAAGTAAAAGGTCCGAATCGTGATTTACATTCTGGACTTTACGGTGGTGCAGTTCCGAATCCAATTAATGTTCTTTCAAAAATGATTGGCGAATTAATTGATGAAAAAGGACATATCACTATTGATGGTTTTTATGACAATGTTCTAATTGTTTCTGATGAAGACAGAAAGGAAATGAACAAACTGAAAGACGATCCGGAAGCTTACAAGAAATCAATCAATCTTAGTGATATTCAAGGAGAAGAAGGTTATACGACTTTGGAAAGAGCTTCTATCAGACCAACTTTGGATGTTAACGGAATCTGGGGCGGTTACACTGGCGAAGGCGCAAAAACGGTAATTGCTTCTAAAGCTTTTGCTAAAATCTCGATGAGATTGGTTCCAAATCAAACACCTGAAGAAATCACAGAAAAATTCACTCAATATTTTGAGAAAATTGCTCCAAAAAGTGTTAAAGTAAAAGTGACGCCACATCACGGCGGAATGCCTTACGTTTTGGAAAGCAACACCAAAGAATTTTTGGCTGCTAAAAAAGCAATGGAAAAAGCATTTGGTAAAGAAGTTTTACCTTACAGAAGTGGTGGAAGTATTCCCATTACCTCTTTGTTTGAGAAAGTTCTTGGAGCTAAATCTGTATTAATGGGATTTGGCTTGGACTCAGATGCAATCCATTCACCGAACGAGCATTACGGATTGTATAACTATTATAAAGGAATCGAAAGTATCCCTTATTTCTTTGAGTTTTACGCAAAAGGATAAAAAATTGAAGACAGTTAAGGCTGTCTTTTTTATTAAAATTAATCATAACCTAAACTACATAATCACATAGAAAATCAATTTTAATTCAAAAAGATTAGATAATAGTTTAAATTAGTTTTCTATTTAATCTTAAACAAAAAACTATGTGACTATGTGCTTCAAATAAAATTTTTAAAAATTATGTCAAAAGTTATTTATATCACAGGTGGAACCAAAGGAATCGGTTTCGGGATTGCAGAAGTTCTGTTGAAAAATGGTCACAAAGTGGCTATTAGTGGAAGAAAACAACAAGATGTTGATAAAGCTGTTTTTGAACTTAAAACCATTTCAGAAAGTGTTTTTGGAGTGAGTTCAGATGTTAGAAATTTCGAAGATGAAGAAAATGCAATTTCGAAAATTGTTGAAAGACTCGGAAGAGTGGATGTTGTGATTGCGAATGCGGGTTTAGGAATCTTCAAACCGGTTGATGAATTGTCAATCGAAGATTGGAACGCAATGCAGGAAACTAATTTGACAGGATGTTTCTACACTTTGAAGGCTTCTGTTGAGGAATTGAAAAAATCAGAAGGTTATTACATTACAATTGCAAGTCTTGCAGGAACTAATTTCTTTGAAAATGGAGCTGGATATAATGCTTCGAAGTTTGGCGTTGTTGGCTTCACACAAGCTGCGATGATTGACCTTAGAAAATACAATATCAAAGTTTCAACCATAATGCCAGGTTCCGTTGCCACTTATTTCAACGGAAATGTTCCTTCTGAAAAAGATGAATGGAAAATCCAGCCGGAAGATATGGGAAATCTTGTCCTCGATATGCTGAATATGAATCCTCGTGTTTTGCCAAGTAAAATTGAATTCAGAGCGAGTCAGGTAAAGAAATAATTTAATTAATTCAAATTTCGTGATTTAAGTCTTCGAAATCGTCATTAATTTATATCGATTAATACAACTTTAATAGTAAATATTATTTGTAAAGATTCTAAATACCCTATTAATAAAGCATTTCAGAAAACTATTTAATAAATAACAATAAATTATGCATGCATAGTATTTTTTATATAAATTAGCGACATTCATATAACAAAATATATCAATAATACGATGAAAATATTAGTTTGTATCAGTAGCGTTCCGGACACTACAAGTAAAATTAATTTTACAGCAGATAAATCTGCTTTTGACAAAAACGGAATTCAGTGGGTAATTAATCCATTAGATGAGTTTGCTTTAACAAAAGCTATAAAATTACAAGAATCTCAAGGTGCAACTGTAACGGTTGTGAACGTTGGAGATGCAGGAACAGAAGCGGTTATCAGAAAAGCTTTGGCAATCGGAGCGAATGATGCAGTGAGAGTTAATGCAGAAGCTAAAGACAGTTTCTCTGTAGCGAAAGAAATTGCAAAAGTTGCTCAAGACGGAGGTTATGACCTAATTCTTACAGGAAAAGAATCCATTGATTATAATGGAGGAGCAGTTCCAGGAATGGTTGCTCAATTACTGAATTATGCTTTCGTTAATGCAAGTGTTGGATTAGAAGTGAATGGTTCAGAAGCGACTGCGGTTAGAGAAATCGAAGGTGGTAAAGAAACTATTTCGGTTAAACTACCAGCTGTTGTTGCAGGACAAAAAGGTTTGGTAGATGAAAAAGATTTGATAATCCCGAATATGAGAGGTATCATGTCTGCAAGAACAAAACCTCTTCAGGTGGTGGAACCTTCCAATTCTGAAGTGAAGGTGGAAGCCGTTTCTTTTGACAGTGTTGCGCCAAGAGCAGCTGTTAAATTGGTTTCTGCGGATAACCTTGACGAGTTGGTAAGATTACTTCACGAAGAAGCGAAAGTAATCTAAAGTTGGAAGTCGGAAGTTAGATGTCCGATGAGAATTCCACCTTCATAAAAATATTATTTAGTTAATCAAATTCACGATTTCAGAGTCAAGTTCGAAAACTTCTGACTTCTGACATCTGACAAAAATTAAAAATTATGGCAGTATTCGTATACGCAGAAAATATAAACGGAGTTTACAAAAAAGCAGCATTTGAAGCCGTTTCTTACGCAAAAGCTATTGCAGCAAAAACTGGAGATTCAGTAACTGCAATTTCTATCAACCCAACAGATTCTTCAGATTTGCTTTACAAATATGGAGCAGATAAAGTGGTGAATGTAAAAGATGCCGGTCTTAAAAACTTCAGTGCTAAGGCTTATGCAGAAGCAGTTAACCAAATTGCAGACGGAAACATCATCGTTTTCCCACATACAACAGATGCATCTTCTGTAGCGCCAATGTTGGCAATCCAGAAAAATTATTCATTGATTACGAATGTGATTGATGTTCCAGAAAGCACTTCACCTTTCCAAGTTAAGAGAAAAGCTTTCTCTGGAAAAGGTTTTATGCACGCAAAAGCAGATGCAGCTGGCGTTATTGTAACAGTTTCTCAGAATGCTTTTGGTGTTAAAGAAAATGCAGCTTCCGGTTCAGAAGAAGTGAAAGAATTAAGCATTGCAAACGAAGACACCAAAGTGATTAATCACGAACAGTCTTCCGGGAAGCTAGACCTAAAAGAAGCGGAAATCGTAGTGTCTGCGGGTAGAGGTTTGAAAGGTCCGGAAAATTGGGGAATGATCGAAGATCTTGCTAATGTTCTAGGCGCAGCTACAGCTTGTTCAAAACCGGTTTCCGATATCGGTTGGAGAGGTCACAATGAGCACGTTGGACAAACTGGGAAAGCAATTTCTCCAAATCTTTACATTGCAGTTGGTATTTCCGGCGCAATTCAGCATTTGGCAGGAGTTAACAGTTCCAAAACCATTGTTGTGATTAATAATGATGCGGAAGCACCTTTCTTCAAATCTGCAGATTATGGAGTAGTGGGGGACGCTTTCCAAATTATTCCTGCATTAACAGAGAAAATCAAAGCATTGAAAGCTTAATTCAATTTTCATAAAATATAGAACCTGAGTCATTGATTCAGGTTTTTTTTTTTTAATAAGTATCATTATTTTGGCAGCTATTTCCGCCTTCCGCTCCCAAACCTTTAGGTTCGACGAAGTCAATCTTTTCACTCCACTTCGTTGCGTAAAAAGGATTTCCGCTCAAGCCGGACTGCTGCAATTCAACACTTTAAGGATTCGGAAAAGAAAATGCTCAAAAATATAATGATTTTATAACGCAAACTATGTAAAAATCGACAAATCCTAAATGAAAATTAACAAAAAATTTTATATTTGCTAAATGGATTATAAAAAATTAATCATTAGAGGAATCTCCTACAGCCAGACGCAATCTGGAGCTTATGCGCTGTTATTGGAACATGAAGAAACATCGGTTAAATTACCAGTTGTTATCGGGAATTTTGAAGCACAATCCATTTCTTTAGGATTAGAAAAAGATCTCAATCCGCCACGTCCTTTGACGCACGATCTTTTCGCTCAGTTTGTGAAAAATACAGGTTTTAAATTAGAATCTGTCATTATTTATCAAATCAAAGACGGCGTTTTTTTCTCCAATATTAATTTCAAAAATCCGTTAACAGACGAAGAACTGATTTTGGATGCAAGAACTTCTGATGCTGTTGCAATGGCTGTTCGTTTTGATGCGCCTATTTATACAACTTCAGACGTTTTAAACGAGGCTGGGATTTTATTAGAACTCGAAGAAACTCAGAAAATGGAAGCGGAAGAGGAAGAAGTTTTAACGGATTTCAACGATCTCTCGGAAGTTTCTGTAGAAGAACTAAACCAATTGCTGAATGATGCTGTAAAAGAAGAAGATTATGATACAGCACTCAGGTTACAGGAGGAAATCAAACGAAGAAATAAAAAAATAGAATAAATATATATTATCATTTTAAGATATGAATTTAAAATTACGATTAATTATACTTAATTTCCTGCAATTTGCAGTTTGGGGCGCTTATTTGACATCGATGGGCAATTATCTAGGTGCGGTAGGACTAGGTTCAAAAATTGGACTTTTTTATGCGATGCAGGGGATTGTTTCTATTTTTATGCCGGCAATTATGGGGATTATTGCGGACAGATGGATTCCTGCACAAAAACTATTAGGGATATGTCATCTAGTTGCTGCGGTTTTTCTTGCTGCTGCGGGTTACTATGGAATGACTTCTGGCTCCAATGTTGATTTTTCTACATTATTCTCTTTATATTCAGTAAGTGTGGCATTCTATATGCCGACTATTGCGCTTTCCAATTCTTCTGCTTATGGCATACTCGTAAGCAATGGTTTTGATACCATTAAGGCTTTTCCACCGATAAGAACTCTGGGTACAGTTGGTTTTATCTGTGCAATGTTGTTTGTCAATTTTGCGGGAACTTTGGATGGACAGTTTTCTATTAGCTTTGCGGGAGATAAGAATTTTTTAAGTTTCCAGAATAACTATAATCAATTTTTTGTTTCGGCAATATTGGGCTTACTTTTATTTCTATATTCCTTTACATTACCAAATGTTCCCATTAGTAATAATAAAGAAAAGAAATCACTTTCTGATGCGCTTGGACTTAAAGCCTTTGCATTGTTCAAAGAAAGAAAGATGGCAATTTTCTTTATTTTTTCTATGTTTTTAGGAGTTTCTCTGCAGATCACGAATGGTTATGCTAATCCTTTTATAACAAGTTTTAAGGATATTCCAGAATATACAAATAGCTGGGGAGCAAATAATGCGAACGCGTTAATATCTCTGTCGCAGGTTTCGGAAACACTTTGTATTCTTTTAATCCCGTTTTTCTTAAAAAAATTCGGAATCAAAAAAGTCATGTTGATGTCAATGTTTGCTTGGTTTTTGAGATTTGGCCTCTTCGGTTTAGGCGATCCAGGTTCCAACGTTTGGATGTTTATATTATCAATGATTGTTTACGGTGTTGCATTTGATTTTTTCAATGTTTCAGGTTCACTATTCGTGGATAAAGAAACCTCTCCGGAGATCAGATCTAGTGCACAAGGCGTTTTTATGATGATGACCAATGGTTTTGGTGCTACTCTAGGGATGTTAGTTGCTGGTGAAGTTGTTAATCATTTTGTCTTTTCTAAAACTGATATTATCGAACAATTAAAAGGCTGGGAAATAAGCTGGTATATCTTCGCGATTTACGCCTTGATAATTGGGATTTTATTTGCTATTGTTTTTAGATACAAACATTCTCCAGAAGATGCTAAAAATATCACGCTTTAACTTGGCACATATTTATATGCATAATACCAAAGAATAGATATGAGAAAATTAATTGTTGGTTCAATAATGCTTTCTGTGTTGCTTTTTTCAGCAGGTATAAGCAATAGTTGTAGTAAATTAGATGATAATGTAGATATCACTATTCCGGTTCCTTTTGCGATCAATAATAATTTTGATGCTGATATTCCTTTTGTCGTTACAACAGAATATGTAGTATCACCGGATATGCCGCTCAATCTGAATCTGGATGAGGAAATCAAAAGCAGATTCCAAAATATGTCTGTCAACAATCTAAAGTCGGCAAAACTATCCAGCTTTTCAATAGATTATATAAGTTCGTCTAATAATAACGAAATTAAACTGAATAAAGTAAAAGATGCAGAATTGTGGATCAAAGCGCCCAATGTAGGTGAGATTAAAGTAGCTTCGGTATCAAATAATACAAGCGAGACCGCTCTCAATTTTACGCCAGTTGCAGATCTAGAATTAATGAACTATCTTAAATCTTCACAAGCGTCTATTTATTTAAAAATGAGAGGTACAGAATCTGTTGCTACTCAAATGAAGATCAGAATTAATTCAGCATTTAAAATCCAGGTAAGTTTGTAAAAACGCTGACAAAATACTACAAAGAAGATGACCGTAAGTGATCATCTTTTTTTATAATACAGGTAAATTAAATCTTCCCAAGAAATCAAATGAAAACAAGATTGTTTTGTATTGCAAGAGATTTTAGCTCTGTTTCAGTCCATTCTTTTTGAGCGTCACTTTTTAAAGTAATTCCACCGCCGGCAAAGAGTATTGCATAATTTTTAAAAAAGCTGGCACACCGAAGATTTACAAAATAATAAATAAAATCTTCAGTCTCTACTTTTATATAACCAGCGTAGAGCTCACGGTTAAAATGCTCTATACTTTTAATTCCCTGTGCACAAAGTTCTTTAGGAAAACCACAGACAGCCGGTGTGGGATGTAATTCTGAAATAATTTTGTCCAGACTTTCAGAGTTAATTTCTGCGGAAAAATCTGTTTTAAGATGTTTGATATTGCCGGAAATCAAATCTTTGGTAGAAGAGACTTTAAGATTAGAAGAAAATTTTCTGAGAATAGAGTGGATGTAATCCGTTACAGCTTTCTGCTCTTCGATTTCCTTATCACTCCAATTTTCCTCCAGTGGAAGTGTTCCTGCAACACTCATTGTTTCAAAAATATTAGTGTTTTTATCAAACTTTCCTAATACTTCGGAAAAACCTCCCATCCAGATTTCACCATTTTTCTCGAATAAATAACAAAATGCAGAAGGGTAACTTTCGGAAAATTTCAGAAAGCTTTTCGCTAGGGATAATTTTTTTTCAGAATCAATATCAAGATACATTAGTAATTTCCTCCTGGAAAGAACTAATTTTTTGAGTTCGTTTTTCTCAATAAAATCTTTGGCTTGGGATATTTTATGGGCATAAGATTCTGGCGTTTCCTTAGCAATTTCTAACAGAGGACTTTTGCTTTTTGGAGAAACATTAAGATTCAGAATTTCTTCTTTCGATATTTCGCATAGGTTACCTTTGAAATCAAGCACCGTTTTGCTGTCAAAACTCACGAAAGAAACCAGACTTACGCCTGCTGAATTATCTGTACAGAAAAATTTATCACTCTCTGGAAGCTTAAAAACTAACATCTGCGAAGATTTAAACTTTACCAACCGGAACGATATTATTCGTCATAGTTGTGTGGTTGATAAGATTTCCTTTTTCATCACGGATTTCAATTTGAGAAACATGCATTGTATTTCCTTTTCGGATAAAAGTTGCTGTTCCAGTCACGATGCCTTCTCGTTTTGCTCTCAAATGATTACTGTTGATATTGGTTCCAACCGGAACAGATTTGGTAATATCAACATTAATCAATGAAAGACAAGAACCCAAAGTTTCTGCCAAAACACAGCTTGCACCACCGTGAAGAATACCGTAAGGCTGATGAACTCTTGAGTTGACTGGCATAGTTGCAGAAAGGTGATTTTCCGACACATCTGTATATATAATCTCTAAAGTTTCGCCTAATGTATTTTTATTGGCTATATTCAGCCTTTCTAATATTTCTTTTTGTTTAGCTTCGTCCATCGGGTAATAAAAATTTTAATAAAAGAATTGAAAATATCCGAAATCAATAAAAATTAAAATGACTACTTGA
>NZ_RJTU01000063.1 GCF_003730015.1 Epilithonimonas hominis | reverse complement strand
TTGCATCAGGATCAGATGGTTTTTCAGGAAAGTGAATATTACAAAGAGGAATCAAAACACCGCTATAAAATCGAAGCCAGAAACAGTGAACTGAAGAATGTACACGAGTACGACAGAGCTACATCTTATGGTATAGAAAATATGCAGATGCAGGGTGCAATGGCTATTTTCGCAGTCAATCTCAAGAGAATCCTGAAATTATTGTAGAGAAAAGTAATCTCTATAGCCCATTTTTCATAATCACTCGAAATACGCTCTAAAATCACAACTAAAAAAATCCAAAAAAATAACTTACAAAAAAATAAAGAGCTTATTAAAGATTTTTAAATCTCATAATAAGCTCTTATTTTAATCCCAACTAAATGGGGCTAATCTAATGTGAAGGGTTTTTCAGTGACCTCGCAAATTTGTTTACTTTTTTTTTGTAATTTATTTTTATTCTATTGTTATATCCTAATTATATAATTAAATTTGCCAAAACCTAATCTAAGAAAATGAACACACCATCAGAACTAAAGTACACCAAAGACCACGAATGGATTAAAGTAGAAGGCGATACAGCAACTATCGGAATTACAGATTATGCCCAAGGAGAATTGGGAGATATCGTTTTCGTAGATGTTGATACTGTTGACGAAGATCTAAGCGAAGGTGATGTATTCGGAAGTGTAGAAGCAGTTAAAACTGTTTCCGACCTTTATCTTCCAGTAGCAGGTACAGTTTTAGAAGTTAATGCAGATCTAGAAGATCAACCAGAATTGCTGAATACTGATCCGTATGGAAAAGGTTGGATTATCAAACTGAAGATTGCTGACTCAGCAGATTTATCAACGCTATTATCTGCAGAAGAATACCAAGAAGTTGTTGGATAATATCATAACAAAATACAGTAAGATTATATTGCCCATTTATTGGGCATTTCTTACTTATATGCTTTTACGTCCGGGCGTAGAGAATAAAGAATATTTCTTTATGTTTCCGCATTTGGATAAGCTCATTCATTTTACCATTTTCTTTCTTTTGGGATTTTTCTTTAGACTTCGTTTTCCCAAAACGCCTTTACTTTACTTTTTTCTGATTCTGATTTCTTACGCATTGCTTACAGAAATTTTGCAAGATATCATGAAACTCGGTCGTTCACTAGAAGTTTTAGATGCCGTTGCAGACACACTAGGCTTATCACTTTCATACTATAAATATAATAAGTATGAAAAATTCCAAAACCAAATTTAAAATTCAATACTAGTTTGAATTTTAAGAATCCCTTTCAACTTTAATTATTTCTTTTAAAAGATAAAATAGCATTTGGGCAGCTGCCAAAAAGCCCAAACTCTCCCAGGCTATTTTTGTCACCGGGCTATCCGCTCATATCTTTTGCTTTTTTTGTCATTATTTTAACTTTTATATATATAAAGAACATTTCGCCAAATTGAACTTTACCCTCACAATCCGAGCAAAAGCAAAAGGATAACCGCTGCTATCCCTGCCGCATTTTCCATAAAACTTAAATAATCTAACAGTTTGTAGCTGTTCAACATAATGTGGATAACTTTAAATGTAGTTATATTAGTCTGTTTTACAGATGTTTAATTATGCTAGTTTTACACAATTGTAAACTGATTGTTAATTCCGTTTGCAAGTACAGATTATTCCGCCCTATTTTTGCAGTCCCGAATCGAGAGATGGAGGAGCGCAGAAGGAGATGTAAAGATTAGCTAAAATAGATTTCGAGGTTACGAAAAAAAAACTTCAAAAAAGTTTTGGCAGATTGGAAAAAGTTTTTTACTTTTGCACTCGCAAATCAGGAACAAGATGACAGATTAAGAGTCCTGAGGAAGCGAAAAGAA
>NZ_RJTU01000071.1 GCF_003730015.1 Epilithonimonas hominis | reverse complement strand
TATCCCGAACTCAGGTTATTATAACATGTCAAACATTTTTATCGCAGAATTATTGGGAACATTGATTCTCATTCTTCTAGGAAATGGCGTTGTAGCCAATGTATTATTACAAAAAACAAAAGGTAACGGAGCGGGATTAATTGTCATTACCGCAGGTTGGGCTTTTGCCGTTTTTTCCGGAGCGGCAGTTGCTCTCAATTTGGGAAGTGCAGCACATCTAAACCCCGCTGTAAGTATTGCTACATTTATTGGAAACGGAATTACCTCTACAGAGCTAATCTCTTATCTAGGTGGAGAATTTCTAGGAGCAATGGCCGGAGCCTTCTTAGTTTGGCTAATGTACAAAGATCATTTTGATGCTACTTTTGAGGATCCAGGCGCTCAGCTTGCTTGCTACAGTACCGGACCTGCAATTAAAAACACATGGTCCAATTTATTCTCAGAAGCTTTAGGAACTTTTGTTTTGATTTTTGTCTCATCAAGCTTTGCATCCACTCAAGGCGAAACTGTAGGCAGCATCGGCTTGTGGCCAATTACTACATTAATCTGGGCTATTGGTGTATCTCTAGGCGGAACTACGGGTTATGCTATTAACCCCGCAAGAGATTTAGGACCTAGAATCATGCATGCTATTTTACCAATAAAAGGTAAAGGAACCAGCGATTGGGGGTACGCCTGGATCCCTGTAATTGGACCTATAGTTGGAGCTATTTTAGCCATTTTAGCATATCAAGCAATTCATTAATCAAAAAAAACTATTACTTTGAAAAAATATATAGCCGCATTTGGCATCAGTCTACTATCTGTTTTTGCCTTCGCAAAAGAAGAACCTCAGCCTACCGAAAACCTACACCTTACCGCAGGACTAGAAACAGCTCATTTATGGAGAGGTTTGGTAATCTCGGACAAACCAACTGTTACAGCCCAGCTGTATTATGATTTGGATAAAAACAAACACTTCCAAATAGGTATATGGGGTGGCATGGCAATTTCTAATGACTCCGATGACACCCATTACAAGGAAATCAATTATTACATCCAATACAAAACGGAAGGACTTTCTATTGCGCTCTGGGATTTGTTCAATTCTCGAAACATCAACGAAATTGTTTCTTCAAAAGATATTTTCAACTACGGACACACCAAAACTGCTCATATAATAGATCTTAGAACTTCCTATCAATTTAATGACCATTTTCCTTTGAGATTAGAAGCCGATGTTTTATTGTATGGAGGAGCTAATGCAGGAGAAGTGAAATTAAACGACAAAGGAGAATATGATGCCAACAAATATTCTACTTATGTGGAAGCAAGTTACCCATTGATACGAGGGAAGAAAACCAATTTAAAAGCCTTGGTTGGAGCAGGCTTTGCTCTTAATCCAGGTGACAACAATAAAGGAGAAACAACTTTTTTGTATGGTAATGGCGAAAACAAATTTGACCTGGTTAATGTTGGTCTTGTGGCAACAAGAAACCTGAAAATATTTGATGCAAATTTCCCAGTAAATGCTGGAGTCCTCTGGAATCCTTCTCATAAGTACGCAAGAGTACAGCTTTCAACTACCCTTTTCTAGAAACATAGAAACTTTAATTATAATTAATTTTATCCAAAAGCCTGCAAATCTATATCTGCAGGCTTTTTCTTCAATAATTAATTCCTTTTGATTTTGATTTGATTTTTTTCGGTGGCATTAACGATTTTTGAAATATCATCTGGCGTAAACTTCCCTTTTACATCTACAAAAATCGTTTCATCATTATCATCTCTTACAGTAATTATCATACGATTGATAACGTCATCTGTTTGCTTAGCATTAAGGCTTATCAGATTCCCTTGTTGCTTTACAGACATCCATTCTTCGTAATTATTTTTAGCAAGATACTTTTGAAATTCTGCTTTAACTGGCGTTTTAGAACTTTCTACAATCAAGACTTTGACATCACTGATTTTCTTTACAAGATCTATCACTTCCTGGCTCTCTCCATCTTCTCTCAACGCTTGCTTCACATAGGACTTCGCTAAAAAACTGGGAACATTGATACTGACAAAAGTCGAATTTTCTTTGAATCCTGTATTGTCAAAAAAATCGGTGTGAACTTTTTTCTGAGAAACCATACACGATTGTAAAAAGAAACCGACAATCGCTAAAATGATAATGTATATAAATTTTAACATAATTTCTAATTGATTGCGTTAATAGTAGAGCCTGTCGTTTCATTGGCAGATTTTGTCACTTTAGAAGGATTTCCTCTGTACTGGACAGATGCTGCGGATGTTGCACTTGCGGTTAAACTTTCTGTTGTATTGATTTTCACACTTGCTCCGGAAGAGGCATCCACAACTGCAGATTTGGTTACAAAATCGCCTGCTGAGATAGAACTTCCGCTGCTTGCACTGTAAACTCCCGAGTCTGCTTTTCCTGACAATTTGATAGAACTTCCGCTACTTGCTTCCAAAGCTAGAGATTTGGTTTCCAAATTCATTTTTACGCTTACACCAGAAGAAACATCCAGTGCTGTGTTTGTAGAGATTTTAAAACTTCCCGAAACTTGTGAACCAGATGAACAACTTGCCGCAAAATTCGATTCGCTAACTGGATTTACAGCTTTGAAAATCGAACCAGATTTGGTAACCAATTTTGATAATTTTGGCCCTGAAACAATCACTTTAAGACTATTAAAATTCAAATTCTTTACGCCATTATTTCTTACAAAGATTTTCAAAATACCGTTTTCAACTTCTGTTATGACGTATTGTTGCTTCTCAGGCTCTACTTTTACAACCACACTTTGCTTTGGACTTTGAGTGAATTCTACATCTACTCCAGAAGAAGTTTCTATTCCGCTAAAGGCAGGAACATTTCTCTCACTTCCAACATTGGATTCTCCAGAATTATTTGTGGTGGTAAAAGTTGCCGTTCCAGAGCCATCTGTTATGGTATGAGTGGATGTGCTGGTTTTAGAAAAAGTGGATGAAGTAATCGTTTTTGCAGGATTAATGGAAGTTACATTTTGGGTCTCCTCCATCATTTTGCTCACATCATCCATAGAGATTTTCCCGTCCAACATCATCAGAACAGAACTGTCTTCTGAAATAATATTAAGAATCAAATTATCCATCACATTGGCTGTGATATCTTGAGCCATAAATTTGATTTTAGCATCACGGTTGTTCACTGTAACCAACTCCTCATATTTCATATTTTTAAGAGAATTGGAAATTTCTTTCTCTATTTTCTTTTCGTCTACGAGAGGATTTTTTGATGTTTCCGGTTTTTCCAGAATCAGCATTTTCAGTCCATTAACTTTTGCAAGCAATGGTTGAATTTTCCCCAATTCTTCGTTATCGATTTTAAGATTATTCAGTAACTTGAACATCGGTTTCGCAATCTTGATGGAGGTGACACCTTCTGTGTCCTGATACTTATCAAAGAGTTTATTGAGCTCTTCTGTTTGTCCGAAAATATTAGTGGACAGAAGAAATAATACGATGAATAATGCTATTTTTTTCATAATAATTTTGGTCTGTGCAATCGCTACTTTATTAGTACTAATTTTCAGAATTTTCTTTGATAGCGATTTTAATTAATGTTAAAAATTTAGAATCCTATAAAAATCAACGGTTTGATTTTGGGCAGATTCTGCGTGATTTATAGTTTGGGTAACGTTACTTGCGAAATAATTAAAAGTATCCTTTGTTATAGCAATAGCTTCCTGCTCGTTGTATATTGGTTTTCCATTGATAATCACATAATTCGGATTATAATCTGAATCTGAGTTTACTTTATTTAGGTTTTGATCTTTTTTAATTTCTTTTGGTTGATGATAAGCAAACTGCGTTTTTGATTCTTGATTTTCAACTGCATTTTTCTTTGCTACTTTCTGTATTTTTGGCTGAGTATTTTGTTGAGTTAAAACTGGCTGTTGAGTTGAACCATTTTCAATTGGAGAAACTTTTGGCGTTTCAACTTTCTTAGGAGTTTCTGTGTGTTTTGCAATTTGAGGTTCAATATTTTCCGGATTGTTAAACATCCAAAATCCACTGATTCCCATTAGTAGAACTAAACTCGCTGCCATCCAATATTGTGTGTAAGATTTTCTTTTCACAATTGGTAGTGCTACTATTTTTGGTTCTTTTGTGACATTTTGCTTTGTCGCTTTGTTTAAGAATTCCTCGAACTTGATATCTAATTTCTCCTGTTTCTCCTCTTTTAGAAAAGAAAAATACGGATTGTCGCTTTCATTTTTCAGGAACAATTCCTCTTCCGGCGTCAGCTCTTCGCCTGCGAAGAATCTAGATTCCCAATCCTTGTATCTGTCTGTTTTCATATTCATAAAGTTGGTTAATTGATTCTTTCACTTTTTGTCTGGCTCTCATCAGGTTGACCCGGACTGCATTTTCTTCCATTTCCATCATTTCCGAAATCTCCGAAATCTCATATTCCTCGACATCTTTTAAGTGAATGACCATTTTTTGTTTCTCGGGCAGATGGTTGATAAATCCCAAAATCTGCTCTCTCATATTATTGGTCTCTATCTGATAAAGTTCTGACTGATGCCTTGTCTGGCTTGCAAATCCGAGTTTCACTTCGTGATGTTTCAAGCGGTTCAGGCATTCATTTTTTACACTTCGCAGGGCAAAACTTTTCAGATTTTCCACAACCATTAATTCATCTTTCTTTTGCCAGAATTTCATCATCAAATCCATTACTACATCTTCCGCTTCATCTGCGCTCATTAAAAACTTTTTCGCAAAACGGTACATCTCATCTTTGAGTATGTAGACCGTTTGTTTAAAGTTGTCTTGAGTCATAGATTCAGTTTTACTGTTTGAGGTTAAAAGCTTTTGATCTTTAATCCTCATCATTTCTTGGTTGTTTAAAAGTAAGACATCTTCAGCTTACAGTTTATTACATCAAAAATAAAAAAAGAACTTTAAAAATTATTAAAGTTCTGATAATCAATTTATTTAAATGTATATTATTAAGATAATGCTCTGAATAACTGAGGAAACATTTTCATATTTTTAGGATTTAATTTTTTATCTTTAACCTCAGTTTCTATTTTATCTTTCTTTTCTGGAAACATTTTGATCAGCTCATCTTTCGTTTTTGGCAGTTGCAAAATTTGACCGTCTTTTTTTGAAAATAAAAAATATCTGGCAAGTCATCGTAAGTATTTTCTTTTTCTCTATCAAAAGAATCTTGAGCATATTTACCTTTGTCATACGTCTTAGATATTCTCATCAGAAGAGTCGCCGTTTCTAATTTTTTAACTTCAAATAAATATCCAATTACTTTTTTTCCATTGTATGGATACTCTAACAAATATAAAATTTCGTCACTGTCGATAATATGTATCGGAGAATATTCTGGGTTTTTGTAAATGGTCATATTCCTACCATTATTAATAATATCTACTTCATCTTTATATGCATTATATCGCATATCTACTAATTTTTGATTATTAGCTATTCTTGCTTTTTTATATTCTGCGTATAAATAAGGCGAGCCTTTCGTTTCAAGTGGATTAACATATCCAGCTCTTGCAATTAAACTCTCTCTAGTAACCGGACTATTATTAACATTCGCATTCCCTTGTTGACAATAAACTAAAGTAGAAACGAAAGCAGATAGAAATAATATTCTTTTCATGGTTTAAATATATTTAGTAACAAATATAACTATTTTACTACTCAAATTATTCTCCCGCATTCACATTAACAGAATCACTTTCTGCCGAAGCACCTTTAGGATTCATCGTTTTGTTGAACTTTTCCATTTCGAAAGGGAAATTTTCAAATAATCCTGATAATGACAATGCGGAATATACCCTTTGTGAATACTTATTTCCAATGGCAACTATTGTAACTTTAGATTTCAGAAGGTGCGCAAAAACCGAATTGCTTCCGTGCCACCAACCGTTGTGATACGTGAGTTTTTCTCCATTATCAAATTCCTTCATACGGAACCCAAGACCATAATTATTGATTCCTTTTTTCTCGTTGCTATAAGGTTCGAAAATTTTATTGGCCAATTCAGGCTTCAAGAAATCTTTTGAAAATAATGCAACTGAAAAATTCAGTAGATCTCTTGGTGTGGTATAGGCATTCTTATCACCATAAATAAGATCTAGCCTGTCTAACGGATATAGCCTGTATCTGCTGTAAAAGGATTGCGAAGCCGTCGGAATATCTTTTTTCTGGAATATAAACGTATGGTTCATTTTCAGCGGTTTGAAAACAATCTCCTGCATCGCTTCCGGAAAAGGTGTTGCAGTCACTTTCTCAACAATCAACGCCAGAAGCGCAAAGTTGGTGTTGCAATACATAAATCCTGTGTTGGAAAGTCGCCCCAACTCTGGTTTGTACTTAATTAACATATCCAAAACGTCCTGGTTTGAGATGAAATCTTTCTTCAGTTCTTCAGGAGCTGGTTTTATACTTTGGTCAAAATGTTCATATTTTGGTAGTCCGCTTCTTTGGGACAACAAACTGAAAACCGTAATATCTTTATAAGGGAATTTTGGAAAGAATTTGGTTAAGTCATCTTCCATTTTCAGTTTTCCTGCTTCTACCAATTTCAAAACAGCCATTGCGGTCATCGTTTTGCTGACGGATGCTACGTGAAGCGGTGTATTTTCATCGATTGGCATTTGCATGTTTTCTCTGCCAAATCCTCTGTATTTTTCGAAGATGATCTTATCGCCTTTTGCAACCAGGATTCCTCCGCTAAGGTCGCCTTGTTCCCAAACTTTTTGATAATAATTATTGATGAGAGGAAGAATTGTAGATTCGTTGGAAAGTGTGGATTCTTGTGGCGTGAAAACTTTGGTTAAATCTACATTACCGTAATTGGGAAGTTTAGATTCGCAATTATCATTTTCATTGATTTGTTCCTCTTTGCTTTTACAAGCATTAATACATACAACCGCTAAACCTATGGTGATTACTTTTCTAAAATTCATTCTTGCCAACTTCTAAGGATTTGCAAGTTAACATAAAATGAGTCTTTAGAAGCCACCTATTTTCTTAAGAATTGTTAAATTTTAACAATAAAAAACCTTCCAAAAATAGATTTCTGAAAGGTTTTTCGTCTCTAGTAATTATAATTTATTAGAAATCATAGCCTAATTTAAAACTTAAATCTGGTATCACTTGAGTAGAATATCCTTTTTTCAAAATCTTTCCAACTCCTAAACCTGCTTTGAACTCGTAATTAAAATTCTTTGCAAAATTCCTTCTCAATCCCCAAGTTGGAACAATAGAAATAGTTTCGCTCACGTGTATATCTTTTGTATTAGAAATTACAAACCAATCAGGAATATATTCTACTTTAAGAGAAACATAATTCCCCGAGTTATTGGAAATATTTTTTCCTAAATCTTTTCTTTTTTGAAGATTATAGTAGAATTTAGGAGTTAATGAGATAGCAGGTGTCAATGCAAAGCCTGTTTTGCTGTACATATCGCCACCCCAAATTGAAGGATACAGTTCTAATTGGCTTCTGAGAGAAAAATTCTCAGACAATCTGGCTTCATTATAAAATTCCGCACCAAAAAATCCTACCTGAACACCTGTCACGGACTTTTCCACACGTGCATTTTCCTGCGAAAAAGCATAAATACCCAAAAACAAGAAGGTCGTTAAAATGATCTTTTTCATTGTATTAATTTTTATTTTTTTTGAACTTTAAAATTTCCTTTTAATGTCTCGTTTCCATTTTTTTTCGTCCATTGACCAGTCGAGTTTTCAAAACTGACTAATTGTCCATTAAAAACGAAACCGCTTCTTGTATTAGCACTTAACTTACCATCGGATTGAACATAGCCCGAAAACTCTTCGGAAAAAGAAATTTGTGTAGATTCAAGATTACCTGTAAAATTACCCGTACTTGTAACCTTAAAGGTAAGATTGCCTTTCTCATCACCATCAAAAGAACCAATCCAATCTCCTTGAAATCGGGAATTAACTTGCCTTTCCATTTCTTCGTCTGATGGATAGCAAGAAAATACAATTCCAAAAAACATTACTAATTTTAAAAATTTCATTCTGTTATTAACTTAACACCATGCCAACCACCATTCTTTTTTGCAATTCCATACATATTGACTTTCGTTGCAGTGGGATGATTAAAATTAAATTCATAACTTGTAATATTCGCTCCATTTCCTACACCTCCTCCAAAAGTATATGTTACTTGTGGTGTTGCTACTCCCCAATCAAAAACTCTTTCTATAACATCTTGGTTATCCTCAACTTGGCTAAAATCAAAATACTGAATATATGTTAGAGTTCCTGTATCCACCACAAATGCAACTTTATTATATTTTTTATTGTAGGCTTGTCCAATCTTTACAGCTTGCTTCCAAGCTTGCTCATAAAATAATTTTCTTAATTGTTCCGGAGTTAAAGATGTCGTATTAACAACCCATTCTATAACGCCATCAATTTTCTTTTCAAATGGCAAAGTAGGCATTTTTGCAGGCCCCATATTCACATAGTTATAATATTGATCTAATGATGTAAATACTTTATCTTCAAAAAAATATCTTTGTCCTGGCAGACCTTGAGCAAAATGAACAGGATGTGTAAATGACCATGCAATCGAGTTAACTCCAATCCCTAATTTATCTGCATTTTCTTTTCTCCAAGTCCCAGTCCACCCCTTGTATTGGTGTTTAACTTTACAGCCAATAGCATAAACCAACCATAAATCTTGCGAATAAAACTTTACTTTAACCCTTCTTCGGTCTTCATATTTATCATCTGTCACCCAAGTTGTTCCAAATATATTTCCTAATTTAGGCTTTCTTATTTCTCCTATTTTAAGTCCTTCAACAATCTGTGAAATTTCTGGGTCAGAAGAAGGATTATTGGTTGGTCCTGAAGGTCCTGAGGGAACTGGGTTACCGTCTGGGTCTGTATCAGGAAGTGGTACAAATGAATTATAATATTCAATATCTTCATTGACAGTAACCAATTCTCCAGAAGGCATATTTGCAATAAATTCTTGTACTACCGCTTCTTCTGTTGGTTCCAAAAGATTACGAGAAATATTTTTAGCATCAAGATAATTGACTAATACATCATATTTTTGAGCTGGGGTTATAAATAATCCAGCATCAGTATATTTATATATCTTGTCCGCAACTTGAATTTCAGCCTCCCCATTTAACATTGCAGAATACGCATCATCTCCAACTATCTCTTCCAAATCATCCAAATCAGTTAACACATCTTCTACAGTTGGAGGATTTTGGGCAGCAACTTTGTTACTAATCCCTTGATTTTTAGATAAATTTATTTTTCTTTCTTTTATAGTCTCAATTACTTGTGTTTCATTCTCGTCTGTAATTATAGGGCGTAAAGACTCAAACTTTTTGTTACTCAAATAATTTACAATATCCTTATTAGAAAGATTTTTGAGTTCCTCATATTTAGCCTTTAAAGATTCTTTGTTTGGAAAATATAATCTTCCATTTTTTATATTGGAATCGGTGAGAGATGTTGTGTTTTCAACTTTTCCCTCTGAAAAGGCTTCTTCTCTACAAGAATTTAAACTTAAAAGCATACCGCCTGCTAATAAGAATTTCGAAAATGTAATTTTCATCATAGTGTTATTTAATTATTAATTCGACGGCAAAGAAAAAAAAAAAAAAAAACACTATAAAAATTTTCACATAATTTATTTCAATAAAGCTGACAACAACTTGACTCTCAATAACATTAAATTAAAAACACAATAATATAATCCCATTAAAAAAAACAAAACCGTTAAAATAATATACATAATTGATTATTTTAACGAATAATTAACTGACAATTTTACATTAAGAATAATACAAAATCTTATCTACAATAAACTGAGCTAATTTGATTTTACTTTGACTTGTCCAGCCTCCAATATGTGGCGTAATAATCACTTTTTCAGAATTTAATAAATATTTTAAATCCTGATTTTCCTTTGTACTGAGCGAAGTCGAAGTTTCAAGATTTTCAAAAGAAGACTTTTCGTATTCCAAAACATCAAGACAAGCACCTAAAACTTTTCCGGATTCAATTGCTTGTACTAAAGCTTTGGTTTTTAAATTCTTCCCTCGAGCTGTATTGACAAAATAGAAATTCTTTTCCATTTTCGAAATGAATTCTTCATCAACCAAATAATGAGTTTCATCTGTCAAAGGAATATGAAGGCTCAAAATATGCGCTCTTTCTTGAAGCTCTTCCAAAGAAACCTGCGTTGCAAATTCATCGGAAAGATTAGGTAAAATATCGTGGAAAATAACCTCGACCCCAAAACCAGAAAGCCTTTTAGCTGTCGCTTTTCCCATATTTCCGTAACCGATGATTCCGAAAGTTTTCCCAAGCAATTCATCGCCACGATTTTCTTCACGTTTCCAGATTCCGTTTTTCACTTCATTAGACGCAATGAATAATCTGTTCATTAGAATCAACAACATCCCAACCACGTGTTCGGCGACAGAATCACGGTTACCTTCGGGCGAATTAATTAATTTAATTCCTAAATTCTCAGCTGTTTCAATATCGATATTTTCCATTCCTGCGCCAACTCTCGCAATGAATTTGAGATGAGAAGCTCTTGTTAGAAAATTTTTGTCTAAGGGAATTCTACTTCGGATAATGATTCCTTGATAATCAATGATTTTTTCCAAAACCTCATCATAGGTCGAAGAATGGTCTTCTTCTACAACAAAACCTTTTGCTGTCAATTGTTCGGAGATTAATGGATGATTTTTATCGAGTTGAAGAATTTTCATAATTTAGATATTAGACTTTGGATTAATTATTTTGATCACAGTCTGAGATGTGTAAAACTCAAAAAAAACGAGCTAAAGCCCGTTTCTTGTTTGTATTAATATTTATTGTCCTAAGAATAACTTTTTGAGTTCAATAGAATCTGTTGGTTTCATTTTTCCGGAAAGGATTAATGATAATTCTTTTCTTCTTTTTGCGGCGGCAAATCTTTCGATTTCCAATTCTGTTTCTGGTTCCAGTTCGGGAACTTTTGCAGGTTTTCCGTTTTCATCAATGGCCACAAATGTGTAAATCCCACTATTGGTGTGAATTTTTCTCTGATTAATTGGATCATCTTCCCAAACATCCACATACACCTCCATCGATGTAGAAAAAGCACGGGAGACTTTGGCTTCTACCACCACAATCCCACCTTCTGGAATAGGATTATCGAACGACACGTGATTTACAGAAGCTGTAACAACTCTTTTTTCTGAATGTTTTGTAGCAGAAATAGCCCCAGCTCTATCCATTCTCGCCAACAATTCGCCTCCGAAAAGATTTCTTAATGAATTGGTTTCGTTGGGCAAGACGATGTTCGTCATTACCGTAAGGCTATCTATTGGTTTTTTGGATTTTTGCATTAGTTGTAGGTTTTATACTATCTGTTTTTATAGAATCTTGTTTGGGAGCAACCAAAACTTTTGGTTTCTCAACTGTTTTGACAATTTGTTTTGTCGGGATATTTGATGATTTTCCGAATATGAATTCCTGATTTCCGAAAAGAAAAAGTGCCGAAGTCCCAACCATAATGAGACTCACAAAAGTCCAGATCACATTTTTATTTAAACTGTAATCTTCTGTAAAATTATTTTTTGATTTTAAAGTTTTAAGATGTTGCAAATCCACTTTTTCAAAACCAAAAATATCGTCATCATTATTTGTTACCTTAACAACTTTGTTATCTTCGTTTAATTGATACTGTCCAAGATTTTCAAGACTTAAGGAATTCTCTGTCTGTAATTTCTGAAACCATTTTGCCACTTCATTTTTAAGATTCTTTTGAACGATAAAAATATTCGTGTTGGTTTCCTCAGCAATATATTTCGCTAATTGATTGTCGTATCCAGACGGATTATACTCAAAAGTAACAATTTCTTTCGGTGGAATAATAATGGAATTCTCGGCATCTATTTTAGCAGATTCTTTGGTAAGTTCGAAAACACCAAACTCCGGAACTTCTGCTCTATTATGCTTCAGAAGATATTGATATAAAAGATATTCAAAATTCATCGCCACAAAACTACATAATTTTTGATGTTATAGAAAATATAAAAGGCTGCTTTTTACAGCAACCTTTTGATTTGGTATGAATTAATTAAAGTGTTAATATGCAAACTTTACAACTTCCGAAACGTTGTTGCCGGAAATCTTCACAAGATATAAACCTTTCTGAGAAAGATTTAAGTCAATTGGATTTCCATTTGCGTTTACTTTTAAGGTCTTGAGTACTTTTCCTGCGAAATCATAAACTGTTATATCCAGATTTCCTTTTGCAGAAGTAAATAATTTTCCGTCTGCAACCTGAGATTTTGTTTTTGAACCAACTTCATATACGGCTAAGGTTGTCAAAGTTGTTGGCCCTTCAAGATCTCTGTCGCCAGATTGAAAATCGGCTCCATTCGATTTGTTTTTAAAAACAACACCAATTCTTTGCACTACAGTTCCCCCTGGCATTGTAGAATTGGAATTGGTAAAGAGCTTGGAATTGAGGTCAATAGTTCCAACGTAGGCATTTTCTGTAGCATCCCATTTCATCATGGTGTTTGAGTTATTCCAAGAATCGTCGAAGTTTCCTTTGTCATTATCCCCATCTGACTGTGCAGACCAAACGTGAACATAGAATGTTGGATTACTTTGCGGATTGTAGAAACTCCAGTCTCCTGATTTTCCGTAAGTTAATTTATAGACACCGTTTGTTACGGTATAAGTTAATTGTGCAGAAAGTGCAACACTTGCAAAAGCCGCAAGTGCTAAAGAATAGATTTTTTTCATTGATGTAAATTTTTAAGGTCTATATTTGATTTTCAATGATTTTTTTTAAATCAAGGAAATCTATGTAAATCTAATATTAATTTTAAGTTAACAAATAAAAATTTACAAAATAGACCTTAAAAACCCATAACTTACTGATTATCAAATTAAATATTTTTATTTCAGCTTCAAAGAAACCCCAAAAAGGAAGTTAATTCTAGCTTGTGCGAAGTAATATGGTCCACTAAAACCGTTGTTGACATACTTAGTATCTGTGAAATTATTTAACAAGAACCTCAAAGTCACATCTTGTTTCTGAAAAGGCAACTTGTATGACATATTAAAATCTGGAACTAAGTAATCCTTTAATTGATTATCAGCAGTTTCTAAATTATCCAAATATTGTTTTCCCACATATTGCGCAGTAACACCAAGATTGAAATTTTTGAATGGCGAGTAAACCACATTTCCGTTCGCAATCATGTTAGGCGAAAAAGAGATATCAGAATCTTTCAAAACAACATCTGTATTGTTTTGAACCGAGTTGATTTCCTTAATCTTATTCTGACTCAAAGATAAATTAGCTCCTAATTGAATTTTATCAGAAAGTCTGCTTTGGGCAGAAAGTTCTATTCCTAATCTATAACTTTTGTCCACATTCTGACGAATGAATTCACCAACATTGTTGATTCTACCTGACAAAACCAACTGATTTTGGTAATCCATATAATACGCATTAGCCGTCAACACAACCTTTCCAAATTGCTGTTCCCAACCTACCTCAAAATCATGTAAGGTTTCTTCTTTTGTGGTCGGATTTGCAAACAGATCATCTCGGTTTGGTTCGCGATGCGCATTGGCATAGGAAACGAATACTTTTCCGTTTTCAATATTGAAATTGACACCAACTTTCGGGTTGAAAAAAGTCCATTTTCTATATAAATCTGCACCTTCACCATCGCCTTGTTGCACAATTTTTGTATCATAATTGATGTTTCTTAGTTGCAAATCGCCAAAAAATTCGAATTGATTGAGTTTATAAATTGCTTTGGCAAATCCAGAAACTTCGTTCTTCACCGAATTATTTCTGTAATATTCGTGTTCATCAATTTGTGGTAGAAAAACGCCAGTTACATTACCAAAATGTCTTCCGTAATACTGATTGGCAACTGCTCCGATATTCAAATCAAGATTACCTAATTTTCCATACAAAGTAGAAATCACGCCATAAAAATCATTGTCCAACCATTTTTTTCTGATGAAATCTGATTTTTTTATTTCTATTCCATTGTCGATGATATTAGGCAAGTTGTATTTAGAGAATTTAGCATCCTGTTTGTAATTTTCATAGTAACCTTTTCCTTTCGTATAATGCGCAGTGGTTTCTAATTTCCAGCCATCAGAAAATCTCTGGTTCCATAATAACTGATAATGATTTTGTTTGTAATTATCGGTTTCATTGTCATAATATCTTATGTCTCCATTAGCCTCATAAATTTCTCCAGAATAATTATACCTTGGATTAGTCTCCCAAGTCTCTTTATCAATTCCGTTCCAAGCCTGATATGTTTTTTCCTTTCCTCCGAAAGCCAAGAACCTCAACTCCGTATTTTTTTCCTGAAACAAAGCAGAAAAATTATAGGAATGTAGATTAGAAGAAGCTCTGTCTATATAACCATCGGAATGGATATGTGTATATCTTCCCATCACAGACAAACGATTTTTCCAGAATTTCCCAGAATTGATTTCTGCAGAATATTTGTACGTATTGAATGAACCATAAGAATCATCAGATTTTACTGAAAATTCATCTGAGGGATCTTTGGAAATCACATTAACACTCGCCCCAAAGGCAGAAACACCATTAGAAGAAGTCCCTACACCTCTCTGGATTACAATTTGTGAAGCAGAACTTGTGAGATCCGGAACATTCACAAAAAAAGTCCCTTGAGATTCGGAGTCATTATAAGGAACACCATTTAGCATTACATTAACACTTGTTCCGGCTGTCCCACGGATTCTGAATCCTGTGTAACCAATTCCGTTTCCGGCATCCGAAGTTGATACAACAGATATCTGATTTTTCAGAAGAATGGGCAAATCCTGCCCAAGATTTTTATCTGCCAAATCTTTTTGGACATTAATAATTGCTTTTGCAGTTGGCGTTCTTTTGGTAAATTCTACAGCTTGGATATTCGTAACTTGTGTAGAATCTGTAGTTTGAGAAAAATAAAATGGAGCAGCAAATACTCCTAAAAAAATAAATCCTTTCATTCTTTTAAATTTAATTGTTAAAATTTATGAGAATAAAAGGGGCGATTATGATTATAAATGATTTGTGATGATTGATAAATGATTTTTTATAACGTTATTATTAATCAATTATCATTCATCATTTATAATGAATGCTTCCCTAAACAGCATTATCTGTTCCAGGTTCATTGGGTATAATCTCAGCTTGTTACAGCACCCCTTAAATTTCTGAACGCGAAATTAGAAAAATTTTAATTAATATGCGTGATTATTTTTATTGATGTAAAAATAGTCTTTTCCATTTTTGGAAACCTCAAATAAACTGGCCGTTTTCCAGCTTAGGTTAGTCTTTATATCTTCATACTCAAAAGGAATTACAACCTGATTTTTTTTATTGATTATGCCGAATTTATTCTCTCTAACAGCAATAATCATAGGATCATCTATATTCCCATCCAAGACATAAAGCATCTGGTACTGAGGATAGATTTCAAAATCGCGGAAGTTCCTCACGTCTGCATCGGATTTTATTGTGAGACCATAAAAACCATTATAAATGAAGGCTTTATATTTAAGAGCTTCATAAGGCTTCAAACATTTGCCGAGATCATTTTTCTGGTACTGATAAACACGTTTACCTGTTTTATCAATCCTGTAACTAATTCTGTCTTGCTCAACCGTTGCAAAATCTGCAGAACCAAATTGACGCAGGTTTTCTTTAGGCGAATTAAGAAGATTGCAGTCTTCCGAGAAGAACATCGCAATATGATATTGTGGCTCTATGATAACATTACCTTTTTGATCTATATATCCTGTTTTCTTGTTAATACTGTTCGGAATAAGTTCCGGAATATCAGCAGACTGACCGAAAGTCGATATAGAGAAATATACAACTGTGAAATTTAAAAATCTTTTCATCTGTAATCAGCAATTATAAATTGTTAATAAAAGCTTTATAACAATCTGTGTTTTTGAGTAGCGAAAATAATAAAACTATGATTATCAAAAAACATAACCATTTTTTGCTGAAGAAAAAATTTAGCAACTTTTTGTTGCTTCTAAAAGATTCAGAATACTTTAAAATAATTAAAAATAAAAAGTATAGAATTGACAATACGAACAAAGCATTATATCTAAATGCTTCTAAAAACCGCAAGTGCAAAAGTGAATGAAATGATCTCTGGACACCACATCCCGCACATTCATATCCAGTAATCACTTTTAGTGGACATCTCAGAAACCAATCACTTTTGGTAGGATCAAAAAAATAGTAGATTACGATTAACACTATCAAAATAACTAAAACCGCAATCTGTCCTTTGCTCTTTTTAAGTAAAAAAATGATTCCCAACACTATATGTAAATTTCCGTGGTTTTTAAAATAAAAAATTATTATGGTAAAAATATTAAATATAGAAAAAATATATGTAATTTATTTTTAATCTAAATTATATAATTATTGTAAAAGTTTTTAAAGTTGTAAATTTGAGCGCATTTTGAGACTGGTAAGTAATTATAAATTATTTAGAATTATTATGCAGAGGCCTACAAAAATGTAAGATTTTTTAAAGTATAATTAAAAATTCTAATTTTAACTAGCCAAAAATGGAATTACAAAAATCGAAACGATAAAAAAATGAATATTTACAAAGATTATCTTAAAGAAATTGAAGAGAGAAAAGAACAAGGTTTACATCCGAAACCGATTGATAGTGCAGAACTTTTAAATGCCATCATCGCACAGATAAAGGATAAGAACAATGTTTATAGAGCAGATTCTCTTCAGTTTTTCATTTACAATACGCTTCCCGGAACCACTAGTGCTGCAGGTGCAAAAGCCCAGTTTTTAAAAGAAATTATCGTGGGGGAATCTGTGGTAGAAGAAATCACGCCGGATTTTGCTTTCGAACTTCTTTCGCATATGAAAGGTGGCCCATCTATCAAAGTTTTAATAGATTTAGCTTTAGGAAATAATCTTCAGATCGCAAAACAAGCTGCGGATGTGCTGAAAACACAAGTTTTCTTATACGAAGCAGATATTGACAGACTGAAAGAAGCATTCAAAAATGACAACCCTATCGCAAGAGAAATTTTTGAAAGCTACGCAAAAGCAGAATTTTTTACCAAGCTTCCGGAAGTTCCGGAAGAAATCAAAGTTGTAACTTTCATCGCTGGTGAAGGTGATATTTCCACTGATTTATTATCTCCGGGAAACCAGGCACACTCCAGATCCGACAGAGAATTGCACGGCAAGTGTATGATCACACCGCAGGCTCAGGAAGAAATCAAAGCATTACAAGCGCAACATCCGGATAAAAGTGTGATGCTGATCGCTGAAAAAGGAACAATGGGTGTGGGATCATCCAGAATGTCTGGTGTAAACAATGTTGCTCTATGGACTGGAAAAAAAGCCAGCCCATATATTCCGTTTGTTAATATAGCGCCAATTGTAGGCGGAACCAATGGCATCTCACCAATTTTCCTTACAACAGTTGATGTAACAGGTGGCATTGGAATCGACCTAAAAAACTGGGTGAAAAAAGTAGATGAAAATGGTAATCCTGTACGAAATGAGAATGGCGAAATTATCCTAGAGGAATCTTATTCAGTAGCAACTGGAACCGTTCTTACTATCAACACCCAAACAAAAAAATTATACAAAGACGGTCAGGAACTGATTGACATCTCAAAAGCCTTGACACCTCAGAAAATGGAATTCATCAAAGCAGGAGGTTCTTATGCGATCGTTTTTGGTAAAAAGATACAGACCATTGCAGCACAGATTTTAGGAATAGAAATTCCTACGGTTTTTGCGCCTTCAAAGGAAATCTCTGTGGAAGGACAAGGTCTTACTGCGGTGGAGAAAATATTTAACAAAAATGCAGTTGGACTTACGCCGGGCAAAGTGTTGCACGCAGGTTCAGATGTCCGTGTAGAAGTTAATATTGTTGGATCTCAGGACACTACTGGCTTAATGACCGCTCAGGAATTGGAATCAATGGCAGCAACTGTCATTTCTCCAATTGTAGATGGCGCTTACCAATCTGGATGTCATACAGCTTCAGTTTGGGATAAGAAAGCTCAGGCAAACATTCCGAAACTGATGAAATTTATGAACGATTTCGGAGTAATTACTGCACGTGATCCGAAAGGTGAATACCACGCAATGACAGACGTTATTCACAAAGTTCTTAATGATATTACGGTTGACGAATGGGCAATCATCATAGGAGGCGACTCTCACACAAGGATGTCAAAAGGTGTTGCGTTCGGAGCTGACTCTGGAACGGTAGCTTTGGCTCTAGCGACTGGAGAAGCTTCTATGCCTATTCCTGAATCCGTAAAAGTTACGTTCAAAGGTCAGATGAAAGAACATATGGATTTCCGTGATGTCGTTCACGCTACACAAGCGCAAATGCTAAAGCAATTTGACGGAGAAAACGTTTTCCAAGGTAGAATCATTGAGGTTCATATCGGAACACTTCCTGCCGATCAGGCATTTACATTCACGGACTGGACTGCCGAAATGAAAGCGAAAGCTTCAATCTGTATTTCTGAAGATGATACACTTATCCAATCGTTGGAGATTGCAAAAGCAAGAATCCAGATTATGATTGATAAAGGAATGGACAATGACAGGCAGGTTCTGCAGGGATTGATCAATAAAGCAGATAAGCGAATTTCGGAGATTAAATCCGGAGAAAAACCAGCATTGACTCCTGATGCGAATGCCAAATATTACGCTGAAGTTGTTGTAAATCTTGATGCTATCGATGAACCAATGATTGCTGACCCCGATGTTAATAATGACGATGTTTCCAAGCGATATACACACGATACCATCAGAGATTTGACTTATTACGGAGGTGAGAAAAAAGTGGATCTTGGTTTCGTAGGTTCTTGTATGGTTCACAAAGGCGATTTGAAAATCGTTTCTCAGATGTTGAGAAATCTTGAAAAGCAAAATGGTAAAGTAGAATTCCAAGCTCCATTGGTAGTTGCAGCCCCTACTTATAATATTATTGACGAATTAAAAGCTGAAGGCGACTGGGAATTATTGGAAAAATATTCTGGCTTCGAATTCAACGATGCAGCTCCAAAAGGCGAAGCTCGTACGCAATATGAAAATATGATGTACCTAGAGCGTCCTGGTTGTAATCTTTGTATGGGTAATCAGGAAAAGGCTGAAAAGGGAGATACAGTTTTAGCAACTTCTACCCGTCTTTTCCAAGGAAGAGTGGTGGAAGATTCCGAACGCAAAAAAGGAGAATCTTTATTGGCTTCTACTCCGGTTGTGGTTTTATCTGCCATTAAAGGAAGAATTCCAAGCATTGAAGAATACAAAGAAGCTGTGGAAGGCATTGATTTAACGACTTTTGTACCGTCAATTAAAGAATTGGTGACAGTTGGTCATTAATAGATTTTGAATTAAAGCCATCAGGCATTTTAAATATAAATGGAAGATTTTGCGAGAAGTCTTCCATTTTTTTGTTTAGAATCTTTCTATTTTAATTGCTTTAATATTTTTTTAACCTAGGTCAAGATCAACGACTTTATTTTTTCCTTAACTTCATACTTTCAAAATATTAATATCATTCATTATAATTAATCCTTTATTTACGAGTATAGGAATGGAATTTGATAAATGATAATGATTTAAAATCTCCTGCTTTACTTTAAAAAGCGGGATTAATAAAAATAAAAAATATCGAGATATGACTTTTGACTTGGATATGATCAAAAAAGTTTATTCTGATTTCGAAAACAGAGTAAACGAAGCAAGAGCTTTTATGGGAAGACCTCTTACTTATTCCGAAAAAATTCTTTGTGCTCACCTTTTTTCTTCACAGACAAAAGAAGCATTTAAAAGAGGAGAATCTTATGTAGACTTTGCTCCGGATAGAGTGGCAATGCAGGATGCGACGGCGCAGATGGCGCTTTTACAATTTATGCAAGCAGGAAAGAAAAAAGTCGCTGTTCCTTCAACAGTTCACCTAGATCATTTGATTCAAGCAAGAGTTGGATCTGCAACTGATTTGGTAGATGCTAATAACAAAAATAACGAAGTTTATCAGTTTTTAGAATCCGTTTCCAACAAATACGGCATTGGGTTTTGGAAAGCAGGAGCGGGAATTATCCACCAAGTAGTTTTAGAAAATTATGCTTTTCCAGGCGGAATGATGATTGGAACCGATTCTCATACTGTAAATGCTGGTGGACTTGGAATGGTGGCGATCGGAGTTGGTGGCGCAGATGCTGTAGACGTAATGGCAGGAATGGCGTGGGAACTGAAATTCCCAAAAATGATTGGTGTTAAATTAACTGGAAAACTTAATGGCTGGACTGCTCCAAAAGATATCATTCTAAAAGTTGCAGGAATTCTTACTGTAAAAGGTGGAACTGGTGCGATTGTAGAATATTTCGGAGAAGGTGCGAATTCATTGTCTTGTACTGGAAAAGGAACGATTTGTAATATGGGCGCAGAAATCGGCGCAACCACTTCTATTTTTGAGTACGACCAAAATATGAGCAAATATCTTCGTTCAACAGATAGAGAAGATTTGGCTGATGCAGCAGATGCAATTGCTCACGTTTTGAAAGCTGACCCAGAAGTTCACGCAGAACCTGAAAAATATTATGACCAGCTTATTGAAATCAATTTAAGTGAACTAGAACCAGCACTGAACGGACCTTTCACACCTGACCTTTATACTCCGATTTCTAAAATGAAAGAAATTGCAGAGAAAAACGGCTGGCCTACAAAAATTGAAGTTGGCTTAATTGGTTCTTGTACCAATTCATCTTACGAAGATATAGCAAGAGCTGCTTCTGTTGCTAAACAAGCTAAAGATAAAAACCTTGACGTCAAAGCAGAATATACCATTACTCCAGGTTCAGAACAAGTGAGGTTTACGGTAGAAAGAGATGGTTTCTTAAAAACTTTTGACGAAATTGGAGGTAGAGTTTTTGCGAATGCTTGCGGACCTTGTATCGGACAATGGGCTCGCGAAGGCGCTGAAAAACAAGAGAAAAATACAATTGTTCACTCTTTCAACAGAAACTTCTCAAAAAGAGCAGATGGAAACCCGAACACCTATGCTTTCGTAGGTTCTCCGGAATTGGTAACCGCGATGGCAATTGCAGGAGATTTGAGATTCAACCCTTTAACAGATAAACTTAAAAATAAGGACGGAATAGAAGTTCTTCTTGACGAACCAAGCGGAGATGATTTACCAAGATTAGGATTTGATGTGGACGACCCGGGTTATATTGCGCCGGCGGAAGATGGTTCTAATGTAGAAGTTATTGTTTCGCCAGAATCTGACAGACTTCAGTTATTAGAAGAATTCCCAGCTTGGGACGGACTCAATATTACCGGCGCAAGATTACTCATCAAAGTATACGGAAAATGTACGACTGACCATATCTCTATGGCTGGCCCTTGGCTGAAATATCGCGGACACCTTGACAACATTTCCAACAATATGCTAATTGGCGCTGTCAATGCTTTCAATATGGAAACCAACAAAGTTAAAAATCAATTGGACGGGCAATATAAACCAGTTCCAGATTCTGCAAGACAATATAAAGCTGCAGAAATTCCAACCATTGTTGTAGGCGATGAGAATTACGGTGAAGGTTCTTCCAGAGAACACGCTGCGATGGAACCAAGACATCTTGGCGTGAGAGCTGTTTTGGTAAAATCTTTTGCCCGTATCCACGAAACAAACCTTAAGAAACAAGGAATGCTGGCCTTGACATTTGACAACAAGGATGACTATGATAAAATCCAGGAAGATGACATCATTAATTTCCTAGATCTGGATCAATTTGCGCCAAGTAAACCTTTGACATTAGAGTTTGTTCACGCTGATGGAACTAAAGATATTATTAAAGCTAACCATACCTACAATGCTGGACAAATCGAATGGTTTAAAGCTGGTTCTGCACTTAATCTCATTAAGAAAATGGAAAAACAAGGTTGAAAATTTAACTTTTAATTGCAAAAAAATTCTCACAAAGTTTGTGAGAATTTTTATTTTATGCATTATTGTCTTTTAGCTCAAAATCTGGATTCCAAAACTTCTATTCGGATTTCGGATTCCACATTTCTTTGAACTTTTCTTTTTCATCTTCTGTTCCGCAAAATCGGGATTCAAACTTTTCTTTCCATCGTTTTTTGAATTCTTCCCGCTCTTCTTCACTGCCGCAAAATCTGGATTCGAATTTTTGTTTCCAACCTGCTCGCAAATCATCACGCCCTTCGAAATGATTTCTTCTCCCGAATTTCTTCCCATTAAAACCTCCGAATAAAATTTTCGATAATAACAAAATCCCGAAAGCCTGCCAATAACTAATGGCTTTTACACCTAATATCTCTGGCAAAAGGATATTCCAAAGCCATTGGAAAAACCAAATAAATAATCCCATTGCCGCAATAACAAACGGGAAAATCAACCAAAATTTCTTTTTATTACGTTTCATTTGTTTTTACTTATTATTTTTAATTGTCAAAATGAACTTTAAAATTTTCACTTCTATATAGTTTAATCGTTCAAATCCTTATATAGCGCTTGCAGTTTTTTTCGCAAGTGTTTTACCGCATAAGATTTTCTACTGATAATGGTTTTGATGTTTTCGCCTTCTTCCTCTGCAATTTCCTGTAGGGTTTTATCTTCGAGTTCGTTTTGGATGTAAACTCGCCTTTGCTTTTCTGGTAATTCATCCAAAGCTTTCATCAGCTCGTTCCAAAACATTTCTTTGAAAACACTAAGTTCCGGACTATATCTATCATCAGCCAAAAGAATGTCTTTCACATTCAGATCGCCATCTTCATCCTGATAAGCAAAATCTTCCAGAGATTCGGTTTTCTTTTTTCTGTAACTGTCGATGATTTTGTTTCGGGTAACTGAATACAACCAAGCGCCAACATTTTCTATCTCGTTTAAGTTAGTCAATCGGCTGGTTTGAAACCAAACTTCCTGCAGAATATCCTCCGCATCTTCCGTCTTTGCCACTTTAGAACTGATAAAGCGCAAGAGCTGGGAACCGTAATTTTTCACGACTTCCGTAATCGATACAGATTTTTTTTCGGCCATTGGCTGTAAAGATAGCGACTCCATATGAATATGACGGCAGAGATTTTTTTTTACCTTAAAAGTGTTAAAAATTTTTATAATGGATTCAACTTGTAACAAAAGAATGATTTGAAAGTCTAATTAATTGATAATACAATCTATGAAGTTAAAATCTATCATTCCAATCTCTGCTCTATTTCTAAGTCAAATCTACTTTGCCCAGGAAACTCCTAAAAAAGAAACAGACAACAAGGAAAAACAAATTGAGACAGTAACCATTACCAAAACGAAGAAAGCCGTTGAACAAAAGGCGGACAGAACGATTTTCGACTTTTCTGAACAACCCAATCTCAACTCCGGAACATTGATGGAAGGCTTGAAAAAACTTCCCGGTTTGGTTTCAACAGATATTGCCGGAATGATGTATCAGGGAAAATTGCTGGATGTTTTCATGGATGGACGACCGCTGAATATCTCCAGCAACGAGCTGACTGCTTTTCTCGATGGAATGCCCGCAAATTCTATAGAAAGAATCGAAATCATCACGCAACCTGGCGCAGAATTTCCGGCAACTTCCGGCGGCGCTATTCTTAATATCATTACCAGCAAAAACGCAAAAAGCTATCTTACTGCAACTTATAGCGGAAGCTATGCGTTTACCAATTATGACAAATTCCGAAACAGAACTGTGAACAGTCTCAGTCTGAATGCCAGAAACAAATACTTTGGTTGGCAAGTTAATTTTGGACAAAACTATCGGGAAAGTGCGCAATGGAGCACGATGGATGATTTCTCAAAAACCATTACAGATAGAATTGGAAGAGGCTATTTTGCCAATGCCGCAATGACTTTTGATTTGGGAGAAGATCGTTTGCTTTTAAACTATGAATTTAATAAAAATAATAATGACAACGCCATTTCCAGCAATGGTTTTGGCTTGGTTAACAATATTCTTACGCCAATTAATTCCGAGGATTTTGCCAATACATTAGTCAACAGAAATGAAGCAACTCTAACCTATCAAAAACGCTTTGATGACAAAAACAAAAAGCTGGATTTCCAATTAAATTATAACAATTACAATACAGATTTTGCTCAAAAAAGCTTCATCAATCCTGTTAACAATATTGCCAATGCTTCCAATCAAAATGTTTACAGCTTCAAGGTGGATTTTTCCCAGCCTTTGAAAATTTTGGACGAAGGTAAAATAAGCGTTGGAGGCCTATATGAAAAACTGAGTTTTGACACCGATAATAAAATCATTACAAATTTAGATTATCAAAGGCAAACTTCTTCTATGTACGCAGAATTGCAATCTAAGCTAAAGAAATTCGATTTCATTCTAGGAGCCAGAGCAGAGAACTATGACATCAGCGGAATTACGAGAATTTGGCAAAATAATGCTGTTGTAGAAAAAAATCTTGTTCCGTTCAATCAATTCCGGATTTTCCCGAATGCAAGCGTGCAATATAATTTCATGAAAAATGTCTATTTTGGTTTGAATTATAACAAGAAAATTAACCTTCCAAACATTTCTTTCCTCAATCCAAACAATACGATTTTCAATAATCAAAACATTAACTATAGTGGAAATCCATATTTGCAACCTACCATTTTTGATAACTTCGAGGTCAAAATTTCGGCTTTTGATTATGCCTTTTTTAGCTACAGCATCAGCTATTCCGACAACAATATTGCGCAACAAGTGGGTAGAAAAGATCTGTTGATTACAAACACCAATATCAACATCCCAAAAATGAGAATACACAGCTTCAATGCGGGAATTCCGGTTCCTTTTATGGTTTTTACCAAAAGTCTGAAAGAGATGCTGAAGTTTGATTTTAATCCGGATAAAATTAATTTTCTGTATTTATACACCAATTATCAAAAACACGAAATTCCGGATCTGGACAACAAAGGATTCTGGGTTTTTGGAGGAATGGCACAGATTATTTTGCCAAAAGACATCAAATTCACAGCCAATTACCGCCATATTACCAAAGGAAATTATTTCTATTTTGAAGCTATCAAACCTTTCAATCAATCTTTTGATATTAATTTGACTAAAAAATTCATGAATGATCGTCTTACGGTTTCGCTTTATGCAGATGATATTTTTAATCAGAATAAGAATTATTTCAACTCTGTTCCGCCAAACGATTTGAGTCCTGTACTTTTATCAAGCAAAAACGACACCCGAAAATTCGGAATTTCTTTCAATTATAAAATTCCGACCAAAAATAAATTAGCCAAAGAAGATCCTAATCTTATAAAAAATAACGCTTCGGATTCCAACGGCGGCGTTTTGAATCAAGGTCAATAAAATTTAAGAAGATTTATTCTTTTAATCCTTCCAGAATTTCTATTTGGAAGGATTTTTTAATGTAAAATCGAAAAATTCATATTAAAAACACGAATGGAATCGAAAAATTTATATTAAATTTGTGAATGAAATCGAAAAATTCCGAATTATGATTGAAAGATTGCTCGGTAAAAATATAGAAAAACGTCTGAAAGATGGAAAAGCCATTATTCTTTGCGGACCCAGACAAGTTGGAAAAAGTACGTTGATGGAGCTGATGAAAGAGCAATTTGAAAAACCCATCGTCTATTGGAACGGCGACCAAAGCGACATCCGGAATATTTTGCAAAATCCAACTTCGGATTTTTTGAAAACTTTGATAGGAACTGCGAAAACTTTGATTATTGATGAAGCTCAGAGAATCGAAAATATTGGAATTATCATTAAATTGATTACCGATCAAATTAAAAATGTGAAAGTCATCGCCACAGGATCTTCGTCTTTTGATTTGGCGAATAAAATCAATGAACCTTTAACCGGACGAAAATGGGAATATCAGTTATTTCCTTTGTCTTTTGAAGAAATGACGAATCAAAACGGTTTTCTGGAAGAACGCAGATTACTGGAGCATCGTTTGGTTTTCGGCTATTATCCTGAGATTGTAACTAATCCCGGCGATGAAATTGAACGTTTGAAAAATCTCTCGGAAAGTTATCTTTACAAAGACGTTTTGCAATGGGAAAACATCCAAAAACCAGAAAAATTGGAAAAATTGCTCACCGCTCTTGCTTTGCAAATGGGCAATGAAGTGTCCTACAACGAGCTTTCTCAATTGATTGGGATAGATAATTTGACCGTTGAAAAATACATCAAGCTTCTGGAGCAATCGTTCATTATTTTCAGATTGGATGGTTTTAACCGAAACCTAAGAAACGAAATCAAAAAAGGCAAGAAAATTTACTTCTACGACAACGGCATCCGGAATGCGATTTTGAACAACTTCAATCCACTCAATCTTCGGGATGATGTGGGAAAACTCTGGGAAAATTTCTTGATTTCAGAAAGAATGAAAACCAATTCTTATCATTTGAAAAACTTGAAAACCTACTTCTGGAGAACGCACGCACAACAGGAAATTGATTATCTGGAAGAAGCTGAGGGAAAATTCTATGCTTATGAATTCAAATGGAATGATCGAAAAAAGGCAAAAATCCCAAAGAATTTTTCAGAAACCTATAAACCAGAAATTGAGAAAATCATCACGAAAGAAAATTTCCACGAGTTTGTGATTAATCATTAATCTTCACAAGCTCTCCAAACCGCATCATTCTGCGGAACTGGTGCTATGATTTGTATATTCTCCTTGGTAACTGGATGAGTAAATTCTAATTTTCTGGCGTGAAGGGAAATTCCTCCATCTTGGTTAGAACGCGGACTTCCGTATTTCAAATCACCTTTGATTGGAACTCCGATTTTAGAAAGTTGCGCACGAATCTGATGATGTCTTCCTGTTTCCAAATCCACTTCCAGCAAAAGATAATTATCTAAGGATTTAATCAAATTATAAGTCAAAATCGATTCTTTTGCGCCATCGGTTGCTTTTGGATAGACAATCGCTTTGTTATTTTTCTCATTTTTTTTAAGGTAATGAACCAATCTTTGAGAATTGGGAATCATTTCTTTTCCTACAACGGCCCAATACGTTTTTTTAACTTCACGGTTCTTTACCATTTGAGTCAATCTAGAAAGCGCTTTGGAAGTTTTTGCATAAATAATCAAACCAGAAGTTGGTCTGTCAATTCTATGAACCAAACCAAGAAAAACATTGCCCGGTTTATCGTCTCTTTTTTTGATAAAGTCTTTAATCAATTCAAGCAAAGATAAGTCACCGGTTTTATCGCCCTGAACCAATTGTCCGGCTTTTTTGTTGATGACCATCATATGATTATCTTCGTAGACGATTTGTGATTCAGAAAAACTTTGAGACATTATTGATGTTGTTTTAGTAGCCATTTCGGAATCTCGTCTAAGAGCTCTGCCGAAAGAATATTGTTGTGATATTTGTCTTTATATTCCCAAAGAAAAACTTTGCCTTTGTACTTCATTTCGTCAAAAAACTTGAAGTTGCTGTGAGGAAAATTATCCGTATCCAGACTTCCGTGAACAATCCAAATTGGCATTTTCGTGAGTTCGTCCATTTTATCAAACTGAGAAATTCCGGAAATATTAATGGCAGCTGCAAACAGATCTGGTCTTTTGGAAATCGCATTAGAAGTCGTCGCACCGCCCATAGAAAATCCCATTACGTAGATTCTGTCTTGGTCAATATTTTCATTAATGACTAAAGAATCTATTGATTTTAAGACCAAATCCAGATGTTCATTAGACTTAGAAACTTTTACATTTCTGCTTTCATCGAGATGATAATTAGACGAACGAATTGGAAATTGTGGAGACAAAACATAAACAGGATATTGTTTTCTATTTTCCGGAAGAAGCCACATTTTGGACAAAACACCCATTTGAGAAGTATTGTTTGTACCAATTGCACCAGAGCCGTGAAAGACCAAAACCAATGGATATTTTTTATTCTTTTCAATTGTTTGTGGTTTCAGAAAACGATAATTCACAGCTACTTTTCCATTATCAAATTTCCCAGCCTTGAAATCAGAATCATCCAAACTCTTGATATATTTGATTCTGGCTAGTGATTGTAAGGAATCAGCTTTATCGTGAATCTCAGTTCTCGTTCCATACTTCATTTTCTGCGATGTGCAGGAAAATAGAAATAGGAATCCAAATAAAATTATTAAAAGTTTAATAGCTTTCTTTGTCATTTGGAAATTCTGAGCTTTTCACATCTTTCACATACTGAGAAACTGCTCCTGTAATTTCTGTATAAAGGTCAAGATATCTTCTCAAGAATTTTGGAGAAAAACCTTGATTCATCCCAACCATATCGTGGTAAACCAAAACCTGCCCGTCACAATCTGGTCCAGCTCCAATTCCAATAGTAGGAATAGAAATACTTTCCGAAGCTTTTTTGGCAAGCGCTGCAGGAATTTTTTCCAAAACAACAGCGAAACATCCTAATTCTTCCAATAATTTACAATCAGAAATTAATTTCTCAGCTTCCGCATCTTCTTTAGCTCTTACTTTATAAGTTCCGAATTGATAGATACTTTGAGGTGTCAAACCAAGATGTCCACAAACCGGAATTCCTGCATTCACGATTTTTCTAATCGATTCTTCAATCTCTTTTCCACCTTCGATTTTAATGGCGTGGGCGCCACCTTCTTTCATCATTCTCACTGCAGAATCCAAAGCTTTCTCTGGATTACTCTGATACGTTCCGAAAGGTAAATCTGCCACAACCAAAGCTCTTTCTACACCACGAACAACACATTGTGTATGATAGATCATTTGATCTAGTGTAATAGGCAAAGTGGTTTCGTGACCGGCCATTACGTTCGCGGCAGAATCTCCAATTAGAATTGAATCAACACCACCTGCGTCAACCATTTTCGCAGTTGTAAAATCGTAAGCCGTCAGCATGGTAATCTTTTCCTTATCGAATTTCATTTTTCGTAAGGTTTCAGTCGTGATTTTTTTAATTTCAGAATGTACAGACATAAGAATTATTAATGATAAATTATAAGTTATAAAATGATTGAAAATGAAAATGATGATTGAAATCAACCATCACTTATCTTTTATCGTTTATATAACCACGTGACCCAATTTGATTAATTTTTCTCTGTTAAGGATTTTGATATTTCTACCTTCTACAGAAATCAAATCATCTTGTTTGAATTCGGAGATTAATCGGATGGCGCTTTCTGTAGCTGTTCCAATTAGGTTGGCGATTTCTTCTCTGGTCAAAGAGATTTTTATGAATCCTTCCGGATCTGTTCCCAATTTTTGCTCTAGCAAAACCAGAATTTCTGCCAGTCTTTCACGCACAGTTTTCTGAGCGAGAAATGTTACTGTATTTGCAGATTCGCCCAATTCATAAGCAATTTTCTGAAGCATTGCGTAAGACAATTTCGGATCTAACTTTAATAATTTAAGAAAAACATCCGAAGGTAGAAACTGAACTTTCATAGGCGTCATTGCTTCAGCTTTAGCCTGAAAATTTTCACCAGAAAGCAACGAACGGTAACCTATCAAATCATTCTCTTTGCAGAATCGAAGAATCTGATCTTTACCATAAACACCTGATTTTGACAGTTTTGCAGTTCCGTTTTCTATAAAATACACCCCTTTTGGTGACTCACCATCTTCGAAAACCGTTTCCCCTTTGGAAAATTCCAGTATCTTCAGTGCTTTTTCATAAACTTCAAAATCTTCTTGAGAGAGATTTGCGCGTAAAGAATCTTTGTGAAATGCTTTTGAGAAATTCTGTTCTATAACTAATTGTTGTTCAAGAGACATACCTATGACATTTATCAGCAAAAATAAGATTTTTTAACACGACCTACAAGGATTTTTGCCGTAATTTTGCAATCCAAACATCTGAGAGTTTTTTAATGGCAGAACAATGCTTTCACTGCGGTCAGAAAATCGACAAAGACCAAATCCTTTTCGACGATAAACTTTTTTGTTGCAATGGCTGTCAATCGGTTTACGAAATTCTGAATATGCATAACCTGGAGAATTTTTATAACATTAATAAAAGTTCTGGTGTGCGTCCCAACAATGAAAACAATGCGCAATTCGACTATTTGGATACACCGGAAGTCTTTTCAAAAGTTGTTGATTTTTCTGAAGGCGGAACAACGCTTGTTACTTTCAAAATCCCGGTAATCCACTGCTCATCTTGTATCTGGCTTTTGGAAAGCCTTCATACCATCAATAAAAACATTAAATATTCTCAGGTCAATTTTACAAGAAAAACGCTTCAAGTATCTTTTAAGGATGAGGAATTAAAATTAAGTGAGCTTGCCAAATTCCTGACAAACCTCGGTTACAAACCAGTGATAAACCTGGAAACAGCAGATAAAAAGCAAGACAAACTTGACAAAAGTTTACTTATTAAGCTGGCTGTCGCTGGATTTGCCTTCGGAAACGGTATGTTTTTTAGCTTCCCCGAGTATATATCAGGCAATGATGTTTGGCTTCATTCTTATAAAAACCTGTTCAGGCTCATTATGTTTTTACTAGCGACGCCCGTTGTGTTTTATTCTGCTTCTGACTATTACAAATCTGCGTGGTACGGACTAAAAAACAAAATTGTTAATATTGACGTACCAATTGTCCTTGGCATCTTCGTACTTTACGGCAGAAGCGTATATGAAGTGGTAACAGATTATGGCCCAGGATATTTCGACACCCTTTGCGGTCTATTGTTCTTTATGTTGCTTGGGAAAACGTTCCAAAAAAGAACCTACAATTCATTATCCTACGACAGAGATTACAAATCGTTCTATCCGATTGCCGTTACCAAAGTTGATTTTGATGGAAAACAGGAAAACATTTTGTTATCCGACTTAGCTGTGGGCGACAGAATTATGGTGCGAAATCAGGAAATCATTCCTGTAGATTCCATTTTGATTAAAGGCGAAGGAAACATAGACAACAGCTTTATTACGGGAGAATCTGCTCATATTTCCAAAAAAACCGGCGACAAAATATTTGCCGGCGGAAAACAATCAGGGTCTATTCTAGAACTCGAAGTTATAAAAAGTGTAGACCAGAGTTACCTGACGCAGCTTTGGAATAAAGAAGCATTTAAAAAATTCGAAACCGGACTGGACACGATGACCAATACAATAAGTAAGTATTTCACATTCATCATATTAGGAATAACTTTGATTGCCGGAATCTATTGGTCAAGAATCGATATGGAGAAGATGTTTCAGGTGATTTCCGCAATTCTGATAGTAGCCTGTCCTTGTGCTCTGGCATTATCTGCACCGTTTACTTTCGGTCATATTATGAGAATACTTGGCCGAAATAAATTTTATGTAAAGGACACACTAACCATTGAAAGACTGGCTAAAATTGACACACTTGTTTTTGACAAAACAGGGACAATTACCGAGAATAAAAAGACAAACATCCATTACACAGGAAGCGAAATCCAAGAGTCTGACCTTAAAAATATAAAGTCATTACTGAAGAATTCTAACCATCCACTTTCCAAGTCACTCTATGAGTTTCTGAAAGTGAATGACGACTATTTTGAAGCAGAGGATTTTGAAGAGATTTCCGGAAAAGGCTACCAAGGAAAAGTCAGAGGAATTACTTACAAAATAGGTTCAGCAAAATTTACCGGGCAGGAATCCCAAAACCTTGAAACTGCTGTGTATATTAGTAAAAACAATGAATTCATCGGAAAATTCATCTTTAAGAATGAATACCGAAATAAGCTCGGTCAACTTTTTGTGAATCTTAGAAACTACAGCATCAATATCCTGAGTGGCGATAATTCTTCGGAAAAGCCAATTCTTGAAAAACTGATTCCGAACGTTTCGGAAATGAAATTCAATCAAAGCCCTGAAAACAAATTGGACTACATAAAACAACTTCAGGAAAACGGGAAAAACGTAGCTATGCTAGGCGACGGACTCAATGACGCAGGTGCTCTTAAACAGAGCAATGTTGGGATTGCAATTGCGGATGACAGCAACTCTTTCACACCAGCTTCTGACGTGATTATGAATGGTGAGAGAATTCCGGAATTGGACAAATTTCTGAAACTCTCTAAAGATGCCATAGCGATTGTAAAAATCACATTTATAATCAGTTTATGTTACAATATCATCGGAGTCGGGTTTGCTATATCGGGTAAAATGCATCCACTATTTGCAGCGATTTTTATGCCTATTAGTTCCATTACCGTGGTCACGTTTACTACACTTTCCACATGGATTAGGAGTTCGAAATATTTTAAAATAAACCTCTAATAAATTTATTTAGAGTCATTATAAATTATCCTAAAATACTCCCTTCTGACCAAAGTCAGCAATTTTAACTAAATTTGGGAACTGTTTTATTGTAAATTTGTAGCTGTAATGGAGATTCTATATTTAATGATAATCTGCAGTGTTTCATTAGCTGTCATCTTTCTGATTATTTTTATAATCGGGGCTAGAAAGGGTCAGTTTGAGGACGATGAATCACCAGCCGTCAGAATATTATTTGATGACGAAAAACATGCAGAAGAAAAACATACGGAAAATCCGAAAGAATACAGAAAAGAATAATTGCTATTTTAAATATGGAAACACAAAAATTTAGTTACGACAACGGGATAGTCCGCGCCTTTCTAATAGCGACGGTTGTTTTCGGTTTAGTAGGTTTTTTATTAGGACTTACAGCCGCGTTGTTACTATTTTACCCTGAATTACCGGAATTTTTCCTCGGTACAGATGATCCAACGATCAGAACTTTGCGAAGCGAAGGACTCCAAGGTCTTGTCAATTCACAAGGAGCATTTGGTTTTGGACGTATTAGGATGCTGCATACGAGTGCGGTAATTTTCGCATTTGTGGGTAACAGCTTTTTCTGCGGATTTTATTACTCAATCCAAAGATTACTCAAGACAAGAATGTGGAGCGACACTTTATCCTGGGTTCACTTCTGGGGATGGCAATTGGTGTTGGTAAGTACCATTATCACGTTCTTTATGGGTCTTAACACTTCTAAAGAATATGCAGAGCACGAGTGGCCAATTGATATTTTGATTACGGTTGTTTGGGTATTGTTCGGTATCAATATGTTTGCGACAGTAGCAGTAAGACGTGTAAGACACCTTTATGTAGCTATCTGGTTCTACATAGGAACTTGGGTTGCCGTAGCAATGCTTCACATTTTCAACAACTTAGAAATTCCATTATCATTCACAACCTGGAAATCTTACTCTGCGTATGCGGGAGTTAAAGATGCCTTGGTTCAGTGGTGGTACGGTCATAACGCAGTAGCATTTTTCCTTACAACTCCGGTTCTTGGGATGATGTATTACTTCGTACCAAAGGCTGCGGACAGACCTGTATTCTCTTATAAACTTTCTATTATACACTTCTGGTCACTCATATTTGTATATATCTGGGCTGGCCCTCACCACTTGCAATATACAGCATTACCCGCTTGGGCTCAAGCATTGGGAACAGGATTCTCCATCATGCTGATTGCTCCATCTTGGGGAGGTATGCTTAACGGACTATTAACACTGAGAGGTGCTTGGGATAAAGTAAGAGAAAATCCTGTACTAAAATTCTTTGTAGTTGCTGTAACTTGTTACGGTATGGCGACTTTTGAAGGTCCACTTTTAGCGACTAAAACCGTTAATAAAGTTGGTCACTTTACAGACTGGGTAATTGGTCACGTACACTTGGGAGCTCTTGGATGGAACGGATTTATGGCGTTCGGTGTTATTTATTATTTAGTTCCGATCATGTGGAGAACCAAACTTTGGTCTGTAAAGTTAGCCAACTGGCATTTCTGGTTAGGAACGATGGGTATTATTTTCTATGCCGTTCCAATGTACATCTCCGGATTTACACAAGGTTTGATGTGGAAACAGTTTAACCCGGACGGGACTTTGGTTTACAAAAACTGGTTAGATACCGTAACTGCGATTCTTCCATACTTTAAAATGAGATTTGTTGGTGGATTATTCTATTTCTCCGGAGCAATTCTAATGGTGGTAAACTTGGTGGCAACTGCAAGAAAAGGGTCTTTCCAAAAAGAAGTTCCTGCAGAAGCTCCAGCTTTGGCTAACGTTAAAAAAGGAAGAAAAGAAGGTGAAACATTCCACCTTTGGTTGGAAAGAACGCCGCTTTATTTATCCATTTTATCATTCGTGGTAATTGCAATTGGTGGTGCGCTGGAAATCCTACCGACTATATTTGTAAAAGATAATGTTCCGACAATATCATCTGTAAAACCATATTCTCCACTGGAACTAGAAGGTAGAGACATTTACATCAGAGAAGGATGTAATGCATGTCACTCACAGATGATACGCCCATTCCGTGATGAAGTAGTAAGATTCAACGGTAAAAACGGTCAATATTCCAAAGCAGGTGAGTTTATCTACGATAGACCTTTCCTTTGGGGTTCTAAGAGAACAGGACCGGATTTGCACAGAGAAGGGGGCGCAAGACCAGATTCATGGCACTTCAAACACATGTATAATCCGAGATCTACTTCTGCAGGTTCCATTATGCCAAGATATCCTTGGTTAATTGAAAACACATTGGACAGAAGTCTAACAAAAGCTAAATTGGAGTTGATGAAGAATTCATTCGATGTTCCATATACAACAGCTCAGATTGATAGTCTGGATTCTTGGATGGATAACCAAGCCAATGCAATAGTGAAGAATGTTTTCGCCGAAGCGGATGATGTTAAGAAATCTTTTGACGAATCCAAGGCTGCAAAAGCAAAATCTGGCGAGCAATTTGTACCACTTGAGAAGAGAGAAATCGTTGCTTTGATCGCGTACCTGCAAAGACTGGGAACAGATATCAAAACAACCGAAATAAAAACGGCCAGTAATTAAAAATTAAAAATAATGATTCCGCAAAGTTTCAAAGACATCGTTTCCAATGTGAATAACGCAGGTTTTTTCCAGACTTTGGCAATGATCATCTTCATTCTGTTTTTTGTAGCTGTGATTTACGTAGTGGTAAGCAAGCCTAAAAAATATTACAGCGAAGAGGAAAATGCGCCTTTGGAAAAAGACGAAGACGAAAATCAGACTTTGTAGTTTATAATATAATTAATCATGAAAAGAAGAACACCTGTTTACATTAATATTCTAATCGTTTTAGGATTATTGCTTGTTGTGTTTTATATGTTTTCACAGACATCAGATTTCCTGACATCTAAATATTTTCTGGGAACTGCTGTTATCAGCATCATTGTTGTATTCATCCAAACAGCAATTGGTGATCTGATCGAAAATGAAAAGTTTAAGAAGCTTACAGATGAAGAAAAAGCCTCTTATCTTTTAGAAACTAAAACCCCTTATTTCAAGTACCTTTGGAATGGCGCATTCAAAAGTCAATCCGAGAAGGAAGAAAAAGATATTCTTATTGACCACGGATTCGATGGAATTATGGAGCTTGACAATCAGCTGCCAAAATGGTGGTTAGGGCTATTTTATTTTGGTGTGGCATATTGTGTTTTATATATTACTTCTTATTTCCTAACAGATTTTGCACATCCTATAAAAGAATACGATCAGGAATATAAAGAACAAATTGCTGCAGTAGATGAATATATGAAAACAGTTCCACAAGCTACGATAGAAACTGCAAAATTCTCTGAAGATAATGTTGAAGAAGGAAAAGTGATTTTCCAAACCAACTGTGTGACATGTCATGGGGAAGGAGGAAAAGGTGGCATTGGTCCTAACTTAACCGATAATTACTGGATCAATCAACCAGAAAAAACGTTGTTCAAAACTATTTTCTATATGGTAGAAAACGGTAGTAAAAATAACCCTACAATGCAGGCTTGGGGTAAAAACGGTATTCTGACCGGAAATGATATAGAAAAAGTTGCGGCTTATGTATATCATATCAATCAGGAACAAGCTCCGATCACACCTGCCCAAGGTGGAGCCGCTCCTCAGGGAACTGAAGCGAACTGGGAAAAATCTAACTAAAATAATATAAAAAAGAGATTGTCAAGGATATTGTTCCTCTGGAATAATATTTGAAAATTGAACTAATAAACATTCGATTTTCACGACAATCTCTTTTTTTATCTAATTAATTTAAAAATGAGTACAACAGAAAAAAAATACAACGAAGCGGAAAGCTGGGTAGTAGAAGCTGAAACATTCAGAGACTCTGTTGGGACAATGGATACTACCGGAAAAAGAAAATGGGTATATCCGCGAAAACCTAAAGGGAAATATACCAACTATCGACTTTTAGTAAGTATTCTATTACTAATTATTTATTTTTCTATACCGTTTCTAAAAATCAACGGAAATCCTGTTTTATTGATAAATATTATAGAAAGACAGTTTTATATCTTAGGTCAACCTTTTTACCCTCAGGATTTCTTTATTCTTGCATTAGGCGCCATCACTTCTCTTGTTTTTATTATTCTTTTTACGGTAGCTTTCGGAAGAATTTTTTGTGGATGGATATGTCCTCAAACCATTTTTTTAGAAATGATTTTTCGTAAAATTGAATATGCTATAGAAGGTGACAGAAATAAACAAATAAGACTAGATAACCAAGCTTGGGATTCCGAAAAAATATGGAAGAGGTCGCTTAAATGGTTTTCCTTTATGTTAATATCTCTCATCATTACCCATATAATGTTTATGTACATTGTAGGGTATGAAGAAGTATTCAATATTATGCAGCAAGGTCCATTTGAAAAACCAACTAATTTTCTGGTGATGGTTTTGTTCACTGCTGCCTTTTACTTTGTATTTGCCTGGTTCAGAGAGCAAGTTTGTACAATGGTATGCCCTTATGGCCGTCTGCAAGGTGTATTGATAGACAAAGAAACAATCAATGTATTTTATGATTACAAACGTGGAGAAAACCGCTCCAAATGGAAAAAGGGCGAAGATAGACGAGCTGCAGGAAAAGGCGATTGTATTGATTGTAAACAATGTGTTGTAGTCTGTCCTACAGGAATTGACATCCGTGATGGCTTACAAATGGAATGTGTAAACTGTACCGCTTGTATCGATGCTTGTGATGAAGTAATGGTGAAAGTTGGTTTACCAACAGGTCTGATAAGATATGCCTCCGAAAGAGAAATCGAGGAACAGGCAAAATTCAAATTCACCACAAGAATGAAAGCTTATACAGTAGTTTTAGCCATACTTACTGGATTTTTAGGATTTCTTCTTTATAATAGAGGTGACATGGAAGCTAAGTTTTTGAAGCAGCCTGGCTCTAGCTTTTTTATAAGAGATGGTAAAATAACCAATACTTATAACTATACTTTCCTCAATAAATCAAATGAAACCAAAACTGTTATTATCAAGATTATTGAGCCTAAAAATGGAGAGATTACTTCCAGTGCTGCCAACAGAATTATATTAAAGCGTGACGCAATGATAAAAGGAACTGTCAATGTGAGCTTCCCAGAAAGTCAGATAAAATTATCTAAGCAAAATCTCACACTAGGTGTTTATGATATGAATGGCGAACTTCTGGATTCTTACACCACTTATTTTGAAGGTCCATTCAAATTCCAATTTTAATCAATTATGAAAAAATTACATTGGGGACACGGACTGGCCATAGCTCTAGGATGTTTCATGATATTCATTCTGTTTTTGATTTTTATATTTCCCATGGGAAAACAGAATTCAGAAATGATTTCCAACAACTATTATGAAGAGGAACTAGAATATCAAAAAGTAATCGATGCAAAAAAAAATGCAGCGAAACTGGAGAATCATCCCACATACCAAGTGACATCTGAAGGAATACAAATCACCTTCCCGAAAGATGCCAAACCAGATGGAAACAAAGCTAATTTTATATTGTTCCGAACGGATGATTCCAATCTTGATGTAACTAAAGAAGTTACTATTACTCAGAACTACTTTATCATTCCGAAAAAAGTAATCACCAAAGGATCCTACACACTAAAACTAAAGTGGACGGAAAATAAAATCCCTTATCAGATAGACTACGATATCCTATGGAAATAACTCTCATAATATCAGCAATAGGACTCGGTTTCGCATCAGGATTTCACTGTATCGGAATGTGTGGCCCTATTGCTATATCAATGGGACTAACGAAAAATCAGAAAGCCAATTTCTATCTACAGAATCTTACTTACCAATTCGGTAGGATTTTCACTTACTCATTTTTGGGAGCTGTACTTGGCATCATTGGTCAAAGTTTTCAATTTGCGGGATTCCAAAGTTATCTGAGTATATTGGTGGGTATTTTACTGATCACAATGGCCGTTTTTTCATTTGGCGGAAAAGACTTCGCTTCAAGAATCCCAATGATTTCAAAAGCACTACTTAAAGTTAAAATTAACCTAGGTAAGATTCTCCAAAAGCCAGATTACAAGTCACGATTTATCACGGGAATCCTCAATGGCCTTCTTCCTTGCGGAATGGTGTATATGGCACTTACTGCATCAATTGCTGCTGGCGGAATCTGGCAAAGTGCTTTATTTATGTTTCTTTTTGGCATCGGCACTTTTCCGTTCATGTTCGCAGTTGTTTTCCTGAGTAATTTTATCACGACAACTTTACGGGTCAAAATACTGAACATTATTCCGGTTTTTATGATTGGTCTTGGAGCATTATTCATACTTAGAGGACTGGAATTGGGAATACCTTATGTATCGCCAAAAGCAGAATCATTGAAAGTTAATCACAGTTCAAAAGGATTTCATATGGATCATACTAATTGTCATTAACTAAACAATTTTGTGATCAATTTATTATACTGAAGCCAAATTATCTACCGCTTTTATAAACTACTATTATGAAAAAGATTCAAGATATCTTTAAATCAGGAGAGGAAACTAAAGGAGAAGATAAGCAACCAATTGAATCATTGCTTGAGATGATGGAGATTGACTTCAAAAACTAACTTTTATTTGACAATAAAACAATCTGTAAAAGGCCGTCACGACTGGATGAAAAAAATAAATGATAAAACGATAGAAATAAATATTAATCTTCAGGAAATGATGGATAAGAATCATCAGTTCAAAAATAAAGATGAGATCATTCTTATAGAAACAGAATAAAAAAACCGGCACATCTGCCGGTTTTATTTTTAGAAATCGATTTCTGAGGTTTCTTTTCCTTTTTGAAAATTAACGGTTTTCAGGATTCCTTTGTAGGTAATGTTCATAATATTAACCTGTTTCGGAAACTGGGAAATAAGGATGTTATTTCTAATTCTTAATTTAGAAATTTCCGAAACATTAGAAATCTCATAATAGATCCAAACCGATTCACCATTCACCTGACTTCCCGTGAAAGTTAAATTTTTAGGATTTCCGTTTATAGAAATATCAACATTATTATTGATATATTTTTTAAGTTCGGCCTCAAAAGCGGCAGTATTTGGGTCAATCTTTACCGCCTGCGAAATATGAGTTGTATTCAGTTTGGTCGTAAACTTAAGGGTTTTACTTCCATCAATGTAATCCAATTTGGTCATCGAAGAAAAGAAATCAAAATCCTTGAAGCTAAATAAGCTCAATAGCAAAACCCCAAGGCTTAAGATAAATATTGATTTTTTCATTTTTTAATGTTTAAGAAACTTGTATTGTTAAAATTTTGGTCAAATTATATGCCATCTCTTAGAAATTAACACTCACCGAATATTTGTCATAAAATGCTTTGATATGAGCCACCGCATCCTCTGCATTATCCACCACTCTGAAAAGCAAAAGATCTTGCTCGGCAATAAGACCTTCTTTCAGTAGCGTATCTTTAAACCAGTCCAGCAAGCCGCTCCAGAAATCGCTTCCTACTAAAACTATCGGGAACTTCCCTATTTTATTGGTTTGAATTAAGGTTAAAGCTTCCGACAGTTCATCCAGAGTGCCAAAACCGCCAGGCATCACCACAAATCCTTGTGAATACTTAACGAACATCACTTTTCTAACGAAAAAATAATCAAAATTGATCTTATAACCTTTATCTACATAAGCATTAAAGTGCTGTTCGAATGGCAGTTCAATATTAAGCCCAATGGATTTCCCGTTTCCGTTTGCTCCTCTGTTTCCTGCTTCCATAATTCCTGGTCCGCCACCCGTAATGACGCCAAAACCAATCTCAGTAATTTTTTGGGCAATCTCCGAAGCCATTTTATAATAATAACTGTCTTCTTTCAGTCTGGCCGATCCAAAAATAGAAACACAAGGCCCTATTTCCGCCATTTTTTCATAGCCTTCTACAAATTCGGACATAATTCTGAAAACCATCCAGCTGTCCTTGGTGATGGTCTCGTCCCAGGTTTTCTGCCGAAAACTATCGTGCAGTCTTTTTTCTTCGTCTTGTTTTGTCATCTGAATAATTTTTCCGCTTCAGCAACAGATTCCGGTTTGCCAACATCTATAAGATTTGCCGTGTGCTGATAGCCAATAATAATATCTTCTTTCATCAGGTCCAAATACTCGTCCATAATGGAGAATTTTCCTGTTCTTGTAATTTTCGTGAATATCTCAGAATTAACACAATGAACCCCACTGAATGCGAGTTCTCTTAATTTGAAAATACCGCCAACCACTGTTTTTTTGTTTGTGGTAAGGTTCTTCCATCCTTTTAGATACATCTTGTCATTAAACATCAGTTTCCTTGTGCTGTCTCTGTCCGAAACGGCCAAAGTTACCATACCGCCTTTTAATTCGTGAATATTGATTAGATTGGTAATGTTAAGATCTGTTAGGATATCAACATTCATAATCAGGAAAGTTTTCTCGTTTTCCAAGAATCTTTTTGCAAATAACAATCCGCCTCCGGTTTCCAGAAGTTCGTCAGATTCATTGGAGATTTCGATATTCGCCCCAAAATTATCATTCTCTGCAAGAAAAGCTAAAATCTGTCCTCCAAAATGATGTATATTTATGACGAAATCATTGATTCCGTAACTCTGTAGATACTTTATATTCCTTTCCAGAAGCGGGACACCGTTTACCTGTGCAAGCGCTTTAGGATGATTATCCGTAAATGGTTTTAATCTTGTTCCCATTCCTGCAGCAAAAATCATTGCTTTCATACTTTATAAATGATATTATGATAATTGATGATGATTAAATAATTAATGAAAATCAATTATTAGTTATCGCTTATCGATGAGAGATTAAGATGCAGCTGTTCATCGTGATGAATTCTTACATCTGCTTCAGGAAAATTTTGTTGGATAAAAGCTGCTGTTTTGATGGCAGAATAAACCGAACGGTGCTGGCCGCCAGTGCAACCGAAATTGATCTGCAGGTTTTCAAAACCTCTTTCCAAATAATTTCTTATGTTGATAGAAATAAGATCCTGAACATTCTTTAAAAATACAGGCATTTCTGTCTTTGTTTCCAAAAAATCCTGAACGCCGATATCATTGCCCGTTTGTGTTTTATATTCTTCTATTCTTCCCGGATTCAGAATCCCACGACAATCGAACACGAAACCGCCACCATTGCCTGAATCATCCTTCGGAATTCCTCCTTTTTTGTAAGAAAAACTATGGATATCGATAATCAATTTATTCTGCATTAACTCTAATTTTCCGTAAAGTTACTTTTTTTAATTTTCTTTGGAAAATCAGGAAATTATAAATTTTAAATTTAATTTTGCACACAAATTGATTTAGGACGAGCAATTCAAACTTATTTCTTATTTTTAATAATAAATCTACTGAAAATGAAGTATATAAAATATGTCTTTTTAACAGCTTTGCTGATTCTTACTGTAAGCTGTAAAAAAACAAGCGTGGACGGCAGCAGCCGCAAAAGCTTTCAGGAAAGCATCAATGATATGGCTTCCAGCTTGCCAACTCTGAAGCAGGTAAAATTCAATGAGGCATTATATATCCTAAAAACTTTTGGTGTGGAAGCGGATGGCGATGTTGCTGAAATTGCAGCGCTCGGAAAACTTCTGGACGGCAAAAAAACAAACGAGATTTTTGCAATGGCGGATGAAGTGGCAAAGAAAAACGGTATTGCCTGGAGCAGCACAGCACCACCTAGTCTAGGCGAGATGAACATCTTCGGAAACGAGAGCGCTTCTGAAAAAGACCCCAATGATATCGATGCAGCAAGCCTGGGAATATTTGTAAGAAACATTGCCGGCGACAGTCTTACCGGATCAAAAGGTTTGGTTATTACCCCGCAGTTATTAGATAATAGAGGCAATAAAGTAGATTTTGAAGGTGCAGCTTTGGAAACTATTATGGAGATTTCCAGCGGCGGAAATAAAATATCAACATCCAAAAACCTGATGCAAGATCCTGCGTTCCGTGGCTTCACAATTATGTATTCCAAACTCCCAAAAGAAAAAATATATGAAGATAGGATTGACATCAAAGTAACTGTCAAAACAACTAAGAAATTATTACAAATGATTAAAACCGGTGTTGCAGTCAACGGACAAGCCCTTTATACTCCACCACCGCCAGTTGTTTCAGACTCCACTCAGATTCAGAATCCGGAAATCAATCCAACACCTGGTGTAGAAACTCCTACCGCTCCTGCAAAGGTTACAGCCGATCCTAAGAATACTGTTACAAAATTCCTAAGCAATCTTTCTTCGCAGAATTTTAAAGCTGCTTATGAAGCCGCCGAAAATCCAAACTGGGGTTCTTATGACAAGTTTTCTAATCCGAATTCAGGTTTTGGCTCAGTTAAAAATATCAATGTAAAAAACATTTCAGTTCCTTATAACAAAGATAATTCTGCTAATGTGAATGTCACATATGATGTCACCGATAAAAATGGCAAAACCACATCACTTAACGTTACTTACGGTTTAAAAGCTGTAAACAACAATTGGAAAATAACCACTTATAAAATTAACAATTAAAAGGAATGGCATCATCAGAATTGGTAAAAAAACTGGAAGAAACGATAGAAAACGTGCCCGATTTTCCGATTCCGGGAATTCAATTCAAGGACATTTGTCCTATTTTTCTTCAACCCAAATTATATGAAGAAGTCATTGCAGACTTGGCTTCTTTCAGCAGGGGGAAAGTGGATGTAGTCTGTGGAATAGAAAGCCGAGGTTATCTTTTTGGGATTGCAATTGCTGTTGCTCTAAACGTTCCTTTTGTTCTCATTAGGAAAGCAGGAAAACTCCCTCCTCCATTTATCGGAGAAAAATATGATCTAGAATATGGCTCGGCTGAGATCGAGATGAAAACTGGTCACATTAAACAAGGTCAGCGCATTTTGATTCACGACGATTTATTGGCAACCGGTGGAACAACTGAAGCTGCAGCTAAACTAGTTGCAAAACAAGGCGCAATCCCCTCACAGTTCAGTTTTTTGATTGATTTAAAAGATTTGAACGGCAGAGAAAGACTGAAAACATTCGATGCTGAAGTTTATTCCATTCTGGAATATTAAAATATTTTAACCAACAGAAAAAGAAGTTTTTGCATATCAAAAGGAAAACATTAAATTTGCACTCTATTTATTAAAAAAATTATGGCAAACCAGCATAACAAAAATCACGAACAGGAAGGAAAAGAAACTGTAGAATTCTTCAGAGACCTTGACAAAGAAGCACTTAATATAGAATCATTTTTAGAAAAAAATGCAAGAGCACTGAGCATCGGTTTCGGAGTTTTGATACTCGCAGTTTTGGGCTGGTTCGGATATCAGCAGTTCATCTTGGGACCTAAAAATGAAGAAGCAACCAAAAGTTATCTTGCTGCTCAGAAAAACCTGACAGACGGAAAAGAAGATTTGGCCTTAGGCGGAAAATCTGTCGCAAATCCTGGTTTCTTAGGAACTTACGAAGAATACGGAAGCACAAAGGCAGGAAAACTTTCTGCTTACAATGCTGGTCTTATCGAGTTCAAAAAAGGAAATTACCAAAAGGCATACGACCTGTTAGATAATTTCAGCTCAAATAATAAAGTTTTGGTCGCATTAAAATATGGTGCAATGGCAGATTGCCTTTCTAATCTAAATAAAGCTGCCGATGCTCTGTCTATGGCAGACAAAGCAGCTTCGGCTTCAGACGATGCTTACACCACTTACTATTTTACAAAAAAAGCAGGAATGCTAGCCTTGGCACTTAAGAAAAATGCAGAGGCTAAAAAATATTTCTCTACAATAGACGAAAAATACCAAGACTATGACAACGGACAATCCGATGCTTTCATAGAAATGACAAAATATTATTAAACAATGGCAACTACTAATCTATCAGATTACAAGCCGCTCAACATATCCAATGCCGATGAATATTCAATCGGCATTGTTGTTTCTGAGTGGAATGATTTTGTGACTTACAACCTGAGAAACGGGGCTGTAGAAACACTAAAAGCAGAAGGTATTAAGGAAGAAAATATCCATATTTACTATGTTCCGGGTGCTTTCGAATTGAGCTTTGCATCGATGAAACTTTGTCGCTCGGACAAATTTGCAGCAGTCATAGCGATTGGCAATGTCATCCGTGGAGAGACGCCACATTTCGACTACGTTTGTTCAGGCGTAACACAAGGCATCAAGGATTGTAATATACTGACCGATACACCTGCGATTTTCTGTGTTCTGACAGACGATACGAAAGAACAATCCATCGCCAGAAGCGGTGGAAACCTTGGAAACAAAGGTGTAGAAGCAGCCGTTACGGCGCTCAAAATGATTGACTTTAATAATAAGATTTCATTCTAATCAATTAGGAGCCAGATCCCGCTAATAGTTTATCCTGAGCTTGTCGAAGGGCTGTATCTTTTTTGTTTTTCAGAACATTTATCTTTTTTTTAAGGAATAGTGAAGAAAAACAAAAAAGGATGCCGCTTCTATCGGGGCTATTGATAAAGTACGGCATAATTTTTCGTTGTTTCTATAAAAGAAATTCCTAATTTTAAAAACACAAAATATAAATTATGAAATGGACAGACGACAGAAGCGAAAATTTCGATGACAGACGCGGATCCGGTGGTGGCGGTATGCTTGTAGGAGGCGGTCTCGGAACAATTATTATTGCAGCTATTGTATTTTTTTTAGGTGGAGATCCTTCTGCCATTTTAAATAGTAATACATCTGGATCCCAACAGACCGAGCAAAGACAACTGTCTCAGGAAGAACTTAAGATCGGTGAATTCGTTAATATGTTGCAAGCCTTAAACGAAGAAACTTGGGCGAAAACCTTTAATGATAATAACATCAAATTCAGACCAGCAAAAGTGGTTCTTTTCGAGAGTGGAACACAGTCTGGTTGCGGAGCAGCAAGGTCGGAAATGGGTCCATTCTACTGTCCAAATGACGAAACAATCTATATGGATATGAGTTTCTTCAACGAGTTGCAGTCGAAATTTGGGGCAAAAGTGGGACAATTTACTGTTGCATATGTTTTAGGTCACGAATATGGTCATCATATCCAGAATCTTCTCGGTACGTTAGGCAAAATAGACCAACTGAGACAGAGCGGAAGATACTCCGAGACAGACATGAACCGTGTTTCTGTCGCAAATGAGCTGCAAGCCGATTTCTACGCTGGCGTCTGGGCAAAGCAAACTGACAGTCGGGAAAAGATATTGGAACCTGGCGACATTCAGGAAGCGATGAGCGCAGCAGCGGCTGTCGGAGATGATAATATACAGAAGAGAGCTCAGGGCTATGTGAATCAGGAAAGCTTTACACACGGCTCATCTGCGCAACGTAAAGAATGGTTTATGAAAGGTTATAATACGGGCGATATCAGACAAGGGGATACGTTCGACGCACTACTGAAATAATTCTTCTAACATATAAAAAACAAGCCTCAGAACGAATCTGAGGCTTGTTTTCTGTATGTTATTTTTTCTTAGTCTTAATCTTCTTCACCTGTTCTTTGATGAAAGGATATTTCTGCTGCATATCTTTACTCAGAGATGGATCAAGTTTCAAAGCCTTCTCCAGCATAACTACACCTTCTGTTTCATTTTTAAGATTGAAGTAGCAATTGCTCAGCTGATAATATAACTCAGCTCTCTGATGACTTAAAAGGGCTTTCTGCAAAACAGCAACAGCATCATCATATTCCCCTATCAACATCAGCATTTCCGAAAATGCGTACCAATTGTAAAATCTGTTAGGTTCAGTCTCAACAAGTTTTTTTAGACATGCAAGACTTTCCTCATATTCGCCACAAGTGATGTATAGAAATGCCAATCTTTTCTGATACTCCAAGTTACTATCATTTAGAGCAACAGCTTCTTGAGCAAAATACAGCGCTTCTTTTGTATTACCCATATCTTCGTAAATGTAGGATTGCTCCATCATCGCCAGATAAAACTGCGGATCCTCCTTTAGAGATTTCTGGAAGGATGTAAGTGCCTGAACAGGTTTACCTGCTTCTTTGTAACAAAGTCCTATTTTGTAAAACGTAAATGCTTTGGTGTACTCCAGCTCCAGCATTTCTTCATAGACTGCAATGGCTTCATCCCATTTACTAAGCGCTTCATAAGAAGATGCTTTAAATGCATAAACGCCGACAGCTGTAGAATTGATCGCGATGAGGTAATCAAAACCTCTGATCGCCTCTTCGTAATTTTTCTTGTTGAAGAAATATTGTCCGTACTCGTGCCAAGCCGTTTCCGAAAAAGGAAATCTGTCAAGATATTGATTCAAAAAATCCAATGCTTCCTGAGGTCTATTCAGCTTATTATAACAAAGCATCACATTTTCCAGAGAATAATCATCATAAGGATCGTGTTCCAAAGCTGCACTGTAATGTTTCAGTGCATTAAAAGGATCATCTAGATTAATAAACTCATCGGCAATAAAATTGTGTAGAAAATTTTCCTCTTCTTCCAATTCCAAAGCTTTCTGACAATATTCAATAGACTTTTTCGGATTTCCGAGATTCGAATAATATTTTGCGCAACAGACCAAAAAATCTGTATCTTCCAAAGAAGAATGATGCAGCTCATCAATCAGATCTTTTGCTTTCGTATAACGTTCCAACTCCAGAAAAACCTCCAGTTGTTTTGTTTTGATTTCTAGGGAATTCGGGTGGATTTTGAGCGCATGATTTACAGCCAACTCTGCATAGCTAAAATCTCCCAGCTCTAGGTAATAAATAATGATGTCTACATATTCTTCTGTATCGAAATAGAACTCTTCATTATTTTCTATCATTTCTTCGAACTTTTTCGCAAGTTCATTTTCAAAAAATTCTTCCAATATGTGTGATTTAGATTTGAGAATTAGCTCCGCTCAGACTGCATATTTGCTTGGTGTGAGGTTCGTAACTTCAATTACAATTAGCCGGATCTTAAATCTTTATATAAAGTTAATCAATTTTGATTTGAAAATAAACCATCTTGGACTGACAATTTATTAACATTAATCATTTTTCTGTTCGGAATATATTGTTGTCAAAAACATACCAAACGATTTTTCCAAACCGATAATATCTCCTGATTTTAGATTAATTCCTCCGTAGATACTATCATTAGTGCGGATTGTAAAATTACTCAGTGAGAAATATAAAGATGGCTGCCCGTCTTTGCCTGACAATTTTACCGATGACCCGAGCAATTTTCTTGTTGAGACTGTCAAAACTTCATCAATTCTTAATTGCAATCTCACGAAACTTCTCGGATGTATTTCCAGGATTTTATTATTTACCGATATTTTCTGATTGTTATCCGAAGAAGATATCAGAAAAGCTACATTATCTTCCGCCGGAATATCATCGGATTTTGTATAGTAAAGATTCAGAATATAATAAGCAGGATCGAATTGCTGAAAAGTCCCATCTATCTTTTCAATTGGCTTTAGCGAAAAAGTATTCGCACCAATTTGCTTTGCTTTTTTATAAATTTCTCCGAACATTTTTACATCGTCTTTGGAAAATCCATTCACGAGAACTTCTCCAAGATATTCGGATTTTGAAACATCAGAAATACTATAAAAAATCTTTTCCTTATTATCGTTTACCTTATCAACTTTGTTCAATGTAACTTCCTGAAGATAAAATAATTGAAAACAAAATAAAAGAATGATAAATAATAGTTTACGCATTCGTTAATTTTAAAATTTCTACGCAGTCTCTCAGACTGTTTTCCCAATGTTTTGGCTCTATATTATAATCCTTTTCAATTTTTTCCAAAGACATTGTGCTTCTTTTCGGACGTTTTGCAGGTGTTGGAAACTCTTCCGTGGTAATAGATTTTAAATTAACCTCAGAACCAGAAAATTCTTTTATTTTACTAGCAAATTCAAACCAAGTTGTTTCAGGATAATTAGAAAAATGATAGATCCCGAAAGTCTTTTTTTGAGATTCTATAATAACCATAATCGCTTCGGCAAGATCATTGGCATTGGTAGGCTGTCCGTGCTGATCTCCCACTATTCCTAACTCATCTTTGATCTCAAATAAATGAAGCATCGTTTTGACAAAATTCCTATTAAACTCGGAATAGAGCCAAGATGTTCTCAAGATAACCGTTTCTGGATTGTTGTCTAAAGCCAGTTCTTCACCTTTTCTTTTGGATGCACCATATACGCCTATGGGATTGGTAAAATCATCCTCAGAATAATTTAAATTGGTCTCGCCGTCAAAGACGTAATCTGTGGAAACGTGTATTAGCACAGCGTTATTATCTTTACAGACCTTAGCCAGATTTCCAACTGCATCAGCATTTACCGCAAATGCACGGTCTGATTCTTTTTCAGCAAGATCTACCGCCGTGTAAGCCGAAGCATTAATCACAAAATCAGGCTGATACTCAGCAAAAGCCTCATCCACCTGATCATAATTTGTAATATCTACTACAGCAGATCCTGTAAAATTAAAATCATACAGATTATGATACTTTGGCGCTATTTTCTGAAGACAATGACCAAGCTGGCCGTTCCCTCCGATAACAAGAATTTTTTTCATTATTAATTTTTAATTTTATTCTGGCTTCTGAAAAACGAAACCCTTTCTTTAAACGTTTTATGATCTATATTCACAAGAAAATGGTCAAACTGGTTTAAAGTCTTTTCCGGCATTTTTTCAGCCCTTCTAGCCTTCATATTAAAGTAAATCACTGTGAGCCAAAAAACAGCGTGTACTACACCTTTATCATCCTTCATCAGTAATTCTACCACCGCTGTTAGGTCATCAACAAATATGGTTTTGCTGGTAATAGTTACCTTAGAATTATATCTTACTTCTTTAAGATAAGCAATTTCATTTTGGATGGTAACCCAAGTGCAGCCTGTTTCTCTGGTATATTGCTCATAAGTAAATCCGTAGTTCTGCTCTACGTGATCCTCCCTAGCGTTAAGCATATATTCGAGGTATTTTACATTATTCAGATGACCAATGGGGTCACAATCTGCGAAACGGATCTTTACTGTGGATGAAAATTCTTTTTCCATAATGCAAAAATAAAAAAACCGCTCCGAATAAGAGCGGTTTTATGATTTATTAAGACATTGTTATTTTAAGCCTAATTCTTTTTTAACTGCTGGTGTAGCATCAGTTCCTGCTTTGTAAACTAAAGCCGGGCTGGAAGCATCGAATACGAATTCATAACCTGCAGCTTTAGACACTTTTGTGATGGCATCATTGATTTTCTTTTCGATAGGATCCAATCCTGCATCTCTTTTTTCTGCGATATCTTTCTGTGCTGCAGTATACATCTGCTGCAAGTTATCCTGAAGTTTTTGAACTTCCTGACTTCTTTGCTCATTGATAGCCTGAGTCTGCTTAGGCGCTTCATCCTGATATTTTTTCATAAGATCCTGAAGAGACTTCCCTTGCTTTTCCAATTCGGTTTGTTTAGCTGTCTGAAGTGACTGCAACTGTGTATCCAACGCTTTCATTTCCGGCATTGCAGTGAATATTGAGTTGATGTCTACAGATGCAATTTTCTGTGCGTTTGCAAAACCTGTAGCAAAAACCATTACAACAGCTACTAATAATACATTTAATTTGTTCATTTTAAAAAGTTATATTTATATATTTAAATTATTTCATTTCATTTCAGCAGAATCACCAAGGCTTTTTCTCTGCGTGGAATTAATTTTGCCTTTAGCAGAAGTTTTACCATTTTGTTCTTTCCGATTTAATGTTCCGGATGAAACGCTTCCTGAACTAGCTTTTTCATCCTTAGAAACATTCTTCCCCAATAGGCTGAGAACCGCATCCGTATAGTCGTATTTCTTATCTAAAAATATTACACTGATGTTGTTGCTTTTATCAAGAACTATGCCCAAATTATTCTTTGTAGACACGGTCTTAATGGCATTCCATATTTGATCCTGAAATGGTTTTGTGAGATTGGAACGAAGCTGGTTCACTTCTCCGTTAGACCCGAATCTTGCACCGATTGTATTTCTGATGCTCGCTTCCATATCTACCACTTCTTTCTCACGCATCTTCAGCTGTTCGCCTACCAGCAATACTTTCTCATTCTCAAAGGCTTCTCTTTTCCTTTCATAATCTGCCTGTAGTTTCTGTAGATCAGACTGCCATTGGCTGATTTGGGAATTAAGTCTACTCTCAGCTTCTTTGTACTGAGGAAGTTTGCTAAGGATATAGTTGGTATCTACCACGCCTATTTTCTGTGCATAGATATGAGCTATGGCAAAAAATACCGTTACGAATATTGCTAATTTTTTCATCCTATAAAAATAGTGTTTTTTTTATAATGGCTGATTCATCAGGAAGTGTGTTTGCCATCCGGACGGATCTGTACCTCCTAAAGTTTTATCGAAACCATAAGCAAAGTCAAAACCAATCAATCCAAATGCTGACATCGAAACCCTGATCCCAACCCCTGCAGATCTTTTTAGTCTGAATGGATTATACGTGCCGAAACTGTTCCAAGCATTTCCAGCTTCTACAAATGTTAAAGCAAAGATCTTGGCCGTTTGATTCATAGAAATAGGATATCTTAGTTCTGCTGCGAATCTGTTATAAATCGTCGCTCCACCATAAGGTGTAATATCATAAGGTGAAGATGAACTGAAACCAGTGGATGAAGCATTTTCATAACCTCTCAAAGGCACCAATTCTCTACCATCAAATCTACCATTGAACAAACCTACACCTCCAACATAATATCTTTCAAAAGGCGGCGGTCCTAATTCTTTACTGTATCCATTTAGAAAGCCCATTTCTCCAGTAGTTCTTAGAACAAGCTTACCGACCACTTCGTTGTAGAAATCTGCTTTTAACTTCACTTTATAGAATTCCATCCACTTATACTTGTCCAAAGTACTAATGGTAGAATAATCTTTATTACTGAACCAAGAATATGGCGGTGTGAATTTCACCGACGCTTCTATATTCGAACCATAAGTTGGGAAAACCGGATCCAACCCCGCTGAATTTCTACTCAAACCAATATTGAAACTGAATGATTTTGTACTTCCGTTATATTCCAGCGCATCTCCAAAATAAAATGGATAATTGCTGAAATTGTAGCTCTGGTACTGAATTCCTGTGTAAAGAGAGAAATAATCATCCGGCCATTTTAAGTATCTTGTTAATCCTGCTGTCGCAGAGAAAATATTCATTGTCTGATCTCCCGTTGAATATGAGTAATTTACTCTGGAATAATTCAATCCAACACTTAGCGCTGTAGGTCTCGTTCCGAATAACCAAGGCTCTGTAAATGAAATTCCATAGTTGGTAAAATATCGTCCTGCCTGTGCCTGAAGCGATAAAGTTTGTCCGTCACCTTGTGGAACCGGCTTGAAATCTTTGAATTTTAAAAAGTTCCTTAAAGAGAAGTTATTGAACGTTAATCCTAATGTTCCGATGAAAGAACCTCCACCGTAACCAGCTTGCAACTGCACCTGGGAAGAACCTTTTTCAACAAGCGTCCAGTGCATATTAACTGTGTTATCCTGCGGATTCGGTTTTACGTCGGTGCCGATTTGCTGAGGATCAAAAAACTGCCTCCCCGCCAGTTCGAAATATGTTCTCTTGATATCTGATTTTGCGAACAAAGCTCCCGGCTTAGTTCTAAGTGCTCTAAGAATTACGTGATCGTGTGTCGTAGTATTTCCAGACCAAGTTACACGGTTCCAGGTCGCTTTTTCCCCTTCATTAATTCTGATTTCCAAATTAATGGAATCTCCTTTTACCGATTTTTCGATAGGTGTTACCGTAGAAAAAAGGAAACCATTATTCATGTAAATCGATTTCAGGTCAGAATCATCTTCCTTACCTCCATCTTCGCCAACTTTTTTATTAAAGCCAACAGCATCATAAATATCTCCTGTTTTGTACCCCAATATCTTTTGTAAGAATTCTGATGAATAAGTTGTATTTCCTATGAAGTTAATATCTCCAATGTAATATTTCTTACCTTCGTTTAGTTTGACATTGATATTATATCCTTTTTCATTTCTAGAGACAGAATCAGACACAATAGTTGCATCTCTGAATCCTAATGAATTATAATAATTGATTAGATTTCTTTTGTCCTCATCATACTTGTCCTGAACAAATTTCGATGGTTTGAAAATACCTTTTATAAATCTCTTCTGCTTGGTTTCCTTGAAACCATTTTTTCTTAGTTTTCTGATGGAAACATTTTCATTTCCTTCAAAAGTGATTTTATCGATTTTCACTTTTTTACCTTTGGAAACTTCGATGGTCCAATCTACCAGATTAGCATCTGTACCATTTGCTTTTTCCTGAATATTGATCTTTGCATCCGCAAATCCTTTTGAGATGTATTCCTGAGGAATTTTATTCTGAAGACTGGAAATCAGATTACTGTTAATCTTAGTTCCCGGTTTCAGATTGTTATCCTTAATCAGTTTTTCGTTTTTAGATTTCCCAATACCTTTCCCAATAAATTTAACTTCGCCAAGTTCCTTCAGATCCTGAAGCTGAAATTGCAAAACAACATTTTGTCCTTCTACATCCTGGACATATACTTCTACTTTAGAAAACGACTGTGTTTCCCACAGCTTCTTGACAGCATTGCTGACTCTCTGTCCGGGGATTTCTAACTTCTCTCCTTTTACCAGACCTGTAAAACGTAAAATCTGTGCTGGGGTATATCTTTTGACACCGTCTACAACGATATCCTTCAGAACATACTCCTGATTCTGATTTCCGCTAAGTTCTGTGTTATCTGCATTGTTACCCTGTGGAACAACCTGTGCGTGAAAGTACACGGAGGCTGTAAGCAATATAATGGGTATAAATCTTAATTTCATTCTTATTGAAGTTGTTCTCTTTTCTGTAATTTATTTTTGTGAAAGAATCTGGTCACTGGTCATTCCGTACCTTCTTTCTTTGTTTTGATAATCTATAACACACTGAAAAAATGTATCCTTGGAGAAATCTGGCCATAATACATCTAAAAACTGAAGTTCTGCGTAGGCAATCTGCCAAAGCAGGAAGTTACTGATTCTTACCTCTCCGCTGGTTCTAATCATAAGATCTACCTGCGGAAAATCTTTGGTATAAAGATGGTTTTCAAAAACTTTTTCATCAATATCATCTACTGAAAGTTTCCCATCCTTTACCTCTCTACTGATTTCCTGAACAGCTTTTAGTATTTCTTTCTGAGAACCGTAGCTCAAAGCAAGAATAAGATTTCCGCCTTTGTTATCCTTTGTAAGATTAACCACATTCATCAGTTGGTCTTTTACTAATTCTGGTAATGATGATATATCACCTATCACATGCATCCTTAGTCCTTTAGAAAAAATCTCTTCGGCCTCCAAAAGCAAAGTTTCAGATAAAAGATTCATCAAGGTATCCACTTCTTCTTTCGGTCTGTTCCAGTTTTCTGATGAGAAAGTGTAAAGAGTAAGATATGGAATATGAATCTCATTACAGGCATTGATAACATTACGCACCGCATTAATAGCATTCTTATGTCCAAAGGTTCTTTCTTCTCCTCTAGATTTTGCCCATCTTCCGTTTCCGTCCATTATAACGGCAACGTGCTTTGGCAATTTATCTTTATTTATAAGCTTTTTCAAATCCTGCATAAATCATTATTTGCAATAACAAGGAGGTCTCCCGAATGAATAAGACAAAATAAGCGTTGCCGAATTGATCCAGTCTTTTGAATTAAGATTACCGACATTGCGCTGGTCTTTGAAAGCCTGCACAGCCGCTGCGGTCTGTTCTTTTCCCAATGAGCTTTTCACTGTGATATCACTGTCTTTCAGCATACTGTAATCTACCTGATCTGAGAATGTTGGCCTGAAAGTAAATTCACCGGACAATGCCCAGTTATAATTAAATTTATATTTAAGACCTACACCAAAAGGAATTCCGAGCGTAAACGCTTTATCATTGGAATAAACAACCTGGGTTCCGTAAGTATTTACATTCAGATGAGCTTTGACGGTATTCATGTAAAAACCGGAGACACCACCGAATATATAAGGACTAATCATACTGACCTGTTCTTCATTGACCGGAAGAAAATTATATTCAAAAACCAAATCCGCAGATACCACCGAGTTGGTTCCTGAGAGCTTTCTCGCCCTGCGATAATTTTCTTTTGCGTAATTGTCATTAAACTGAATATTATTGTATCCGACATTCAGCCTGATCGTTTGATAGGGATTAAAATTCATCCTGTACATCACGCCACCATAGAAAGGCAGTCCGTAATCCGAGATATTTCCTATAGGCTTCTGAAGCACATAATTTGTACTTCCTATATCACCTACAAGATTACTCATACCCATCTGTATCCCAACTTCATGTCTCTGAGCTTTTACCAAACTCAAAAAACAAAAAATTGCCATAAAGGTATAAGTTAATTCTCTCTTCATTCTCAATATGCTCAAAGGTCTATTGTTCAAAAATTTGGTGCAAATATAAAACATTTTTAGATTAAGGAACTTCTTAAAGTTTAGTTAAATAAAAACAAAAAAACATAATTTCTTATTACAAAAACGAACTTATTGATAAAATAGTCTATAAAAAATAAAAGCCTTGAAAAAAGGCTTCTATTTTATTTTGTGTTTAAAAACTTTTTAAGCTTATTCCTGATTTTTATAATTGTGGGTTCCACATAATTTTCATCTTCATTAAAGTAACCGTAACCATAGCCATAACCGTAACCGTAGCCGTAGCCATATCCATAACCGTAGCCTTGTTTTATTACGAAATCATTGTACACTAATCCCAGATTGGATACTTCTTTTTTAAAGTATTTTTCGGTAATCATTCTCACCATATGCTTTTCGGTATACTCGTGGCGAACCACATATATTGTTGTATCTGCCTTTTTAATTAACTCAAAAGAATCTGCCACAAGACCTACGGGAGGAGAATCAATAATTATATATTCGTACAAATCTTTCAGCTTATCTATGAAATTCATATTTTTATCACTCATCAAAAGTTCTGATGGATTAGGCGGAATGGGACCTGAAGTGATAACATCCAATCCCGGAATACTAGTGTGATTGATAATATCTTCAAGTTCTACCTGCCCTGTAAGATAATTGGAGATGCCGTTTTTGTTATTGATTTTAAAATCACCGAAGATTTTTGGCTTCCTTAGATCCATTCCCAATAAAACGGCTTTTTTCCCGCTGAGACCTAGCACTGAAGCAATATTAATAGAAACATAGGTTTTTCCTTCTCCACTGATGGAAGACGTTACCAATATTACTTTACTTTTCTGTTCTTCATCGAAAAGAAAACGGAGATTTGCCCGTATGGAACGGAAAGCTTCTGATATTGATGATTTAGGTTCTTCCAAAACTGTAAGATTGTTATCGTAACCATTATGGCCAATGACTCCCAGCAACGGAATTTTTGTTACACCCAATAACTCTTTAAGATTTCTGATCTTATTATCTAACAATTCTCCTAAAAGCAGAAATATAAGCGGTATCAGTAGAAGTCCGCCGATAATTTGGGTTTGTGTAGCAGCGATATTAGGAGCAATAGGGCCTTGTCCAAGATTTTTTGCTTTGTCAATAACTGTGAGATTACTCTGATTGGTTGCAACACGCATTTGGGATTTTGCCTGTTCTGTAAGGAGGGTATTGTAGGTATTTTCTATTATATTATATCCTCTTTGCGCATCTAGGAAAATCCTCTGCTTTTCGGGAAGCGAAACTAACTCTTGATCTATTTTACCAATCTGAGAATCCAGCTGAGAAAGTCTGTCATAGTAACCTTGGAAATATTTTTTAAGCCCACCCTGTGATGTGTATTTTGCCTCGTTTATAAGTCTGTTAATTTCTCGCATCGGCTCAGAATTGGGGGTGTAAATCTGGGCAAGTTCTCTTCTTTTTGCGTAAAGTTGCTTTAACTCAGATACGGATGCGTTGAAGCTGCCATCTTCTATCCCCGCAACATTTAGGCTTATAATCTTTTCAAGATTGTTGGTATTAACAGAATTTCGGATGTCATTTAAAGAGTTAATTTTTGCGGTAAGTTCTGCCTTTTGGCTTTCCAGCGTTGTGAGTTTTTCTAACGTCTTGGAGTCTATATTCTCCATATCGAAAAGCCTATTATTGATTTTTAGCCTATTCAGAACAGTAGCACTGGAATCTAATTTTTTCCTTATAAGCAACAGATTCTCATTCAAATATTTTACTGTATTCTGATCTACAGTATTCTGGTCCGTTAATCTTTTTTTGATAAGTTCATCTACAGAGCTGTTTAGAAAACTGACAGTATTATTAAGGTTATAACCTGTTTTGGAAATTACCATTATGGATGACAATTCTTTATCGAACTCGACAAAAAGACTACTAGTAATACTATTTACAGCTTGGTTTACAGGGACTAAGGTGATGATTATGTTATTCAACCCGAGATTACTTGGAGTAGGATTTTGAATAAGCTTAAATTTTAGGTTGGGAGTCTCATACCATTCATTCAGCTTAAGGATCTTATTAGCTGGTCTTGAATAGGGAGCAACTGTCTCCACACTTTCTGTAATGTAATTGTAAAGTTTCGGTGATTCTCCTTCTTCTGGAAGCGTGACTTCATACTGATTTCCTTTTCTTGGAATAATCGTTATAGGATAATTAACCTGTTGCAGGTGGTTTTTGTCAATCTCCAAAAAAACAGGACTGTCTTCTCTGTCCAGATAAGTTGTTTTTATAAGACCTTTGGTGGTATAATTGGTAATGAGATTCAGTTTCTTTACCAAATATTCATTATGACTTCGTGATAATAATATTTTTTTCAGGTAAACACCATCCTGATTCCCACCTTGTCCCCAGATAAAGTTAATTGATTGATTGGGCGTAAAATAACTAGCCGTGTTATTGGAAATACTTAAAGATAGATTGGAAGAGTAAACTCTCTGAGCATAATACTTACTGTAACCATACGAAATACAGTAACCAATGAAACCTAATATCACAAACCAATACCAGTTACGGATTACTCTTCTTACAAAATGCTCAACATCAAACAAGTTAAAGGAACCTATTTTTTCTGACTGTGGAGTGCTCGCCGTTGTATTATTGTTCTTATCAGGTATCATGATTAGAGACGCGTTAGGATTAGATAAACTGACATCACAGTTGTAAGTAGTGAAACTCCTGTTGTGAGTGTCTGAAGCGGTTCTTTTCCAAATCCATTGATACTTTTACCATTGGTATTGAGATATATAATATCCCCATTTTGAAGCCAGTAATAAGGTGAGTTCATCACATCTTCTCTTGTAAGATCAAGTCTTGCCGTTTTAATACCTTCGGGAAACTTCCTGTGTATCATTATATTTTTCCGATCGACAGTTCGGTTCAGACCTCCATTCATGGCGATTGCCTGCATAATATTAAGCTGCGTCATGTATGCTGTTTTTTCACCGGTAACATTCACAGTTTCCATATCGCCTAAGATATAATAACGGATTCCGTCCAGATTAAGCCTTACCTCAGATTTTCCTTGGAGAAAATTTTCGTTTACCTTTTCCTGAATTTCTTTTGTCATGTCCTCCAGCGTTCTACCTTCGGCTTTGATGTATCCAATTCCGAAGATATTGACATCTCCTTTGGAATCTACTTTTAGTCCATTAAAATAAAATGTTGCATTGCCACCAGACTGTCCACCAGAACCGCCACTGGACTGTCCGCCAGATGCTCCACCGCTTTGCATTACACCATTATTAGCACCACTGCTAGATGCATTTAGAGAAGAGTAAAACTGAGCCGCATCACCCTTTGGCGTGGTTACGACGTTAAGGCTTAGTATATCACCTTTAGTAACTCTATATTCCGGAACATTATAAGGAACCAATCCCTCTTCATTGATAGTTAAGCTCTCACTAGGCTGGAGATACTGGATGTCCTTTCTGCTGATGCATGAAGTACAGATACCAATGATGAAGACCAATAGAAAGATATTAAAAAGATGTTGTTTTGTCATCAAATAGTTTTTTGCAAAAATATAATATTTTAGTTTTTGAATCTCAGTAAGAAAATAGGAAGATAGGCTCCTAAAAAACCAATAACCAAAATAATAATGAGTAAATAATTGACATTTATATGCCTAAGCGAATAAGCTACAGCAATGATAATTAAATAATAACCTATGATATACGCTGTAGATCTGCGATGTGTGAGACCTAGATTCAGTAACTTGTGATGAATGTGATTTTTATCCGGAGACAGTACAGACTTACCGTGATAAATCCTGGTAATAATAACCGTGAGCGTATCAATAATCGGTAATATAAGAATGGCTACAGCTATAACTGGCGCAGACTGAAGGTGATAGAACACCTCATCTCTTTTCGCAATAAAGATTTCTATAAATGAAATACCTGTGAAGGCAAGAAGAAATCCAAGAATCATAGAACCCGTATCGCCCATAAAAATTTTTGCACTTCTTTTATTGGACAGATTATAGATCAGGAAACCCAATGATGCTGCAATAAGTATTGCACAAAGGATAACCAAAGGATCATTAGCCGGCCCCAACCTGAAGAAACTGATGCCAAAAAGGATGCTGGTTGCAATGGTATAACTACCAGCCAGTCCGTCTATCCCATCTATCAGGTTAAAAGCATTGATGAGAATAATGAAAGTTAAAATACTGAAAGCTATGCTTATATAATAATTAATCTCATAGACTCCAAACAGTCCAAAAATACTCCTGATGCGCACATCTGAGCCTATTACCACCAAAGCCGACACAAGTATCTGAGCAAGTAGCTTTTTGTAAGCCCTCAGAACCATAATATCATCCATTACTCCTACAAAAAATAAAATGATAAATGATGCGAATAAAAACTTATAGCGATCAAACAATTCGTAAGCAAAAATAGGAGCGCAAACACCCAGGGAAAAAAATATCGCTATGCCGCCGAGATTAGGGATTTTTCTCAAGTGCGAACTTCTGACTCCAGGCTCATCCATCAGATTCTTTCTTCTGGAAATCTTAATAATTGTAGGAATGGAAATAAAAGTGATTAAAAAAGAAAACACAAAGCCCAAAACCAGCTTGAAGTAAAAGAAGGATATTCCCGTGCTTTCCAAAAAAGTTTCGAAGTTATTCATTTTGTGTTCTTGGCCTAGGTTACTTTTTGATTGTCAATATTCTGACAATACGCCTCAGCCTGAATATACTAAGGACGTAATAAACTTTTTTTCCTAACGGCAAAGATAATAGATAATTCCTTCCAAACCGCTTATACTGCAAGATATCTTTCGTATTTATATCATTGTCTTTCATAAACTCATCCAATATGCGTGACATTTTGTAAAAATCTGCCTTATTTTTTACAAATGCCAAATACGCCAGAAATGTGTACACACCTTCCAGAATCTGAAATCCTTTCAAAGCATTTTTATGACTGTGGTAGCGGCTTTCATCAAATTTCAAGCTCACTGTTTTCACAGCATTTAGAATATCTAATCCTTTCAAGGTATGTGTTTTGCTGATAGATTGTGATCTCTCTAGATATTGATAATGATAAGCCGGAGTAAAGCCGATGACTTTAGAATCCATAACCAACTGCGGTATCAGCTCTATATCTTCAAAGTGAATTCCTTTTCTGAATCTTCTGTTCTTAAATAATTCTCTTCTGAAAAGCTTATTGCAGGCAAAATAAGAGATATCAGAAAAGACGGACATATTATTTTCCAGCAGGATTTTTTCCGGAAAACCAGGTAGCTGCGTTAGCTGTTGGGTAACATTCCCGTTTTCATCTACTTTCTGAAGATTACATAGTGTTATTTCTGCCTGATGTTTCTCGGCAATGTTCAGCATCTCTTCAAACATCGTCTCGGAAACATAATCATCACTGTCCACAAAACCGATATACTTGCCCTTCGCACGGTCTAGACCAAAATTTCGCGCATCACTTAATCCGCCATTTTCTTTTGTGTACGCAAAGATTTTTTGCGGATGCTCCTGCTGGAATTTTTCTATAATTTGTTGAGAATGATCTCTGCTTCCATCATTCACCACGATTATTTCAATGTCCTGCAAAGTCTGATTAACCAATGACAATAGACATTTCTCCAAGTATAACTCGACGTTATAAACGGGAACAATAACAGAAACTTTGGTTCTTGGATGCTGCATGAGTTAACTTCTGGTGAACCTCGAATTCAAAAAACCCTTTTTGGCTTCATCAAAATCCGAACGTGAGCAAGGGATGCAATTATCAATATTATCATCCTCACCAAAATACCACAGATTACTGAAAACCTCTCTTTTAAAAGCATACTTCTCGTCATTAATCAGCACATAAAAAGTTTCGTAGGATTTTTCCTTCGGGTGAGAACGCTGGATGTTGATGCCTTCTATAAGATACCAGATCATCTGAGCCAGCAACTGATGATTGAGCTGGGAGTCAGAATAAATATTATAATTGAAAATCCCAACGGATTTCAGTTTTTCACTCAGCCCGATTTCCTTCATATAAGCACAGATTTCTCTTCTGTTCAGCCCATTAACCTGCGGATTCATAGAAAATGGCTCTCCAAAACTTTCGATAGCATCACAATTAATGGTAACCAAATCTGCTTTCCGGAAATAAGGCTCGGTTTTTTCTGTAGAATTCATCATTTCTGCCAGGCGGATAATATCAAACTGAACTTCTCTGATAAGCCTCACAGAATCCATTTCATTCAGATGTTTCTGATAGCCGAGGTGATGGTAATTTTTTATAGAAAAATTTTTGGAACCCAGTATCTTGCTGAGGAAATTAGACTCGTGAATTTCCTCATCCTGTTTCAGCGAAACAACATTACTGACCTGCGTGTAATTGATATTATTCTGATGAAAATTAAGCGCAGAGAAAAGTGAAAACGCCAGATCATTGCTACCGCCTACGATCACTGGAATTGCATTTTTATAGTGACAAGCAGACAGAACTTCCTGCAAAATATAATGCGAATCATGAATTGTTCTTCCAGAAACCAAATCGCCAAGATCTATAACCGGAATATCAAAATCCAATTGTGACAATTTGTAAAACTCTCTTCTTACACCTGTAAAATCCTGACTTTCGGCATCGCCATCTGCACCTCTGTAATCTGATACAAACAGCAGAACAATACCGTCTTCCTTGATATCATTAATAATCTTGTCCCCAATCTGCCATTTTTCGGCCCTGATTTTTTTTGGCGGAATGATAAAGTCTTCAAAGTTCATAATTAGTATGCTATTTTTATTGTAACGTCTTTTGGAGTTTGTTTAGAAAAATCTGATAATTGCTTCCTGAGTTTATCTGCATTTTCTTTTTTCACGGCATAGAAAGAAACTGTAGTTCCTCCACAGATATAATTATTATTAATGCTAAGCGTTCCGACTTTCACAAAATAATCCGGCATTTTTACCCATTCATCGAAAACCAAAGCAATATCAAAATTTCTGTTTTCTGCTGTTTTGGCAATATAAGTCTGAAGATTTTTATTGTCCACAAACTTGCCGTGATCGTTCTTTCTTAACCTCGCCACCTCAATACTTCCTAATCCGTACGTATCAAGAAGCTGAATATTGTTATAATAAGTAATAGCTCCGATATCGTTTGCAATAATTCTGGACTCGGGGTAATACTGATGGACAAAATCCGCAAGCTGAATCTGCTGGTCAAAAATGTTTTTGGAGGCTATTGGCTGATATTTTATCATCGTTATAAACCGCATATAAAATGTCATCAATAGCAAGCCGATCATTAAGTATCTAAAAACAGAATTTCCTGCTTTTTCCCGAAAAACACCATCTGCAAAAGGAGCAATTGCAAATAAAACAAGAACAACCAAATACGCTTCATAGCGAATCAGCCATCCAAAATTAGCAAATAAAAGGTGAGCCAAAAAACCCGCTATAACTACAAAAGGAACAGCATTTTTAGCTACTCTTACAGATTGATAGCCGGAATGTTTGAGCGTTTGAAAGTTTCTGAAAATCTGTGTTATCAGAATCAGCACCAGTATCAAAACAGAAATTCCGCGGTACGCGTTGCCTGCAACTCTTGTTATAAAACCTGCGATTCCGTCGTTCGTGTTACCTTTAAGAATCAGAGAATTCGGGAGGAAAAATGATCCGTGATCTAGTGAGATATAGCCATATACGAAAACCGGCAAAAGCGCAAATAAACCTAAAACTATACTAATAACATAATCTTTTCTAACAAAAAAAAGATACACGCAGATAAAGAAAATAAAAAAAAGGCTTTCGTAACGGAATCCTGTTGCAATAATAGAAAACAAAGCCAGATTGGAAAAATGTCTCGGGCTTTTATCCTCCAGATATTTCCGAAAAGCTAAAAGAACTAAAACCATGGCGAGCGAGTGAAAAACATGCTCCATTCCGGTCATTATCATCAGATGCAAAGGCATCAGGACAATTAGTGCCACTAAGAAAACAAATCTTGTGATTACCGAGAACGGTTTCAGATATTTATTGAATACCAAGATGAGCGCAACGCCTGCAATACTGTTTGTAACCAAAGGGATATATTCCCAGTTACCAAATATTTTGATTAGTAGAGCCAGAAGAAATGTAAAAAGTGGAGATGATGTAGTAGAAGAAAATTCATACTGTGTGATTCCCCAAGTTTGAAATTCTGCAAAATTGCGAGCCATTGAAAGATGGATATAAGCATCATCCAAAGGATAAATATATCGCCCTGCAAAAGCACACACAGTCTGAATATTGTAAAAAACCAACGCTGCAAGAACAACAATTACGAGAAAAAGTTGTGTATATTTTTTCATTATTTTCAAAACATTAATTGCTCCACAAGAAATTCTGGTATTTGTCCGGTGTGAATCTACCTGCGTTACCCTGATATTTAGCAAATACGAAATAGTAGAAAATCATAAATGCTACAAAAAAAAGATGGGTCATTTTTTTGGTGTTTTTATTATCCATTGCAGCAACGATATTCGGAACGACAAGTGGTGCAAATCCCAGATATGAACCAACGAGTCTGGTGGAAAAAACAGGATTACTGCGCATGATGAAATAGAGGCAGATTCCCGTTACTAGAATATTCCGCATATATTCATAATAGTAAATTTTTTGGCAGGTTGCCTTATCAAAAGTAACCAGCAAAAAGCTGAAAACCAACATCAGTCCGTCCATAAAGCTAGATCCGGAAGATTCATAATTGATATATCCATTATATCCATTAGAGACATCCTGAACATTGAGCGTATCTAGAAAACTAGAAAATGCATTGTAAATCTGAAACGGGGATAAAATAATACAAGCCAGAATGGCATAGAATATCCGGCTGGAATTCATTGGTATAATAGCTAGCCAATATGCTGGCAGAAAGACAATCGTAGATTTATGAAATCCGAATGCGATATAAACACACAGTAGATACCACCAAATTTTTCGTTCCTTGATAAATTGAAACGACAGCATACAAAATGTCATTCCCAATGCTTGTCGCATGTGACCACTATCTGCTATAAAATATGCTGGAATAAGGAACAGCAATACAGAAAAAACAGGATATTGACTGTTTTTGTAATATACATACAGTTTACCTGAGATAGTAATAATCGCGCTAATGAGCGTAAAGTCTTTGAAAGGGACACCCGTAAGAAAAACCAACTTATTAAGCATCCCATACATCCATTCTACATCTACTTTGGACTCACGAAACAACATTTTATCGAACAATATTCCAAAATCTACCGTTGGGAAATATTGGTTATACATCCCCTCATAGACTGGATAATCTGCACCAACATATTTTCTGTAACCCACTGCTACAATCATATATGCGCCAATAGTCCAGAAGATAAACTTAGGCGTTTTGTTATTGTCTCCTCTATTAACCTCCACCAAGCTGTAGAAGATAAGAAATACAAAAACTATGGTAAAAACAGGATGTAAAAATGTCATTAATACGCCAGGTATATCGTTTTAATATTTTATTAAACAGTTCAAATATAATTCTTATTTCAAAGAAAACTTTATTCTTTTTTAAAGCGCTCCACCAGATATATTCTTGCAGGCTCTTCAAAATATCGAAAAGACAGAGATGCCAGAGCTAGATTAATCATAACCAGCAACAGCAATTCTAATGGCACCACAATATATCCAGACAGGTTCTGTCCCGCTATATATGCCTGGAAAGGTTTGAAAAGATAAAACGCCGTAAGTTGGAACATATAAAATGCAAAGGAGATATTACCCAGATAAACCATAGTTTTAGTGTCAAACATGCTGTCAAAATATGTTTTGAATGACAGAGCATAAATAATTGTTGCGAATGCGATCATACAAAACGCATCTACTTTGTAATCTAAAAAAGCAAGAATAAGAAACATCAGACAACCAACAACGAAAACTGAGCTTGCAGCTCTTTTAGAAAGCTGAAAATCGTACCTGAGCAATCCCACAGAAATTCCCAGAAAAAACTCCGGGACTATTCTTTCCAGGCCATTATAAGTATACTCATTAAGATCAAAATTTTCAATACGGAACCACTTTACAATAAAAAACAAAACAACAGCGCCCAATGCAATTCTGCCCCATAATTTATTGACTTTGATGACAAAAACGGCTGTAATAAACAAGAAGAGATAAGCAAACCACTCATCCGACAAGCTCCAGGAATGAGTATTCCAGCTCAGGGCATCATTAATATTCCAGGCGTGGATCATCAACAGGTTTGAGATAATGTGATCCGGGCGGATAATTAAATCCTTCTGATGAAATATATATTTCCCCGTCAGCAGAAGTATTCCGACAATGAAAAATGTAAGGATCTGAAGCGGATAGATTTTGGCAAAACGTTTCAGGATAAAATTATGGTATTTTTTCCAGCTAACCTTTTCCACAAAAAAACTTTTATAATAAGCATAAGTGAGAATAAATCCACTTAACACAAAAAATATATCAACACCGAGATAGCCTTTTCTCACAAAAAAATTATCCAATCCACCAGTGTAGACACAAAAATGATAAAGAAACACCCAAATGGCTGTATAAAACCTCAGCCCTGTTAAATTATTCAGCATAGCTTTTGATTTTACCAGTAATAATTCCCAATCATCTGCATCCCGAACGTCTGCAGCAGGCACAGAAAAAACAGGCATCTAAATTGTCCGGAATCTATATTTTTGAGCAATATCAGAAAATACGGCACCATAAAAAGACAAGCCCTGGCGGTTTCGCCGGTTCCGTAAGCACCAGTCAAAAGCATTGCAGACAGTGAGGCAACGGCAGAAAAAAACAGAATATTGATATAATTATCTTCAAAGACTTCCGTTCCTTCTTTTTTAGAGAAGAAAACCGCCAAAAAACCGAAGGACAGAAACAGGAATATTTCGCAGATATCTTCCAGCCTGGTCATCAGATAAACCAATGGCTGATGGAATAACCGGAATCCATCCGGGTTTTCTGAGTGTGATGCCAGTAAAAAGGTCTCCAGCTGGTTATAACCTGTCGTGGCATAAATCAACACAAATGTCATCACGAAAATGATGGCACTCATAAGGCTAAGCCAAACGAAACTCCATTGTCCCTTCACTAAAAAGTATAAACTGACAAAGCCCAGCAACGCAAACAGAAAAAGACCTGAGAATGTCAAAAGATTAGTCAGGATCAAACCGATCGTGATGAGGAAGAAAGAAGCCGAATCTATCTTATGCTGTTGATATATCCGCGCCATTCCTAACAGGAATAATAACGTTGAGGTAAGGACTAATGCATCTATAGACACCAAAAGATAGATATTAACGGAAGGAATCACGGCAAACAAAAGCAACATCCACTTCCTTCTGGTCTCTTCAAAATCGAGATAAACTAAAATCTTATAAAACAACGGAAAAGACAAACATCCAATAGCAAAAAAAACAATTGCCAACGTTTCGATATTCGAGAGATTCAGAATCCAAAAATGCAAAAGCGTAACAAATGGCGGGTGGGTCTTGGTATGCATCTGGAACTGATCCAGATTGTCGGCAAAATCCCTTAGCCAAACACTGCTATCCGTAATGTTTAGTGCATCGGTATAATATTGCCGTCCTTTTAGATAAAACGGTTGCAGAAAAGAAATATCAAAATTACCCTGACTCAGATTTCCTAACAACACCAATCCAATAGCTACCAGAAAAAGAAAAAAAACATTAATTTTCTGTGCATATAGGAAACCCAGCACACCCAAAGCCAGAAACAAAAACGCACACACGAAACCGCTCCAGAGAAACTGGTTGGGATAGATCACGGAAATCGGGAAAAGGATGCCTGTCCCAGTATAACCACCCTGGCTCTGATAGTAAAAATTAGCGCTTGCCAGCAAAATCCAAATGGCTATCGACACAAAAAACGGCAGCCATGGAAAGCCTTTTAAATCTATCCAAAGTCGATTATGTTCCATGCAGAATGTGTTTTCTTGGTTTAGGCATCAAAAATATTAATAAAACTTTAGATTGCCCGTTAATTTTTTTGGTTGCAGATGTTTTCGTAAATGTATATGCAAGAGCCACAAGTTCTCCTGACAAAAACTTTTTTATTAAAACTGCGTTTATCTTTCTATATTTCAGGATAAGCGCAATAGATATAATTTGTATTAGCCTTCTTTACAATTTGAAATGCAAGCAATGACTGTAAATGCTGCAAAGAGAGGTGCTAAAAGTAATTATAAATTACTATCTGAAATTCTTTGTACTTCAATATCAAAGGATTGTCCAGAAATAATTGAATTAATTTCTTCAGAAGCGCTTTCAGTTATACCCTCTCTTAATAAAATTCATATTGATTATTTAAGTTTAAAAATTTTGATTCATGAGGCGAAAATGCCAAACAATCCATTAGACTACATAAATATTAATATAAAACCTACACTAAATTCAATTACAGCAGTTAAAGAAATAACCATAAGTGAAATTCAATATCTTTCCTTAAAACGCGTTCTAGAACCAATGGGATTTGTTTATGTGGAAATTATTCCAGCCCTTATTAATGAGTATGAAGAAATAAAAGGGAAGAACTATGAAACTATTAAAGATTACTGTAGAAAAAATAATTTGACGAATATTATAGAACTTATTGAATTAGCTGAGACAAAGTATGTTGGACACTATAGATTGACACCAATTGGGAGACTTATAGGATGGATGAATCTTGCTCAATTTTCACAAATTGAAATAAAAGAGCTCTTCAAATAAAAACTACGCCTAATAATTTATTTGCAAAAGGCGAGGTTGAATATATAAACCACCATTCGTTTCCTTTAGCCGCCGCTGCTTTTCATATCGTTGTATTATTAATTTAGACAATCCGAAAAAGCATCTGCTCCGGTTGTTCGAAATTGAACTTTCAGTTAAATTTACCCCACACTTCAGCAATACTTTTTCCGTTAGCAACAATGCGATCATCGACCAAGTTCAAATCAACAGTCAGACACTTTATAATCCGATCAGTATTTTATCGACACAATTTCAAATTGCTTTTCCGCTTTTCCCAATTTCAATGTCACTCGATCGCCTACCTTTCTGTCCATAAAGATTTTCGCAATCGGAGAGGTAAACGCTATTTTTCCTTCCGCAACATTGGCCTCATCTACGCCCACGATTTGATAGTGCTGGATTGTGGGATCAGAGTCAACTTTAAAAAATACTTCAGCACCGAACCTCACAATATTTTTTGGTTGTTTGGCAAGATTAACAATTTTCGCAGACGCAATTCGATCGAGTAACAATTGCAATTTCGCATTGATTAAATTGACGGCAATTCGATTTTCATTCTCGTCCGAAATCAAGGTGTTTTCGCGCTCGTGAATCATTTCATCACGTTCTGCGAGTAACTGAGCGTATCCGAACTCCGTAACGAAGTTTACCGTACCTGGTGGCAAATCGGCACGGGGCGGAATCATCGGGAGTTCCTCCTGATCACCTTCTTTCACAAATCCTCTACTCATATATTCCAGTGTTACATTTATTCTGTTAAACTTAAAATTACTGATATGTTTTGAGTTCAAAAAATTTACCAAAAAAACTTAAGAGCTATAAGGTTATAAAGTTTGCAAACCTATTTCGAAAAGCATTTAACTATAAAGCCAGCACTGAAACCAACAGCAGCTAAGACGCAATTGCTTCATTGTCTGCAATGTAAATATACATTTTTTAAGTAACTTCGCATTCTTCAGACGCAACTGCACTTAGCGTCGAAGCGTAGACTTAAAAATTAAAAAAAATGTGGTTCAAAGATTTAACAGGATTTCAAGAGGAGTCTCCAGAAAATGTAAAAAGTAAATTAATTGTTGAAAATGATTATTTTATTTCATTGGCGAATTCTAAAAAATTCACTTTTGGGAAGTTAGAAATTCCGAGCTTGGAAGAATTAAGAAATCAAAACCCTCAAATTAATAACTACAATGGTAAAATTCGTGTAAGTGAGATTGTAGCAGATGTAAAAAATCTACATAATCAACCTGAAAATGAAAATGCATTATTTCAAGTTGCTTCTCAATTTAATTTACTTGAAATGATAAATCCAAATATAACTCCAGAAATGGGAATTGACAGATATGAATTTGATAGAACTCAAGGTCCAATCTGTGCAATGTCTTGTGGAGCAGGAACAATTTACAGAAATTATTTTGTGGAAATAAATGGACAAAATGGACAAACTGAAGAGCACCAAATTGATTGTTTAGAACTCATTGGAAAAGAATTAGATAATGAAAATCTAAATTTGTGGAAAATGAAAAATGGATATGCTCTGCTTTCTCAAAATGGACTTTTAACCATTAATAAAAAAATTGCTCAACTCAATAATAATGAAAGAGAAAGATTAAAAGGAAAACTTAAAGTTGGAATACAGTGGCAAACTGAAGTTACATTATCCGAAGTAAAACAAAAAGTATCTCAAATATATTGTTCTGCTTTACCGGTTGGATATAGTCAGATAGAATCATTTTATTGGGAATATTTTGCCAGGATTATTCTTGAAGCATTATACGAGGCAACTCTGTACGCCGGGATGTTAAACATGGAAAAGAACAACTCAGATTTGGTTTATTTAACTTTAGTTGGAGGTGGAGTTTTTGGGAACGAAGAATATTGGATTTTAGAATCCTTGCAAAAAGCAATTGAAAAATTTAAAAATGTACCTTTAAATATTAAGATTGTTAGCTACGGAAGGTCTAATTTGAATTTGAAAGAATATTTTGAAGAAATCTAAAAAATATTTCAGCTTATAACCAGAGTTTCGTTGGGCTCGAAGAGCCAACAATGAATTGAAAAATCATCGAAATAAAATAAAAAATAAAAATGCTGAGATAAACTCCTGTTGAACGGAAGCTGTGGGAGTTTTTTTATTCGTTATGGATTTGTGAACGGATAATTTTAAACAATTCTTTATGCCGGAAAAATGCTTTTGGAGGTAATATCGTAGATAAATCTGTTGGAACTTTCGATTATGACAGAGAACTGCTTGAAATCCAAAAGGCAGACTAAAACGGAAGCTGCGCAAAGTCTCCCGACTTTGAGCAAATATTTACAAAACTGCTGATCACAAAATAAAAAACCCTTTCAGAGTTGAAAACGCTAAAAGGGTTAACTTTTTTTATCCGTAAAATTTTACTTCTTTTTCGCTGGCGCTTTTTTCGCAGCAGGCTTTTTCGCGGTAGTTGCTTTCTTAGCGGCAGGTTTTTTTTTCTCGGCAAAAGCTTTCGGATCCTGTTCGGTGATCCATTTCTTCACTTCATCTAGAGAGATCTCTTTCAGCTCTTCGGCTTCATATTTAGTATCGTCTGCCTTTTTCGGGATCTTAAAATTCGCCTTTCCAAATTTGATAAATGGACCCCAACGACCATTCTCTATGGCGATTTTTTCTTTTTCCCACTGCTGAATGTAACGGTTAGCCTCTTTATCCAGCTTCGCATCAATCAGTTCATTGATGTCGCTCTGGGAAAGATTATCGAAGTCATATCGCTTTGGCACATTGACAAAGATACTCTTGTATTTGATAAACGGTCCGAATCTTCCTGTTCCTTTCGTTACAGGCTCGCCTTTATAAGTGGCAATTGGCGCATCGGCTCTTTTCTTTTCGTTGATGAGTTCCTCCGCTCTTTCCTGATTCACGGATAGCGGATCTTCGCCTTTAGGAATGCTGATATACGTTTCGCCCCATTTCACATAAGGACCAAATCTTCCCACGCCCACAGAAACCGGTTGACCGTCCACCTCCTGAAGATCAAATGGCAGCTTGAATAGCTCCAAAGCTTCTTCCAAAGTAATGGTTGCTATATTTTGGTTGGCCATCAATGAAGCGAATGTCGGTTTTTCATCGTCATCCTGCTCCCCAATCTGGATCATCGGCCCGAATCTTCCAATTCTAGCGTGGACATTCTTACCGCTTTTCGGATCTACACCCAGGATTCTTTCGCCGGTTGCCCTATCAGCATTTTCTTCCACATCTTCAATTCTCGGGTGGAACTTGGAGTAGAAATCCGTAATCATTTCCTTCCACTTCTGGTCGCCATTGGCAATCTCGTCAAAGCCTTCTTCCACTCTTGCAGTGAAGCCGTAGTCCAGAATCTCAGCAAAATTATCGGTTAAGAAGTCATTTACTACTTCGCCAATGTCCGTTGGAACAAATTTATTCTTATCTCCGCCAAACTTCTCTTCGAGAACTTCTTTCTTCACACCAGATTTGCCCAATGTCATCTTAACGATCTCTCTTGTCTGCGGCTCTATTTCTCTCTTATCTACATACTCACGGTTTTGGATCGTCTGGATTGTGGGTGCATACGTAGATGGACGTCCGATTCCCAGTTCTTCCAATTTCTTCACCAATCCTGCTTCGGTAAATCTTGCAGCGGGTTTTGTGAATTTTTCTGTTGCAGTGATGGTTTTATAATCTAGGATTTCTCCCACTTTTACTTTTGGTAATAGCTTTTCGTTGCTTTCATCATCATCATCTTCTGTTTTTACGATGCCATAAGCTTTCAGGAAACCATCGAAAATAATCACCTCTCCCTGCGCTTCAAAATGCTGAGGTATTTTTGGATTCCCGATTTCTATCACCGTTTTCTCTATTTTCGCATTCTCCATCTGGGAAGCAAGCGTTCTTCTATAGATCAATTGATACAGCTTGTTTAGCTGCGCATCGCCTACGGTTTTCACCGAAAAATCTGTCGGGCGAATGGCCTCGTGTGCTTCCTGTGCAGACGATGATTTTGTTGTATAATTTCTTGGCTTAGAATAATTTTCGCCGTATTCTGAAAGAATCTGAGCTTTCGCACCATTAATCGCTTCCTGAGAAAGATTCACGGAATCCGTTCTCATATAGGTAATGAATCCTTCCTCGTAAAGTCGCTGCGCCAGTCGCATAGTAGTGGTAACATTATATCCTAGTCTGGAAGATGCTTCCTGTTGCAATGTAGATGTTGTAAATGGAGCCGAAGCGGTTCTGGTTCCCGGTCTGGTTTCTACATTCAGAACTTTGAATTCTGTGGTTTGAGCTTGCTGCAGAAAAGTCTCTGCATCTGATTCCTTCTCAAAATCTTTTTTAAGTTTGGCCGCAATTTCCTGCTTTCCATCATTCAGAAAAACCCCTTCTACTTTGAAGCTTGGTTTCGGTACAAATTCACGGATTTCTTTCTCTCTCTCTACAATCAATCTTACTGCCACAGACTGCACTCTTCCCGCAGACAATCCTGTCTTCACTTTTTTCCACAGCACGGGCGACATCTCGAAACCAACGATCCTGTCCAGAACTCTCCTCGCCTGCTGAGCGTTTACCAAATTCTGATCAATATCTCTCGGATTTTCAATCGCTTTTAGAATGGCATTTTTTGTAATTTCGTGGAAAACAATTCTTTTTCGGTTTTCAGGCTTCAATTTTAATTCTTCAGCAAGATGCCACGCAATCGCTTCACCTTCGCGGTCTTCATCGGACGCCAGCCAAACCATTTCTGATTTTTTTACTGCGGCCTTCAGCTCGGTCACGAGTTTCTTTTTATCGGCAGACACTTCATAGTCGGGTGTGAAATTCGACAAGTCGATTCCCATCCCTTTTTTAGGCAGATCACGGATATGTCCAAAGCTGGATTTGACCTCATAATCCTTACCTAAATACTTCTGAATCGTTTTTGCTTTTGCCGGAGACTCGACGATGACTAAATTTTTTGACATCCTAGAAAAATTTTTGCAAAAGTAGGAGTTTTTTTATTATCAATTTCTGCAAAACTCATTTCTACTGTCTATACCTTATATATATTGTTGAGTTTTACTATAAAATTACAAGAGTGATGACTATAAATATCTACTTTTTTCACTAAATTCGCAGACTTAATAAATAAAGAACACGATTTTTAGACGTTGATAATGAATAAGTTCGCAGAATACAAAAACCTGAATCTTACCGAAACTGCTAAAACCATTGCAGAATTCTGGAAAAACAATGACACTTTCAAAAAATCCGTGGAAATCCGCCAAGGACAACCGGAGTTTGTTTTTTACGAAGGACCGCCTTCCGCCAACGGAATGCCGGGAATTCACCACGTTATGGCAAGAGCGATTAAGGATATTTTCTGCAGATACCAGACCCAAAACGGAAAACAGGTTTTCAGAAAAGCAGGTTGGGATACACACGGACTTCCTGTGGAATTGGGCGTTGAGAAAGAATTGGGAATTACCAAAGAAGACATCGGCAAAAAAATCAGCATCGAAGAATACAACGAAGCTTGTCGAAACGCCGTGATGCGCTACACCGATGTCTGGAACGATATGACCGAGAAAATTGGCTATTGGGTAGATATGGAAAATCCGTACATCACCTACAAACCAAAATATATGGAGTCGGTTTGGTGGCTATTGAAACAGATTTATAATAAAGGTCTGATTTACAAAGGCTACACTATCCAGCCATATTCTCCGAAAGCGGGAACGGGATTATCTTCACACGAAGTGAATCAGCCTGGCGCCTACCGTGATGTCACCGACACGACTGTTGTCGCGCAATTCAAAACCTTGCCGGAAACTTTGCCGTCATTTTTACAAGGTTTTGGCGATGTTCATTTCCTGGCTTGGACTACGACGCCTTGGACTTTGCCATCAAACACGGCTTTGACTGTTGGGCCAAAAATCGATTATGTTTTAGTCAAGACTTTCAATCAATATACATTTGAACCGATTAATATTGTTTTGGCAAAAGCTTTGACAGGAAAGCAGTTCGGAAAGAAATATGTAGAAGGAAGCGATGAAGATTTCGCCAATTATACTTCCGAGAAAAAAACTATTCCTTATCAGATTTTAGCAGAATTCAAAGGTGCTGATTTGGTTGGGATTAAATATGAGCAACTTTTAGATTACGCAAAACCTTACCAAAATCCGGAAAATGCGTTTAGAGTAATTTCTGGAGATTTCGTAACAACGGAAGACGGAACAGGAATCGTGCACACCGCGCCAACTTTTGGTGCAGATGATGCGAAAGTGGCAAAAGAAGCTTCCCCGGAAGTTCCGCCAATGCTGGTTTTGGACGAGAACGGAAATCCAGTTCCTTTGGTAGATTTGCAAGGTCGATTCTTATCTGTTGTTAATGATGAAATCTATGGTTTTGCGAACGAATACGTGAAGTCTGAATATCTCAATGATGAAGAAAAAGCAACAGAATTCAATATTCAGAAAGAAAATTTAAAATCAATTATCGCAGATTTAAAAGTCTATCTTTCTGTAGATGAGAGAATAGCTCTTAAACTAAGAAAAGAAAACAAAGCCTTCAAAGTTGAAAAATATGTTCACAGCTATCCACATAGCTGGAGAACCGATGAGCCCTTGTTATATTACCCATTAGATTCTTGGTTCATCAAAGTAACTGACGTAAAAGACAGAATGTTCGACTTGAACGAAACCATCAACTGGAAACCAAAATCCACAGGTGAAGGCCGTTTCGGGAATTGGCTGAAAAACGCCAACGACTGGAATCTTTCCCGCTCAAGATATTGGGGAATTCCGTTGCCAATCTGGAGAACGGAAGATAAGAAAGAGGAAGTAATCATTGGTTCTATAGAGGAATTATACAACGCAATAGAAAAATCCATTGAAGCCGGTTTCCAGAAAGAAAATCCGTTCAAAGATTTCGAAATTGGAAATATGTCCGAAGAAAACTACGCAAAAGTAGATCTTCACAAAAATATTGTCGATCAGATTACGCTGATTTCCGAATCAGGAAAACCAATGAAGCGTGAAAGCGATCTGATAGATGTTTGGTTTGATTCCGGAGCGATGCCTTATGCGCAATTGCATTATCCGTTTGAAAACAAAGAGCTAATTGACAACAATAAAGCTTTCCCAGCAGATTTCATCGCAGAAGGCGTAGATCAGACGCGTGGCTGGTTTTATACGCTTCACGCCATTGCAACAACAGTTTTTGATTCTGTAGCTTATAAAAATGTAATGAGCAACGGACTTGTTTTGGATAAAAATGGCGTTAAAATGTCAAAATCCAAAGGCAATACGATTGATCCTTTTGAAACCATTTCCACTTACGGACCAGATGCGACACGCTGGTATATGATTTCCAATGCGAATCCTTGGGAAAACCTGAAATTTGACATTGAGGGTATTGATGAAGTGCGCAGAAAATTCTTCGGAACACTTTATAACACCTACTCTTTTTTCGCTTTATATGCCAATGTTGACGGATTTAATTATGCTGAAAAAGAAGTTGAAGACAGACCGGAAATTGACCGTTGGATTTTATCTGAACTGAATCTTTTAATCAAAGACGTCAAAGCATTATACGAAGATTATGAACCCACGAGAGTGGCGAGAGAAATCAGCACTTTTGTGAATGACAATCTATCCAACTGGTACGTAAGACTGTGCAGAAGACGTTTCTGGAAAGGCGATTACAGCGATGATAAAATCTCTGCCTACCAAACTTTATACACATGTCTGGAAACGGTTGCGAAACTTTCTGCACCCATTGCACCTTTCTTTATGGATCAGCTGTTCCAGGATTTGAATAAAGTGACCGGAAAAGATTCTGTAAATTCTATTCACTTAACAGATTTCCCTGTGGCAGATGAAAGTCTGATTGATACAGATTTGGTAGAAAAAACGCATTTGGCTCAAACCATCACAAGTATGGTTTTCTCTCTTAGAAAGAAGGAAAATGTGAAGGTTCGTCAGCCGCTTCAAAAAGTGTTGATTCCTGTCTTAGATAAGAAAACTGAAGAGCAGATTTTGGCAGTTGCAGAATTAATAAAACAAGAAGTGAATGTTAAAGAATTGCAGCTAATCAATGCGGAAGAAGCTTCTCATTTAATTATTAAACAAATTAAACCGAATTTCAAAACCTTAGGTGCGAGATTAGGAAAGGATATGAAAACTGTTGCCGGAGCAATTTCTAGTTTCACTACAGAACAAATTGCAGATCTTGAAAAAACAGGAAAAGCAGACGTTTCCGGTTACGAAATCACGGTTGAAGATGTAGAGATATCCACCAAAGATATCCCAGGATGGACTGTGGCTAGCGAAGGCAAAACGACTGTGGCATTAGATTTGACACTGACGGAAGAGTTGAAAGCTGAAGGGATCGCAAGAGAATTGATAAACAGAATTCAGAATCTGAGAAAAGATAAAAATTTCGAACTAACAGACAGAATTTCTATCCGATTAGAAGAATCTTGCCCTTTCAAAAAAGAATTTATTAACAATCAAATATATATTTCGTCAGAAGTATTGTCGGATAAAATAGAATTTGTAAATTCACTTTCAAAATTTGAAGAAATAGAGATTGATGAAGTAAAATTCCGTATTGAAATTGAAAAAATATAGTTCATATTACTTTTTTATTAAGGATTTATGAATTGAAGTATCAAGCGGATTATTTTTCGAATTTTATCTTTATTCTTGTCGACTGAAAATCTTGCGATGGCGCATCGCAAATTAAATTAAAATTTGAACAATTAATAACTAGATGGAAATGGCAGACGAAAAACTAAGATATAGTGACGCTGAACTTCAGGAATTTAAAAAATTAATTCAGGATAAAATTGCAAAAGCAGAGAATGATCTCGGCCTGATTAAAGAGAATTTTATCAATAATCAGAATAACGGAACTGATGACACATCCCCTACGTTCAAAGCTTTTGAGGAGGGTGCGGAAACGCTGAGCAAGGAGCAAAATGCCATACTGGCGTCTAGACAAGAAAAGTTTTTGCGCGATCTAAAACATGCACTGATCCGTATTGAAAATAAAACTTACGGTGTTTGCAGAGTTACGGGAAAATTAATCCCTAAAGAACGATTGCAAGCCGTTCCACACGCTACACTAAGCATTGAAGCAAAAAATATGCAGAGATAAATTACTCACTATTAAAAAATAAAGTCCGAATTTCTGATTCTAAAGATTGGAAATTGGGACTTTTTTATTATTACAAATGATGTTTTTAGTTATTATTTTGCCTGTAACTGTTGTTATCATTTATTTTGTCAGCAGAAATCAATCTGTAAAAAACATATTCCAAAAGGAAGAAAAATATTACACCATTGATGATGCGTTTAATGCCAAGAGAAAAGAACGGCAAGACGAAATTGATCATTTACTTAGTAAAATAGGCGAAAACGGACTTGCTGACCTCACAGAAAAAGAACGACAAAGACTGAATAAGTTATCTAAGAAATGAGTTACATTTGCAAAAATTTTTTCGCTCAGAAAAATAATTAATAAGACAAAATGGAATCTATCATTGTACATCCGAATAACTCTATGGAACTAACAGCACTGAAAAGTGTACTGAAGGAAATGGGCATCGAGTTTGAAAAATTTCACACCAGAAATCACTTTCATAACCAGAAAACTGTTAAAAAAATCAACGACAGAAACGAGAAAAAATCCCCAAAACCTAATAAACCTAAAGGATTGTAATGAAAAAAATTATCCTTATCACTTTTATTATCCTATTAATAGATCAGTTTTCCAAAATCTACGTCAAGACACATTTTTTTCTTGGTGAGAGCATCAATGTATTTGGACTGAACTGGTTTAAGCTAACCTTTGTAGAAAATCCAGGAATGGCATACGGACTTCATTTCGGTGGACTTTGGGGAAAATATGCTTTAATTATTTTGAGAGTAGCTTTGGCAATTGGAATGATTGTATTATTCAAAAAATGGATAAAAGAAGGAGCTTCAAATTATCTTCTGATTCCAATGGCAATGATTTTCGCAGGAGCGATAGGCAATGTTTTTGACGGAATTTTCTACGGTGTTATTTTCGATAGCGGAACTTCCTACGATGCAGAATCTGGTAATTGGATAGGCTACGATGGCATTTCAAAACTCACAGCTTTCGGGCACGGCTATTCGGATTTGATGAAAGGCTGTGTTGTAGATATGTTACATTTCCCTTTGGTTGATACAACCTGGCCAGATTGGATTCCTATTTTGGGCGGCAACAGAATTGAGTTTTTCAAATATATTTTCAACGTTGCAGATAGTTCTATAACGCTTGGCGCATTGTTTTTATATATTTTCCGTAAAAAAGCCTTTCCGAACGGCTTGGATTTTTAAAACTATTTGAAATGAAAGATATAGATGAAATTATTTAAAATTTAATCAAATATTCCTGTTACTTATAGTGGCAGGATTTCTTTTTATGTTTTTTGCCAATTATTCCATTGTAACGGCAAATGATACACTCATTTCATATTCTGCCTCTACGCTTCGAAAGTAAAAACCACTTTTGTTTCGGGAATTAATAAATTTTCGGGAACATCTTGCCAAAGCAAAATCTCAGTGGTCTAAATGAAGACTGAAATCAGACAAGCCAATACTTTGTTAAACATTATATCTTTCCTATTTTTGTGTACTGAATTTTAGAAAATCTAAAATCTAAAATCTAAAATCTAAAATCTAAATGTCTAGAATCCTGACCGGAATACAAGCCACCGGAACACCGCATCTCGGAAACCTTTTGGGAGCGATTATACCCGCAATCGAATTATCAAAAAAAGCAGAAAACGAATCTTTTTTATTCATTGCCAATCTGCATTCATTAACTCAGATTAAAGATGCAAAGGAGTTGAAACAAAATACCTACGAGATTGCTGCAGCATGGCTTGCGTGCGGACTGGACACGGAAAAAACCTTTTTCTACAGGCAGAGCGACATCCCGGAAACCTGCGAGTTATCTTGGCATCTTTCCTGCTTTTTTCCTTACCAAAGGTTGACTTTAGCGCATTCGTTCAAAGATAAAGCAGACCGTCTGCAGGATGTGAACGCCGGATTGTTTACATATCCGATTCTGATGGCTGCCGACATTTTACTTTATGATGCGGAGATTGTTCCGGTGGGCAAAGACCAGCTTCAACATCTGGAAATTGCAAGAGATGTGGCTTCAAGATTCAATAACCAAATGGGCGAAGTTTTTGTTTTGCCAAAAGCTGAACTGGAAGAAAACACCAAATACGTTCCCGGAATAGACGGCCAGAAAATGTCAAAGTCCAGAGGCAACATTATCAATATTTTTCTTCCGGAGAAAGATCTAAAAAAACAGGTAATGTCTATTGAAACGGATTCTACACCGCTTGAAGAGCCAAAAAATCCGGATACTGATAAAATATTTGCGATCTATCAACTCATCGCAACGCCGGAACAGACTGAAGAACTAAGAGCGAAATATCTTGCCGGAAATTATGGCTACGGCCATGCCAAAAAAGAATTATTGGAGCTGATTCTTATCAAGTTTGCAAAAGAAAGAGAAACATTCACCTATTATATGAATAATCTGGACGAACTGGAAGCAAAACTCCAAGAGGGTGCAGAAAAAACAAGAGTCATCGCAAATCAGACCATTAAAAGAGTGAGAGAAAGCTTGGGAATTTAAAATCTCACCTTAGAAAATTAAAATTCCTCTTCAAAAAATTGAAGAGGAATTTTTTTATAGATACTCTTTCAGTTCAGACAGGTTTTTGATAAATTTTAATCCTTCTTCCTGTGGATTTTCATCTAAAACATCAAAAAAAATCACCTCGATTCCAAAGTTCTGAGCACCTTTCACATCGGCTATCCAATCATCGCCTATCAAGATACTTTCAGATTTATCTGCTTTTGCAAGAGTCAAAGAATACTCGAAAATTTCCGGTCTTGGTTTTCTGATATTGACAGAATCTGCACTGGTAATCGTTTCAAAAAAATCGCCAATTCCGGACAAGATGCATTTCCTTTCCGTTACTTCCTGGAAGCCATTGGAAATAATGTGCATTTTGTAGTGTTTACCTTTTAGATAATTAAGAACCTCTAAAGCGCCATCTACCAGTTCATTATATTTCAGAATTTCGTCTAGGAAATGGTGTTCAAAATAATCAGCAAGCGTTGCATCATCTACTCCAAACTTTAAGAATGTATCATAGAAACGGTGTTTCCTAAGATAATTTTTATCAATATCTCCGTCTCGGATCTGCTCCCAAAGTCTTTCGTTAATGATATGATATGTGGAATGAAACTCCTCAAAATCGATCTGATATTGTTCTGCTATTTGCTGTTTTGAAAATAAATCTCTGATGGTGAGGTATGCATTCTTGCGGTGATCCCACAATGTATTGTCCAGGTCAAAAAAAATGTGCCTTATATTTTTCATAAGGCACAAATCTAATTAAATTTTTTATCCACGTAGGAAAGCTCCGTCATAAAATCAATTATTTAATCTAAAAATAAATTCTAGTTTTTAGAAACTAAAATCGTTTTCTTTAATTTAGTTTTTATTGGCTGAAGATTTTTGGAATACGACAGCAGAAAATCAATTGTTTCTTTTTTTGGTGTCAAAGCTTTTTTTGCTAAAGTGTCGTTTTTTTTCATAGGCAAAAACTTTACAACAATAACGCCAAAAAAAAATCTTTATTATATTATTTTGTTAAAATTATTTTATGCTCCTCCATGATTTTTCTAAGGTTGATAAGCGCATATCTCACTCGGCCAAGTGTTGTGTTGATGCTCGTCTCCGTGTGATCCGCTATTTCTTTGAAACTTAACCCATCAAAATATCTTAGTTTAATTACTTCTTGCTGGTTTTCCGGCAGCAAAACTAGCATTTTTAGCAGATCGTTATTAATTTGATTCTCTATCAGCAAGTCTTCTATATTACCATCTGGTTCCTTGATAATATCAAAAATAGAAAATTCTTCATTTTCAAAAGAGGTTTCAGAAATTTTTTTATTCTTAGACTGAAGACGGAAGTGATCTATAATCAAATTATGAGCAATCCTCTTTGCCCAGAGAATAAATTTATTCTCTTCTTTATATCTGCCTTCTTTTAGCGTAACGATAACTTTTATAAATGTATCCTGGAAGATGTCATTTGCCAGATCTTCATCCATCAATTTGTAGTAAATGAATGTGAACAGGTCTTTTTTGTGTCGGTTTATTAATGTAGAAAGGGCCTTCTCATCGCCATTCTGATATTGGAAAATCAGGTTGCTGTCCGTTTGCGTTTTCATAACTTTACTCTTACTTTTTGAACCCAACTATCAACTCAGATACTTTTGTGACTGGTTTGACAGGGCTCAGTTATTATTTTTTAAGAGTAGATTTTTTCTATACGCAAAATTTAGGTTTGTAAAAATAATAAAAAAGTCCAAACAAAACGTTAATGAATTGTTAAACTTTCGTTTTTGTTTAATTTGATTCAGAAAAAACTATTTAGTTAAATCATTAATAGCGACAATCGGGATATTTATTGTGAAATTGATATTAAACCCTTTCAGTTCTTTTCCATTGATTCCGCTTTTGTCCAGAGAAAAACCATAACCTCCCATCAGATCTACAATTCCGAAAAGACTGAAACCTACCTTTGGCGCAATATATTTATTGGTCGCTTCTGCGCCAGCTACGAAATAGTAGGAATGATACAAATCCACATTTCTTTCAAAGTTGAAAAGAAAATCAGCCTGAATTTTAGGCATTATAGCGAACTTGTGATTCACAGAGCCCATCAAGGCAGATAATCCTGTCCGGAAGACCACATCATCATTACTGAGAAAAAGCAATTTACCACCCACTTCTCCAAAACTGGAATTTTGGTAGGTGTAGCCGGCAGTAACTAACTTGTGCATTGTAACTTGTGACTTTGCAACGGCACAAAAGCTAAAAAAAAGAAGGGCAGAATATATAAATGATTTCATTGATTAATTTTAATTGTTCACAAAAATAGCAAAAGTGATGCTCGAATGGACGAGAAAATAAAAAAACTGCTTTATTCAAAAAAATAAAGCAGTTTCAAGATTTCTAAAGTTTGGATTTTTTACAATCCGAATTCTTTTTTGACATCGTCTACACGATCCAGCTTCTCCCAAGTGAAGAACTCAAGATCTTTCAATGTCAACTCATTTTTATGTCCTTTGTTGAAGGTTTTATCTGCTACGTAATAATCCTTACCCATATGACCATAAGCGGCTGTTTCTAAATAGATAGGATTTCTGAGTTTAAGATTTTTTTCTACGGCGTAAGGTCTTAGGTCAAATAATTTCTGAACTCTTTTTGCCAATTCCCCATCGTTGATGTCCAGTTTGGATGTTCCATAAGTGTTGATGTAAAGACCACAAGGCTCTGCCACACCAATCGCATAAGAAACCTGAACCAAAACCTCATCTGCAACACCAGCTGCAACCAGATTTTTAGCGATATGTCTTGTTGCGTATGCTGCACTTCTGTCAACTTTGGAAGGATCTTTTCCAGAGAAAGCACCACCTCCGTGAGCACCTTTTCCACCGTAAGTATCTACAATGATTTTTCTACCTGTAAGACCTGTATCTCCGTGAGGGCCACCGATTACGAATTTTCCAGTTGGGTTGATATGATATTTGATATCACCGTTGAACAATTCCTGAATTTCCGGCTTCTGTTTAGCCTTAACTTTAGGAATTAAAATCTCGATAATATCTTTTTTAATTTTAGCTAACATTGCTTCTTCGCTACCAAAATCATCGTGTTGCGTAGAAACAACAATACTGTCAATTCTTACTGGTTTATGATCATCAGAATACTCGATTGTTACTTGAGATTTCGCATCTGGGCGTAGGTAGGGAATTGCATTTCCTTCTCGTCGAAGATCTGCCAATTCTTTTAGAATTTGATGCGCAAGATCCAAAGCCAAAGGCATATAATTTTCAGTTTCATTGGTGGCGTAACCAAACATCATCCCTTGATCTCCTGCGCCTTGAGCATTGGCTCTGGCTTCGAAGTCCGTTTCATCCAAGGTTCTGTCTACACCTTGATTGATGTCCGGAGACTGCTCATGGATTGCTGAAATCACACCACAAGAATCACCATTAAACATATATTCACTTTTCGTGTATCCAATTTTGTTGATGACATCTCTCGCTATATGCTGTACATCTAGATAAGCTTCTGATTTTACTTCACCAGCCAGAACAACCTGACCTGTGGTAACTAAAGTTTCGCAAGCCACCTTTGAATTTTTGTCATAAGCCAAAAAATGATCGATAAGCGCATCGGAAATCTGATCGGCAATTTTATCCGGGTGTCCTTCTGAAACTGATTCGGACGTAAATAAATAAGACATATTATTCCTTTTATATTTTTAATTTTTGAGGCTGAAAAATACGGATTGCAAAAGGAACTAAAAGAGAAAAATCTGTTTTAGCATTTTTTATTGAGGTTGCAATCAGTCAAAGTTCTCCTCCGTTGTTCAAAATTCGACCGCAAAAATACACACAATAATTTAGATTTCAAAATCAATTCCTACTAAATGAATATGAATTTACTCAGGTTTGATACTGACGTAATTTTCAGAATCTTTATAGTAGTTAAGTCGTTTTTCCATAGAAACGCGGATCTCCGAAATCAACTCATCTATAATTTTCTGTTTGTAAGTAGGTTTGTAGTAAATCAAGCTTATTTCCCTGTAAGGAAAAGGCTTTATGAATCGTGAAACTTTTTGTTTTTGCTCTGCAGACAGTTGCTCCACTCCCATTTCTGGTAGAATCGTAATTCCGCCTACTTTATCTACCATTTGAATCAACGTGTTGATATTAGAAGCCAAAAATTCGAGATTACTTGGTTTCAGAGAATTTTCTTTCAGCTGACAGATGTTCTCGAATTGTGTTCTCAGACAATTACCTTCCTCCAAAAGCCACACCTTATCCACATCAATATCCTCAGGAACTACGAAACAATCTTTCCTAGCTCCAGCTTCCTGATTAGCAGAATATAACATCAATTCCTCATTGAAAAGAAAATCCTGATAGAACTCATCTGCCGCAGCGTAAGGTGTAGAAATGATTCCCGCATCCAATTCCCCGGATTTTAGAGCTTTTATAATGCTTTCCGTCGTCATTTCCTTGATATTCAATTCAATCTGAGGATTTTTCTTAAGGAAAGAAAAAATTTCATTGGGCAACACATAACTTGAAACGGTCGGTATGATCCCAAGATTTAGTTTTCCTGCAAGAATATTGTTCAGAAAATTGGCTTTGTTCTTTAATTCCATGACGGAATCGATCACTTTCTGAGCTTCCTTTATGATTTCTGCACCCGCATCGGTAGTTCTTATGGGATGCGTGGTTCTGTCAAAAATCTTGACATCCAGCTCATCTTCAAACTTTTGAATCATTGCGCTGAGCGTTGGCTGGGTAATAAAACAGGCTTGTGCAGCTTTTCCAAAATGTTTATATTTATCTACTGCAATCAGATATTCTAGCTGTTGTATATTCACGACTTAGTAATTAATTTTATCTATTACAAATATAATTATTAATTTGTTTCATAAATAGCTTTTTTTATCGAATTTCGCAAAATCAACAATGAAGTAAATCATAAAATCTAACATATGGAAAACAGAAAAAAACTCACAAACGCCGTTGGCTCACCTTATTACGAGCATCAGGATTCTCAAACTGTAGGACCGAGAGGCCCCGTTTTGCTACAGGATTTTATTCTACAGGAAAACCTTGCTCATTTTGTAAGAGAAAGAATTCCTGAGAGAATAGTCCACGCAAAAGGTTCCGGCGCATACGGTACTTTTACCGTGACCCACGACATAAGTCAATACACGAGAGCAAAATTGTTTTCCAAAGTTGGTAATGCTTGTAAAATGTTTGCAAGATTCTCAACTGTAGGTGGAGAAATGGGAAGTGCAGACACCGAGAGAGATCCTAGAGGTTTTGCCTTAAAATTCTACACCGAAGACGGAAACTGGGATCTGGTGGGAAATAACACACCTGTTTTCTTTATTAAAGATGCCAAAAAATTTCCAGATTTTATTCACACTCAGAAACGTGTCCCGAAAACCAACTTGAAAAGCAAAACAATGATGTGGGATTTCTGGTCACTCAATCCGGAATCGCTGCATCAGGTTCTAATCCTCATGTCGGACAGAGGAACGCCTCACGGCTACAGACATATGCACGGATTCGGATCTCATACTTTTTCTATGATTAATGATAAAAATGAGAGAACTTGGGTTAAGTTTCATTTCAAAACTCAGCAAGGCATCAAGAATTTTACGGATGCAGATGCAACTAAAATGAAGGGCGAAAATCCGGATTTTGCTCAGGAAGATTTAGTCAATGAAATAGAAGCCGGAAATTTCCCAAAATGGAAACTGTATATCCAGACAATGACCGAACAACAAGCCAAAGAATGGCGTTGGAATCCTTTTGATGTAACAAAAGTCTGGTTTCAGGACGAATTCCCATTGCAGGAAGTCGGTGTTATGGAACTCAATGAAATTCCTAGAAATTACTTTGTTCACGTAGAACAGGCTGCTTTTGCACCAAGTCATTTAGTGGACGGTATCAGTTTTTCCCCGGACAAAATGTTACAAGGCAGATTATTTTCTTATGCCGATGCGCACCGATACAGAGTGGGTGTCAATTTTCATCAGTTGGAAGTCAACAGATGTCCGTTTGCCGTAAACAATTTTCAAAGAGGAGGCGCTATGGCAGATGATTCCAATTATGGCGACAAACCAAATTATTATCCAAACAGCTTCAGCGACATAGAACCAGATAGCTCCTACAAAGCTTTTGAGTATGATTTGGACAATAGTCACGTTGCCCATTATGACAGAAATCAAAATGATGACGACCACTATACACAGCCGGGATTATTTTATACAAAAGCACTAAATCAGGAAGCGAGAACAGCTTTGGTCAACAACATTGTTGGTCACATGAGCGGTATTGACGGACCGAAACGTGACGAAATCATCAACCGCCAGCTTTGTCATTTTTTCCGTGCAAATATCGAATTAGGAATGAGAGTTGCGCAGGGATTGGGCGTTAATATCGATGCCAATACAATGAATCACACCAAGTAACAAAGACCTTAATATTCCGGAACGCTGCCTCACTTATTGAAGCAGCGTTTCTTTTTAGGAGCCGGGAACCTGCTGTCCACTATATCTTTTTTGCCTGAGCTTTTCCAAACCAAAAAAAAGGATGCCGTTCCCATCAGGGCTATGGTTTAACATATCTGAAATAAATCTTGTACAAAATCTAAGACTTCGCCTTGCTTCTAAGAAAAATCAACCCGGCAAGAATAATTATTGCACCAATCGTTTGTACTGCCGTTAGTTTTTCTCCATCCAAAATTCCCCAAATAATTGCCACAATAGGCATCAGCAAAGTTACTGTAGAAGCAAAAAGTGGTGTAGAGATGCTCAGCAATTTATAATTCATCATCATTGCCAAACCAGTCCCGAAAACAGAAAGCATTGCCACAAAACCAAGTCCCTGCAAAGCTCCCTGATTCATCTCAAAATCTCGGAAGAATCCGGAACGAGCACAACCAACGATGGCAATAGCAGGACAAATGAAAATACGAAAGCCGACATAATGGTCGCAGGAACTTCATGAAGCCTGGATTTCACTGTCGTGGTACTGATGGCGTACATTAATGTTGCCAAAAGCAATAATAAAATGGGAATAATTTTTAACTCACCACTGTCACCGCCGCCCAAGGCAAGAATACAAGCACCGATAAAACTAATTAAAACGCCAATCAATTGCCTTTTGGTAGTAGAGAACTTCCAAACCAAAGAACCCACAATAATTACAAATATTGGCATCATCGAATTAATGATTCCAGCAATACTACTCGTGATTTGAGTCTCAGCAATTGGAAACAAGAACATCGGAATAAAATTTCCCGAAACAGCCGCTATAATGAGCCACTTCAGATGTTTTCTCGGAAATTGTTTTATTTTGGAAACAGCGTAAGGCATCAGCACAAGTCCGGAAATCAATACTCTTAAGGCCCCAACTTCGTATGGATTGAAATGTTCAAGAGATTTTTTAATCAGTATAAATGATGATCCCCAGATTACGGACAAGCCTATCAGGAGAATCCACTTCAGTTTTTCAGTATTCAAGGTTTTTGTTGTTTTAAGATATTTAAATAATCAATTTTCGGAATCATTTTAGCACCTAGACTTTCAAGATGTTCAGAGTGGATTTGACAATCGATAAGTTCCCATTGGTTTTGATATTTGGTAGTGAAATAGATAAAGCCAGCTTTCGAAGCATTGGAAACTTTGGAAAACATACTTTCGCCACAGAAAACATTTCCGACTAAAATTCCATAAAATCCACCAACCAAATTGCCGTTTTGCCAGACTTCAAAACTTTTAGCTTTTCCATAATGGTGAAGTTTTACAAAAGATGCAATGAGTTCTTCATTAATCCAGGTTCCATCTTGTCCTTTTCTTTCTAATGTTTTACAATTTCTCATCACTTCTTCAAAACATCTATTTTCTGTAAATTCAAAAACCTCATCTCGCAGAATTTTTCTCATCGATTTTGAAATTTTAATTTCATTTGGAAATAAAACAAATCTCGGATCCGGACACCACCAAAGGATTTCTTCGCCTTCATTATACCAAGGAAATAATCCAATTTGATAAGCAAACCAAAGTCTTTCTGGTCTCAAATCTCCGCCAAAAGCCATTAATCCATCCTCCGAATCATAATGTTCCGGATCTGGAAAAGAAATATCATTAGGATCAAGTCTAAGCATTACATGATGTTGAGTTTATAAAAAACAATCCCTGCACTTATAAAAATACAGGGAAGTTGTTGTATATGATTTATTGATCAAATTAATTAGAAAGGTAAATCATCATCTTCATCCTCAGCGAAAACATTTTTATTTTCTGTAGCCGGTGCATTTTGTGATGGTGATGCTTCAGTAGGCCCATTGAAATCACTTCCTCCGTCTTTTTCCATTCTCCAAGCCGTGATAGAATTGAAATATTTCACTTCTCCCTGCGGACTGGTCCATTCTCTTCCTCTGATATTGATATGAACTTTGACTTTGTCGCCCACTTTATACTGATTAAGCAAGTCCACCTTTTCTGATAAAAATTCTATATTGATAGGTTGAGGATATTGCTCTTCAGTCAAAAGAACCATCTCTTTTTTTTGAAATCCGCTTGTAAAAGTTTGTAAATCAGAAATTTTCTTTATCGTTCCTGTTAATTCCATAATCTCGAAAAATTTTAAGTGTGTAAAGGTAACAAAAACAATTGATGATATTAAAACTTGAGAAAGCAAAAAAAATAAAAAAAACATCAAAATTATTTTGGAGAGAATGGAAAAGTCTCTATATTTGCACTCACCAAAACGAAAGAAAAGAAGTTCTTCAAAAATGCGGATGTGGTGTAATTGGTAGCCACGCCAGACTTAGGATCTGGTGCTGTGAGGCGTGGGGGTTCGAGTCCCTTCATCCGCACTATAACAAAGATTTCTAAAACTATTTAGAAATCTTTTTTGCGAAAATAGCTCAGCTGGTAGAGCACAACCTTGCCAAGGTTGGGGTCGCGGGTTCGAGTCCCGTTTTTCGCTCAAAAATAGAGGTTTACTTAAGCTTCTATTTTTTTTACCCGCCCTGGTGGTGGAATTGGTAGACACGCAGGACTTAAAATCCTGTATCCGCAAGGATGTACGGGTTCAAGTCCCGTCTGGGGTACTTAAAAGCCTTGATAATCGTTTGATTTTCAAGGCTTTTTGTTTTCTAAATATTAATATTTATGTAAATACTGCACATAATTTTTATGATAAAAAAATCCTAGTACATTTAGAACAATTATAATCTTCTAGTTTACTCATCAAAGACAACTTCTTTAGAATCTAGCAATAGAATTGGTTACAATTATTTTACATTTCCTAAAAAGCCAAGCCAACCAACTTCTAAATAAAATAAAATTAAAAGGGCTAGATGAATAACAAAATAATCGCACTTAACTATTAACAAGTAATCAAACTTTTGAACAATGTTATGCCCTTTTTGGATTCCATCATAAATGCCAACAGTTAAGAAGCAAACGATAATCAATACTGTTTTGGCATTTACTCAATGTTTATTAATCATTCTAGATATTATTTAGGAAAATGATAAGATTTGTCTATTTATCTTTAAATTCGCTTCCCTTTAATTTATTTTATGACTAAAATTTTATTCTCTATATCGGCGGTATTATCCACTCTGATATTTGGGCAGCAAAAAATATCTTTTGAAAGTTCGGAAGGGTATAATCTCGGATCGGTAGTTGGACAAAAAGAATGGGCGGTAAAAACAGACAATGTTCCAAACAGCAATTTTAAAGTAGTTACAGGCAAAGCAAGTGATGGGAACAATTCCGTAGAGGTAACCAGCACCAATCAATACACTGAAAACTTCACATTTCTTTTCAAAAAAATCCCGGAATATAATCGTCTTTCTGTTTCAGCAGATGTAAAATTGGAAAAGCTGGACAGCTCAGATTATTATCTACTTTCGTTATATTATAACAACAATGGTAATTATTCCTGGGCCGGTGGATTTAACTTCATGTTCAGTGGTAAATTATATGCTGATAGTGATGTCAATTTCAAAGATTTGGGAAGTTGGAGTCCCGGACAATGGTACAATCTGAGAATCGAGATCGATCATTTGGACGATAAAAATGTTAAATATTACCTCAATAATCAATTGGTTCACACCTCACCGCTTGGATCTAAAGTTATGAGAGCCAATGATCTTAATTTTGAATTTGATAATGACGGAAGCGGTTTCATTGTAGATAATATCATCATTCGAGATATGGATCAGATGGCAGTTTCCGATGTTTCCAGATCACAGATAAGCATTTATCCTAATCCAGCTTCGGAATTCCTCAATATCAGAACTGATGATAAGATCAAATCGGTTAGAATTTATAGCGCAACAGGTAATTTGGTAAAAACAGAAAATGATCATCTGTCAATACTCAATATTGCTTCTTTACCAAAAGGAAATTATATGGTAACTATCGAAACAGATAAAGGAAGTGAGACCAAAAAAATCATCAAGAAATAAGATAAAAATCTTCCTGTAAATCCTGCGGTAGTCAATTATACGACTGCCGTTTTTAATTTCCGAAAGCCGTTTTTTTTATTTACATTTGTAGCTATGAGTCAAAAATGGATTTATAAACCCGAGCCTGATGAAGAAATTGTTGACGGACTGATTTCTTCGATTGGATTTGGAACTTTAGAATCCAAAATCCTGGTGCTACGCGAGATCGACAATTATCAGAAGGCCCGCGAATTCTTCAAACCAAACGGAACTGATATTCATAATCCTTTTCTGATGGCCGATATGCAAAATGCGGTAGAACGCATTGCTACAGCCATAGAAAACGGAGAAAAAATACTGGTGTATGGCGATTATGATGTGGATGGAACTACAGCTGTGGCTCTAATGTACCTTTACCTAAGCAAAATCGTTGATAAAAAATATCTTGATTTTTACATCCCAGACAGAAACGTGGAAGGGTATGGGATCTCAGATGAGGGAATTCATTTTGCAAAAGACAATGGATTTTCTCTGATCATAGCTTTAGACTGTGGGATCAAATCGGTTGATAAAATAGACCTTGCCAATTCTGTGGGTGTAGATTTTATCATCTGTGATCACCATTTGCCCGGAGACAAACTTCCCAAAGCAGTAGCCGTTCTGGATCCGAAGCGGAAAGACTGCCGTTATCCTTACAAAGAATTGAGTGGCTGTGGCGTTGGGTTCAAACTTTGCCAAGGTCTGAATACAATCTATAAAATCCCGGAAAGTGAACTTTTTGAATTGACCGATCTTTTAGCAATCAGTATTGCGTCTGATATTGTAGCAATGACCGGTGAAAATCGCGTGCTAGCAAAGCAAGGTCTTAAATTCCTGCGAAAAACAAGAAAATTTGGATTAAGGCTTTTGATTCCAGAAGAAAAATTGGCGCATTTCGAAATCTCAAATATTGTTTTTGACATTGCACCCAAAATCAATGCTGCAGGAAGAATTTCTCACGCCAAAGCTTCTGTGGAACTGATGATTTCCGACAACCTGAAACAGGCTCATCAAATCGTAAATGAAATTGTAAACCTGAATGATGAACGTCGCGAGATGGATATCAACATCACTCAGTCTGCGCTCAATCAAGTTTTGGAGTTGGAAAAAGTAGAACGTTACTCAACTATCGTTTATGATCCTAGCTGGAATAAAGGTGTAATTGGCATCGTTGCTTCTAGATTAATTGAAAATTATTACAAGCCAACACTGGTTTTTACCGAAGGAAATAACGGAGAAATGGTGGCTTCTGCAAGATCGGTTGCAGATTTTGATATTCACAAAGCGCTGGAATTTTGCTCAGATTTGTTTATGAAATTTGGTGGACATCAGGCTGCAGCAGGACTTTCCATGGAGAAAGAACATTTTGAGGAATTCAAGATTCGTTTTGAAGAATATGTAAAAATGAATATTCAGGAGCATCAGAAAGAACCATCAATCTACATAGACAGTGTGGTGAAACCGGAAGATCTGAACCGTGAGTTTTTCAATTTTCACAGAAAACTAGCCCCTTTTGGGCCTCAAAATATGAAACCTGTTCTTGTTCTTAAAAATGTGAAAGTGAATGGTTATGTAAGACTGATGGGAAAAGAAAACACACATCTCAAATTCAACATTCTGCAACCCACCACGGGAAGAAATATTGAATGTGTTGGTTTCCGCTTTGGTCAGTTTGCGGAAGATTTCAAGGTTAAAACTTTTGACCTCGCCTTCACTATAGAAGAAAACCATTGGAAAGGCAATGTCTCGCATTTTCTGAATATCCGTGATGTCAAATTTCATAACTAATCTATTGTGAAAAAAATCGGATTATTTTTCGGATCATTCAATCCTATTCATATTGGTCATTTGATTTTGGCTAATTATATTTTGGAACATTCTGACATGCAAGAATTGTGGTTTGTGGTGAGTCCTCAGAATCCTTTCAAAGACAAAAAATCTCTTTTGAAAGACCACAATCGTTTGGATATGGTTCAGCTGGCGATAAAAAATTATCCAAAGATGCGTGCTTCCAATGTTGAGTTTTCTTTGCCAACGCCAAGTTATACGATTGATACTTTGACTTACCTTCAGGAAAAACATCCGGATTATTCCTTTTCATTAATAATGGGAGAAGACAATTTGAAAAGTCTTCACAAATGGAAAAACTATGAGCTTCTTCTTAAAAATCATCAGATTATTGTTTATCCGAGAATCTTAGGTGAAGACATTTCGACTCCGCTCAATGTGACAGAATTGAAAAATCACGAAAACATCCATCAGATTGATGCGCCAATCATAGAATTGTCTGCAACAGAAATCAGAAATATGATTAAAGAAGGAAAAAATACACGACCAATGCTCCCACCTGAGGTTTTTGAATATTTGGATGGTTCTTCATTTTATAAATAGACAAATATCATCAACAAGTCTTTTTTTCTTTGTTCTCTAATCCTCTATCTTTGCAATAATGAACATCATAGAAAAATATTCCTCAAAATATCCAGAAGAAAAACTCATCAAATGGTTTAAGCAGGTTTGTCTTGCCGAAGCCGTTTCCTGGTTTCTTCTTTTTACAGCAATGATCTGGATCCGTGAAGATAAAGACGGGCTTTTACCTACGATTTACATCATCATCATCGGAAATATACACGGTCTTTTTTTTAGCTTGTACCTCATATTACTTTTACCCTGCAGGAAAATTTTTAATTGGGACGATGAAGATTTTATTTTCGCATTATGCTCTGCTTTTTTTCCTTTTGCCACAATTTGGGTAGATAAAAAATTAGCCAAAAAAAATCGTGTAGATTGATTTATTTCATTTAAATACAATCTTAATGTGAAAAAGGATTTCGTAACTTTATGCTATGAAAATTACATTCTTTTCTTCAAAACCATACGACAAGGAATTTTTTGACAAAGCGAATCGAAAATTTAATTTTGAGCTGGATTATTTCGAAACCCATCTTGGTCCTCACGTGCTCAATCTTATAGAAAATACCGATGCTGTTTGTGCATTTGTCAATGACAAATTGGATGCAGAAGTCTTGGAATCTTTGGCAAAAAAAGGCGTGAAATATATCGCCTTGAGATGTGCCGGTTTCAACAATGTGGATCTGGATTCTGCAAAACGTCTCGGACTGAGAGTCTCCAGAGTTCCTGCCTACTCTCCGGAAGCTGTAGCTGAACACGCAATGGCAATGATTCTCACGCTTAACAGAAAAACACACAAAGCTTACAACCGCGTTCGTGAACAGAATTTTGCTTTGAATGGATTAATGGGTTTTAATCTTTATCAGAAAACAATTGGCGTGATTGGAACTGGAAATATTGGCGCTTCTTTTGCAAAAATTGCGAAAGGTTTTGGAGCGAAAGTTTTAGCTTTTGATATTACAGAGAATCAAGAACTTAAACAACTTGGAATCGAATATGTTTCTCAGGAACAATTATTTTCAGAATCCGATATTGTTTCATTACATTGTCCGCTGATGGAATCTACACATCATTTGATTAATGAAGATTCTATCCAAAAAATGAAGCAAAATGTAATGATTATCAACACAAGCCGAGGCGGATTAATTGATACAAAAGCCGTAATCCACGGACTGAAATCCAAACACATTGGTTATCTAGGCATTGATGTCTATGAGCAGGAAGAGAAATTATTTTTCCGAGACCTTTCTCACACTATTATCGAGGATGATACAATTCAGCGTTTGATGAGTTTTCCTAATGTTCTGGTTACGGCGCATCAGGCATTCTTTACCCAGGAAGCTCTCGAACAGATTGCTAATTCTACATTATCCAGCCTTTCTCATTTTGAGAAGAATGAAGAATTTATAAATCAGAATGCTGTTTTACTTTAAGAAATAATGAATGTCCTTTTTTCATATGGGAAAAAATAATTATTTCTTCCACCAGAAGTAAGTAGCCGACACTCTCCTTCTATTAAAAAATGGGGTAAAATTTAATACAAAAAAAGTCGCAATGTGAATTTGCGACTTTCATTTTATTGATTCAATTTGAATTAATTGATTAGTTCAAATCTTGCATATTTTGCGATTTTCTTCGGTAATCTGATGCCTTCCGGCGTTTGGTTATTTTCCAGCAAAGCGGCCATAATTCTTGGTAAAGCCATTGCAGAACCATTCAAGGTGTGAACCAGCTGAGACTTACCTTCGTTTCCTTTATAACGGCATTTCAGACGATTGGCCTGGAAAGTTTCGAAATTGGAAACAGAACTAACTTCCAACCATTTTTCCTGAGCAGCACTCCAAACCTCGAAATCATAGGTCATTGCAGAAGCAAAACCAGTGTCACCACCGCAAAGTCTAAGAATTCTGTAAGGCAATTCTAGATCTTCCAAAATGGATTTAATATGATCTACCATTTCTTCCAAAACAGCGTAGGAATTCTCTGGTTTCTCGATTCTCACAATTTCCACCTTTTCGAATTGGTGAAGCCTGTTAAGCCCTCTCACATGCGCCCCGTAGCTTCCTGCTTCTCTTCTGTAACACTGTGAAAAAGCCGTATTCTTGATTGGCAAATCTTTTTCGTCCAACAAAACATCACGGTAGATATTGGTAACAGACACCTCGGCTGTTGGAATCAGATACAAATCATCTGCTCCTACATAATACATCTGTCCCTCTTTATCAGGCAATTGCCCTGTTCCGTAACAAGAAGCTTCATTCACCACGTGAGGCGGATTCACTTCCAGATAACCGGCATCTGTGTTCTTGTCAAGAAAATAGTGAACCAAAGCTCTCTGTAAACGTGCACCTTTTCCCAGATAAACAGGAAAACCAGCGCCAGCGATTTTAACTCCCAATTCAAAATCGATAAGATTATATTTTTTTGCCAATTCCCAATGTGGAATTGCACCTTCGCCAAGACCTTCTACCGTAGTAGATTCATAAACAATCTCGTTGTCATCAGCAGAAACACCGGCAACTACTTTTTCGTTCGGAATATTGGGAAGCTGATACAATATATTGAGAAGATTTTTCTCAATATCTTTCAACTGGGACTCTAATTCTTTGCTTGATTCTTTGTATTGCGATGTTTTGGATTTTGCAGCTTCGGCTTCCTGTTTTTTACCGTCTTTCATCATCATTCCGATTTCTTTCGAAATTTTGTTCATCTCGGAAAGTTGTGAATCCAGCTCGAATTGCAGCTTTTTTCTTTCGTCGTCAGCAGCAATTGCAGCATCGACCAAATCTAGTTCCTTGAAGTTTCTTTTCTTCAAGCCTTCCAAAACGCGCTCTTTGTTCTCGCGCAAAAAATTAACCTGTAACATTTTTGTTGGGTGTTAGGTGTTTGGTATTGGATGTATTAGCGTAATTTTAATCATAGCGCTTCCATCATCCAACATTAGTTGTACAAATTTAATGATTTTATTTCACGATTGTGATAATGTTCGGCTGTCCAGGTACTTTTGTGAACTTCAGTTCATCATTGTACCAGACTTTTGATAATTCGAAAAGCGAGGGAGTCCATTTATAGTGGATTTCAATGGTATCGTCATCATTCACTGCCTGCGTATTAACTGTTTTTGAATATCGGATAATAAATTTTGAATAATAAGTTTTCTGCTCCGGACTAATAGAGTCTTTCAACAATCTGGTAGCGCCACCAGCATAATCCAGATAAGTGGTATCTGTCACATCCTTTAACAAGCTTGATCCAGATACAGTGGTGAGTGCTGTCTCACTGAGAAGATCCAGTAAGGTGACGGAAGAATAAGATCCTTCCAGCTCGGAATCTAGAAGATCGTTACCATCCTGACTTTTGACGTAAAGATTCAGCACTTGGTCTATGACCTGATAATCATTATCATCCCCACGGCATGAAAACAACAAAATTATGGCTAGGAGAATTATGGATGTTCTTAGTTTCATCTTTGCAAAGATAATTCTAAAATTATTTATTGTGTAAGTTTCTTCAGATAATTCCTGAAGAAAATTAAGTATGCTGAGCCTTCCCATATTAAAACCAGAGATAGAGAAAAGCCCATTCCTATTATTCCAAAAGTATTAACTAAAAAATAGGCTGTAACACAAAGAATCATTAATGATATAAGAGAAACCCAAGTATTAACTTCAATTTTTCCTACTGCTGGCAAAAGGTTTCCAAACAGATTTCTGGAAAGCATCGCAAAAGTAAAGCCGAATAGCAAAATCATCATCAGATTACTGTTATCTGAATAATTGGTTCCAAAGAAGAGTTTCAGTAGAAGATCTTTAAAAGTGTAAAAAAAACCTAATATTAATATACAAATTGGGATAAATATTTTGTAGTAATTCCTGATATAAGAAATAAGGAAATTTTTATTTTGATAATTTTTTGATAATAGCGGATAATCACTCTGCATAAAACTTATAGCCAAAACAGTAATGTTAGATGGCAATAAAATTGCCACCTTATAATTGGCAACTGCACTTTCGTTCATTATAAATCCAAGAAGCATTACATCTAATGAGAATAAGGTTTCTGAAATGACAGATGTTGCTGCTGTAAAAATCCCAAATCGCCACATTTCTTTTTTATTCTCGTAAACAATACTTTTTGCAGAAAACATCTCTTTTTTTAGCCAAAATAAAGAGAGATAAGGGACTAATGCTATTGCCAGAAGGTAACCATAAAATTTAAATAAGTATGTAAGTACTAACAGCAAAACAAAACCTCCAATATTAATTGCATTGCTAACTTTTGCAAATACGTCATTTTTTCCATTGATCCGGTAATAAGTCTGGATATGATTTGACAGGTAAAAACCCATTAACCTAATGCCAAAAAACAGAAAGATAATGATGATATTTTCATATTTTAGGGCATAAAATAGAGAAATTCCCACAAATATAACTATTAGGATAATCTCATTAAAAATCCCTTTGAAAAAAAGATATGATGACAGATTTTGCTTGTTCTCCTTTTCTGAAATCGAGCCATATCTCAAAAGTATCTGGTTACTGCCAAAACCTGAAAAGGGTAAAAAAATAGCACAGACAGACATAACAATACTAAGAATACCATATTCGTTTTCTGGTAGTAATCTTATAATAACAAGAGAGCCAAGAAATCCACAGATTTTAGCTATCAAAAAAGAAAAAAAGACGTGATGCCCTTTGTTGCTAAAAAATCTGCTTAAAAATTCTTTCAAACCGCCCATAATTATGCTATAGCTGGCTTACCAATCTTAATATAAACTTCGGTAAATTGATTACTTATAATATCCTTAGAAAAATTATCAATAACAAAATCCCTTAAGACTTCCGGCTTATTGAAAGTGATTTTATTTTCTATAAAATTTTGCATTGATTGATACAATTCCTGCTCATTAGCTTTTTCAATCAAAACACCTAATCCCGGTTTTATAAACTCTGGAACACCACCCACTGAAGTCGCAATAACCGGTTTTCCGCAAGCATAAGACTCCAATATCACACAACCCTGAGTTTCATTATCACTAAATAAAATGAAACAATCTGAAGCCTGCATTTTTTCCGCAACTTCTGCATAGCTGATTTCATCAAAAATCGAGATATATTCCTCAGCATTTAGTTTTTGTACCAATCTTCTTAGTGTTGCTGTATCACCATCTCCACCGATTTCCAATGATACATCGTAACCATTAACTTTTAACTGATGAACGGTTTCAATGATTTTATCAGGTCTTTTTCGTGGAATAAGGCTGGAAACATGAAGAAATCTTGTTGATTTATTTCCATTAGTTTGTCTGATCTGAAAAACATCTGTATTAACAACATTAGAAATGACTTTCATCGGTGTTTTGATTCCGAGCATTTTCAAACTCTTTTTCAGATTTTCGCTGACGGGGAAAATGTAATCTGCGTGCTTCGCAATGAATTTTGCGATTCGCTTTATGTTGGCAGAGGTCTTATAAAGATTCTCTTCCTGAAGCGCCGTCCAGTGTTCGGAAATTACAAACGGAATTTTATATTTTTTCTTGAGATAGACCGCAAACAGCATATTGTTATGAAGAACGTTACCATGTACCAATTCGGGCTTTTGCATTTTAGAAAAACCCATTTTATATGCTTTCATTCGTCGAAGGAAATTCTGAAGCGGATTTTTGGAGTTTTTGTAATAGACAACTAACGTTCTGATTCCATTAATGATTTTATCATCAAAAACGAAAGTTTCTGTCTGTTTAAAATCGCCAATCGTATGAAGGATTTCGACCTCATGTTTCAAGGCTACTGCTTCGGCGTGGCGCTGTACGAAATTCCCATTGGTAGGTTCCAGCTTATTGGGAAACCAAGAAGAAATAAAAAGTATTTTCAACCCTTAATTAATTTAGATCATAATTAAGAAATAGATGCCGCCCAGCTTCTTGCAAAAGGCTGAAGAAAATGGCTCAGAAAATCGAGATAGGTATTTTTTGAAAAATCAAAAACCTCTATATCTTTAGACAATTCGCCATTTCTGATTTTGCTTTTAAAATCAGCTAACTTCAGGGTTTTAACTTCGCCATTTTCAACATAGCTCGCCTTCATTCTGTCAAATAATCCAAGATTGAACTCAGTGTCCAAGTCTCTCATAATTTTGCCCAGCGCGTCGATACTGCAGCCGGAAGCCGCTTCTTTTTCTTCATCTACACAAATGACTATAAACTGGTTTTTTTCAATCTTGAAAGAGGATGACAAAGGTTTACCGTGTGCTGCCCAGCCTGAAAGAAAATCATATAACTTTTCGGCTATTATTTTGCTCTCCTTAGCTGTAAAAGGTCTGGAAGCAGGATAAATAATTACTCGGTAATCGTTTGTTTCAACAATATTAGATTCTTCAATTTTCATAATATCTTTTTATTTAAAAAATAGAATCACATTCTGCAATTTCATTTTCGTCAATCAAAGTATAAAATTACGGATTTTAATTCAATTAGTGGTAAAAGCAAAAAACCTCAGATTTTCTGAGGTTTTACTTTTTTAATGATGACAATCTAAAGATCTTCTGCTTCCGCTAAAAGCTCCACAATATCTTTTACTTCGACTTCGGCATTTTTATTAAAATGCTTTACACCGTCCGTCATCATTGTATTACAAAACGGACATCCCGTTGCTATTACTTTTGGCTCAAAAGATAGCGCCTCTTCAGTTCTCTCAATATTAATATCCTTGTTCCCTTTTTCGGGCTCTTTGAACATCTGTGCACCACCGGCTCCGCAGCATAAACCATTCGTTTTGCAACGTTTCATTTCTACGAGTTCTGCATCTAGTTTTTCCAGAAGCATCCTTGGTGCTTCATATTCATCATTAGCTCTGCCCAGATAACAAGGATCGTGGAAGGTAATTTTTTTCCCTTTGAAACTTCCGCCTTCTATTTTCAATCTTCCTTCATTCATCAAGTCTTTGAGGAATTGTGTATGATGCAAAACCTCATAATTCCCACCCAGACTTGGATATTCATTCTTAAGAGTATTGAAGCAGTGAGGACAGGCCGTTACGATTTTTTTGACATCATAAGCGTTCAGAATTTCGATGTTCGTCAAAGCCATCATCTGGAACACAAACTCATTTCCAGCACGTTTTGCAGGATCACCTGTGCAGGATTCTTCCTGACCAAGTACCGCAAATTCTACTCCGATTTTATTTAAAATTTTGCAGAATGCTTTGGTTATTTTTTTTGCACGATCATCAAAACTTCCGGCGCAGCCTACCCAGAAAAGAACTTCCGGAGATTTGCCTTCCGCAGCGTAATCCGCCATTGTTTTTATAGTGAAATCCATTTGTTGTAAAATGTATTTTGTATTGATTTAAAATGAAATCTTACTTAAAGATTAATCTTTCGCCCAATTCAAACGATCCGCCTGATTATACTGCCAAGGGGCAGCATTATTCTCCACATTGGTCATCATCAAGTTCAGCTCCTGAGGCGCTGCAGACTGCTCCATCACAAGGAATCTCCTCATCTCGAAAATAATGGACAATGGATCAATCAGAACAGGACAAGCTTCTACACAAGCGTTGCAGGTAGTACAAGCCCAGAGTTCTTCTTTAGTAATGTAGTCATTGAGAAGTTTTCTGCCATCATCCACAAACTTTCCATTCTTGTTGATATTTTTGCCTACTTCTTCCAGTCTGTCTCTTGTTTTCATCATTATCGCCCTAGGAGACAGTTTCTTTCCTGTGATATTAGCCGGGCAAACTGAAGTACATCTTCCGCACTCTGTGCAAGAATAAGCACTTAAAAGCTGATGTTGGTTAAGATCAAAAATATCTTCGGCTCCGAATTTAGACGGTGCTTCTTCTGCCCCTTCCGCTGGAACTGCATATGGATCTGCGTTTGGATCCATCATCAATTTGATTTCTTTAGTAACAGAATCTAGATTATTAAATTTTCCTTTCTTTTCAAGATTCGCAAACCAAGTATTTGGGAATGCAAAAATGATATGAAGATGTTTTGAATAATAAAGATAATTCATAAAGAATAAGATCCCAACGAAATGAAACCACCATGCAAACTTCTCGATAATATGAAGCGTTTCCACATTCATATTCTGGAAAAATGGAAACAGGTGTGAGGATATTGGAAAATTACCTGCAAAACGATCAGAATCAGCAAAATAATCCGCGCCGTTCATGGTAAAAAAAGCTACCATCAAAGCGAATTCTATAATCAAAATCCAGTTGGCATCTTGTTTTGGCCACCCGGACAATTCTTTCATAGTCAATCTCTTCACCCCATAGAAATTTCTTCTGATGAAAAATATCACAACAGCCACTACTACCAACAAGGCTAATATTTCCAATGTGACTGTAAAAAAAGAATAGAATGCTTCTCCTAAAACACCTTGAAGGAAACGGTGTGTACCGAAAATTCCGTCGATAATAATTTCAAGAAGTTCAATATTGATTATGACGAATCCAACGTAAACAAAGATGTGTAAAATCCCTGCAATGGGTCTTTTTACCATTTTGCTCTGCCCAAGAGCGACACGAGCCATTGTTGCCCATCGCTCTGCTGGTCTGTCTGTACGGTTAATTTCTTTACCCAGCTTTATATTACGGTAAAGTTCCTTTAGGCTTTTTGCAAATAATCCAAAGCCAGCAATCAGGAGAATCAGAAAGATTACATTGTCAATATATTGCATATATTAGTCTTTATTATTCTTACCAAAAACAGAGAAATTAACGTAACGTTTAGGGTTTGCCTTAAGATCTTCTACCAATTTATTAAGGTTGTCTGCTGTTCTTGTCAGATTATTGTAAAGTTCATCATCTTTGGTCAATTTACCAAGTGAACCGTCCCCGTTTTGTATGCCGGAAATAACGTTATTAATCTTAGTAGCCGTTTTACTAAACTCGTCAATTGTTAGATTGAGTTTATCCACATCTACTTTCTCTGCAACTTTACCATATTTTTCTACGGTTGCATTGGTTGTAAGAAGCATTTTATTGGCATTGCCAATAGCTTCGTGCAATCCATTTTCATTAGAAGCTAAAATTCGGTTGGTTTGATCTGCTGTTCCCTTAAATGCAGCAACTGTCTGATTTAAATTAGCAAGTAGCAATTTAATTTCTCTTCTGTTTTGCTCATCTACTATTTTGTTTGTACTGGCTAATGTAGAATCCAATTTGAGAAGAACTCCCGAAAGCTGGTCTTTTACAGGTTTTACCTGGGAAGATAGAGAATTAAGCATGGAAAGCTGATAATTCCCCTTCAGTGTATCACCGTCTTTGGCTGTTGCACCACCATAAAAAAGATTGATTTTCATTTCTTTTCCAGACATCAGACCAGGTTCAAAAATTTCCACTGTAGAATTTTTAGAAAACTCAAAAGTATCATCTATAGTTAGCTTTACTACAAAATGCAATTTACCTCCTTTCGTAATTGGTTTTATTTCATCTACCTGACCTACTTTAAGGCCGTTGATTGATACCGGATTGGAAACCTGAAGACCTTCTACATTGTCATATTTAGCATAGAAAACATTATCTGTAGTGAAGAGATTTTTCCCTTTCATAAACTGATAAAGTATCACGAAACTTATTATAGCAAAAATTGCGATCAATCCTGCTTTTAATTCTTTACTTAACTTCACGTTTGTTGTTTTTAGTAATTAGTAATTAGCAAATATATGAATATTGGTTTTATTAATAGAAAAAATAAAAAACAACAAAAGCGACAATTATGCCGCTTTTGAATATTTTGGAAAATCTTGGAATTACTGTTGAGCAGTTTTATCCCAAACGTCTATTCTATAATCTTTTATATCAGCGTTATCCTGCAGACTCTTTAAGAAAGATCCTGTAAATTGCTGAGCGTTTTGCTGCGCCATTGACTGTATAATTTGTTTAACATCTCCTGGCAATTTGTTCGTAGTAACAGATTTTTTAACAACAAGATAAACACCCGTCATTCCCTCAATCGGCTGAGATAATTTATTGTTTGTCAATCCGAATGCAGCTCCTGCCACTCTAGGCTCCATCGAACCATTTACAGATGGGTTAAACAAGTTTACAACAGCATTTGCTTTTGTAGTTCCGAAAGCTTTTGCAGCCTGATCCAGACTACTGTATTTTCCAGAGTTAATTTTTTCGATAATAGATTTAGCAAGAAGTTTATTTTTTACAATCGGCTCAATCTGATTTCTTACAGTCTCAGGATCCGCAAGGCCTTCATCTTGCTTCCCAACAACATAAGCTACAATTCTGTCACCTGTACCTTCTACCGTAAAAATATCCGTATCACCTATATTTCTTTTCTTGTCAAACGCCCAAGAAATAATATCACTATCTTTATCTGTACCAAGTCCTGGAAGTGTACCTTGGAATCTACCCACAGTTTTTGGATTGTCAAATCGATATTTATTTTTCTCAGCAAGATTTTTAAATTGATTGAAGCTTTTTCCTTCAGTTTGCTGAATGAATCTTGTAGCCTGTGTCAATACCTGATTCTCAGTTTTATCAGAAGCTTTTACATTTTTCGCAAGGTGAGCGATTTTGTACGTCATTGAACCAGATTTCTTATCCTCGACATTTATGATATGATATCCGAAAGATGTCTCTGCAAGACCTGTTGTTCCTTTTGGATTATCAGCCAAAAATTTAAGATATCCGGGCGCAAATGGCGAAGTTAGAGTCGTCCATCCCACACTACCGTTTCTTTCAACAGCATTAGGCTCATCAGATAATTTCAGACCATCTGCAAATTTTGCAGGATCTGCTTTGATTACTGCTAGCAAGCTATCTGCAATCTTTTTAGCCGCTTCTTTTGTTCTGGTAGCGGTAGAACGCTCAGCACCTTTATAAGCGATTAAGATATGTTTTGATTGTGTAGAATCTGATGCTTTTTTGTCTAACAATTTAGATACTACATAAAGATTCTGCTCTTTATATGGGCCAAATGTCTGACCGATTGTAGCAGTAGCAATTTTATCTTTAATACCCTGTGGAACCTGATTTAACCCAACATACTGAGGAATGAAAGGAACATCGGAATTTAACTCTACGAACATAGAATCGTTCTTTGTATTCTGGAAATTTTCTGCTCCATTAGAAGCATCTGTTCCCTTTAGGTACAATTTGTTGATCTCGTTCAAAGTGGCAGCATCATCCTGAGCACTTGGCGTTGCAGGGAAATAAGCATAAGCTAAATTTCTGCTAGCAGTCGCTTTAAACCTTGTTGGATGTAGTTTGATATAGTCTGCAAGATCCTGAGTGGTAACTTTCACATTGTTTTTTTTGGAAAACTCCAAGTAATCCACTTTTACAAAATCGATATTAACCATTTCATCACGAAATTTCATCATCAGCTCCGCTTCTTTTTTGCTTACTGTGATACCAGCTGTTACATTTCCGAAAAGCATTCTTGCCATCATTCGGTACTCGATTGCTTTTTTGTTCTTCAGCCAGAAATTATAATTCTCGGGGTTTGTAGCCTGTGCTTTTTCAATTTCGCTTTTTATTTCTTGCAATTTGAAGTTACCTTTTTCATCAAAATATTGCTGATTCTGAGCAAAAATAGGATCATATTGAAGCTGGCTCCAGAAAATCTCATCTGTAAGCTTAAGCCCCATTTTTTCGAACTGCTGCTTGATTAATTTGGACTGAACAAGAATCTGCCAAGCCTGCTCTTCAAGACCTTTGGTTGGTTGACCTTGTTGCTGAGCCTGTTGCTGCATAATGAAAAGCTGGTCATTAAGCTCATCTCTTGTGATTTCTTCTCCATTAACCTTTCCAAGAATATTCGGGTTTTTACCAAAAACCTTGTCAATAGTATCCGGATTTACCAAGAAAGCCAAAAGTGCTAATGCAATAACGCCAACTAACAGCCACGATCTTTTTCTAATTTCGCCTAAAATTGCCATCTTTATATTAAATGTTTATAATCAGTCTGCGAAAATACATATTTTTAACAGAATAGGAAAAATTATTTCGAAACATTTGTGAATGTGCGACATAAAACAGAAAAACCTCTAAAATCTAGAGGTTTTGAATCAATTGCTGTTCTTTTTATCAAGTACTTTTTCTCGCATTTTTCCTTCTGTTTGGAATAACTTTAAGACTTGTTGCGGTGTAAGAATTTTTAAAAATTTGTCAGCATAAGTTCTTCTGTTGTTGAGAAGTTGCTGACCAACATCAAAACTTTGATTAAGTCTTCTTGTCGCTTCTTCATCAGAAAGATTTGCTATATTATTTTCTACAAGAAATTTTTCTTTAATCTGTTTTTGATTAGTTTGATATTCAGCATAAAGCGCTTTGAATTCGTCTTGCTTATCTGCTGAAATGTCAATATCATCGATAACGATATTCTCCTTCATCTTCTGTAGAAACATAGAACGTTCCTTTGTAGACATATTATTTACGACATCTCTTTTCTCTTGTGTATTCATAGTTCTCCACTCAGAAGTTCTGGGAATATTGGTCTGTCTTTGTAAAGTTCCAACCGGTGATAATGCCGATGCAGAACTGCCAGGTAAACTAGAATTCGAACCCGATTGAGACCTTAAATTTGTTGTCCCGGATCTTCTGTCTTGTCCACTAACTGTGTGAGCAGAAAAGAATCCGGCAATTAAAATAGTCAATAACAATTTTTTCATTTCTCTCTATTTTGTTATTAATTATAAAGATCAAGATAAACATCTTGCTCACTATTTCTATCTAAGTCTTTCAACTGGTCTGGCGTAAAAGCCACTAAAACCTTCTCCACTTCTGACTCCGATTTTCTTATAGTTTCTACAGCGTAATCTTGTCGGTCGGTATTATTATAATATTTTGCATTAGAAACAGTCATTTTTGCAGAAGCGATGTGATGATTTTTAACATTTTGTTTTTTGATAACATCTGTATGATGTTCTTCAGTCGCAGTAATATTTGCTAATTGTTCTGATGTATTGCTTTTAGGCTCATTAATATTATAAACAGAATCTACAATTGGTTTTTGACTAGCAAAACTTTGTGTTTCGGAAGAATTATCAACTCCTAAAAACGCTGTAAGTCCAGCAATCAAAACTACTGCTGCAGCAGCCATCCATTTGAAATTCAGAGAGAAAACTTTTGCTTCTTTCTGAACAACGGGAACTTTCTCTCCAATTGTTTTCGAAATCACGTGATCTTGAAGCATTTTGAAAAACTCATCTGAAGGTTCCGGATACGGCGTATTTCTGCTCAGTTTTTCTATATCAATTTTCATTTGCTCTTATTTAATTTTTCATTTGTCAAATGCTACGTCAAAGACGTTTCATAACATTATTCTATTATTCTTTTAAAACTCTTCCGAGTAGTTGTCTATTATATATTGTTCAACTTTATCTTTTGCGTAATGATAATTGGTCTTCAAAGTTCCGACGGACATATCCAGTATCTTAGAAATCTCCTCGTAAGGCAAATCATCATAATATCTCATATTGAAAACCAATTTCTGTTTTTCTGGCAAAGTTTGTATCGCTTGTTGCAACAAAACCTGGATTTCTTCTCCATCTTTGCCAGCATTATCAGCAACTAGATTCTGCATATAATATTCTGCATCTTCATCTGTTTTCTTAATCCGGTTCATTTTGTTGAGTTGTTGCAAAGCCTCGTTGGTTGCAATCCTGTAGAGCCAAGTGTACAATTTGCTATCACTCTTGAACTGATGAATGTTCTGATACGCTTTGATAAAAGTATCCTGTAAAACATCCTGAGCTTGGTCGTGATCCACAATCAAACGTCTGATATGCCAATAAAGGCGACTCTGATAGATATCCATCATCGCGCGCAAACCTTTCTCTACAGTTTGAGGTGCAGTTAAAAGCTTTACAATTTCCTCATCGTTGAGCTTCATTCAGATGTTTCGTTGTTTTGATTAAAAAATAAGACCAAAGTTAAATTTTTTTTTGAATTTTCCTTGAATTTATATTAAACGTAACGGTTTACACATTAGTCAAAACTTTATCTTTGTTGGATGAAAATAGTTATCATCGGCTCGGGAAATGTCGCCTTTCATCTTGCAAAAGCTTTTACCCAAAATAATATCGAAGTCAGTCAAATCTTTGGACGAAATGAAGTTGAATTGAATAAAATCTCGGAAGAACTAAATATTCCTTACTCTACAAAAGAATTAGCTGATGCCGATCTTTATTTGATTTCTGTTTCAGATTCGGCGGTTGAACAAGTTTCAGATTTAATCAAAACTGAAAAAGCTTTAGTTGCTCATACTTCCGGTTCTCTTCCACTAGAAATCCTGAAAGGCAATTACAGAAAAGCGAGCTTTTATCCTTTGCAGACTTTTTCTAAAACCAAAAACCTGGAATATTCCAAAATTCCTTTTTTTATTGAAGCTGAGAATCAGATTGATGAAAAATCATTATTTGAATTGGCGTCCCTTATTTCCGACCACGTTGAGACTTCGGATTATGAAAAGAGAAAATACATCCACTTGACTGCTGTTTTTGCCTGCAACTTTGTGAATCATCTTTTTGCAAGAGCTAAGGAAATCGCGGATTCACAGGATTTAGATTTCAATTATTTCATTCCATTAATTGATGAAACTGTGGAGAAAATTCATCATCTGGAACCAAAATTGGCACAAACAGGACCGGCCGTAAGAGGAGATGAAAGAGTTCTGAAACTCCACGAAGACTTGATTACTGATGAAGAACATTTGAAAATATATCAATTGATGAATGAATCAATAAAAAAAATGCATCAATAATTCTGTAACATTTTTCAGAATCTTGCACTAATTAGTCATAAACAAAAAAATAAAAGTATGAAATCTCTCAAAAAATTAGTCATTCTTCCTTTGTTATTATTAGGATTAATGGTTTCTGCACAAGAAACAGCCAACCGTTTCTTTTATGAATTAAGTTTCAAACCTAAAAAAGATTCAGCGAAAATTGATAAAGTGATGACGGTGTTAGATATTAACGCAAAAAAATCGATTTATCAAGATTTTACTATTCCAGCACAAGATTCTATCATCAAGAAAACAGTTGAGGATATGGAAAAATCAGGCACTTTTGTTGATATTATGAAAACCATAAAAATGCCTAAATTCAGTTATAAAGTTTACAAGACTTATCCAGATATGAAGGAATTATATACTGATATGATAAGTAGAAAATTCTTTGGATTTGAAGAAGAATTAAAATTCGATTGGAAAATTACAACTAATAAAGAAAAGGTTGGAACTTATAATACTCAGAAAGCAACTACTGAATTTGGTGGAAGAAAATGGACTGCGTGGTTCTCGCCCGATATACCTTTCCAAGATGGGCCGTATAAATTCTACGGATTACCAGGATTAATTGTAAAAATCGAAGACGAGGGCAAAAACTACTCTTGGTTATTATCGGGAAATAAAAAAATAGATAATTACAGCGAAAAAACTGAATCTGATAAAATCAATGAAAAATACGGCGTTAATTATACGCCAACAATAACATCAAAAGATAAATTTGAGAAATCTTATAATGCCTATAAAAAAGACCCCCTTGCAGAAATGCGCCCCTATTTAACTCAAGAAGCTATGAGTAAACCAATGCCTGGTGGAAATGGACAAACAGGGATCAATCTCAAACCTTG
>NZ_RJTU01000066.1 GCF_003730015.1 Epilithonimonas hominis | reverse complement strand
AAAGACAATATAAAAACAGCATCAGCAATTTTAAAAACTGGGAACAAAAATCTCATGCAGAAGACTGGATTCTCTATCCCGAAAACCTTTCAGGAAGGCTTTCGCTGGATGAAGTCGCACTTTCAGACGGCGAATTATACACTGTTCTTACGTCCAAAGCTGCAAAAGGCAGAAAAGGATCCATCGTTGCTGTCATAAAAGGAACAAGGAGTGAAACCGTCATCGAAAACCTCTTTAAAATCAATAGAGATCTGAGAATAAGAGTAAAAGAAGTGACCCTTGATATGGCAGGATCGATGAAACTTATCGCCAAAAAATGTTTCCCAAATGCCGTGCAGGTTATAGACCGTTTCCATGTTCAGAAGCTTGCCACAGAAGCCTTGCAGGATATCAGAATCCGATATCGGTGGGAAGCAATCGAACAGGAAAATATTCTTTTAGCAGAAGCAAAAGAGAAGAAACTGAAACCTGAAATCGAAATCTTCGAAAACGGAGATACCCGAAAACAGCTTTTGGCAAGAAGCCGTTATTTACTCTATAAAA
>NZ_RJTU01000038.1 GCF_003730015.1 Epilithonimonas hominis | reverse complement strand
ATAATATCAAGTAGTCATTTAAATTAAATAGTGGGTTTTGTTAAGGAACGACTAATTAAAGCTTTAATACTTTCGTTATTAAGATGCGGATAGTTCTTTATTAACCTAGCAGCTAGATTTGCAGTTAATGGTGCGGCAAAGCTTGTACCAACATCTTGCATGACTCCAATATTTGATTTAGCTGAAAGTAGTGTTAGTGCTGGTTCATCTACCCAATCTAAAGTATTTTCATCATAATATCCCATGTCTCCACCACTTTCAATAACATCAGGCCTAAAGTAGTTCTGATTATTTTTCTTCAAATTATATATAGCTGAAAGATCAACATGACCCTTTCTGGTATATAGCGCAGGAAACTCACGTCCTGATGCAATACCTACAAATGCTCCATCTTTTATATTATCAGCTGAAGCACCAACTACAAAATTATTGAGACTATCTGCTGGAGTCGACAAGTTAGTGTGTTCATTATTGAAGTATTCTAGATCATAGTTGGAGTTTTCTGCAATACAATCTTCGTTGTTACCAGTACATATAAAAATTAGACTGTTAGTTTCATATGCAAATTTATCAAGTGCATATGTATAGTCAGAAAATGCTTCGTTCGTACTCATATGACAGCTATAGCAAGTAGTTAAAGTAAAGAGTCTAATATAAGGATACTTAGATTTAACTGAATAAAGCATTTCCAAAAGTTTCAGCTCAGATATAAATCCGTTACCACTATCACTAATTTTTATGGATAGTAATTTTGCATCGGCTTTGATTTCTCCTTCAAAATTATTTCTGTGATTTAGTTTACCTAAGGCGACTAATCCACCCACTGCAGTACCATGCCCTAATCCACGTCGACCAGCCTGGTCTACAAGAGGGCTACCGGCAAGAGTAAATGTATCATCATTTAACAATATTGTAGCTAATGCGCTATCTTGTGAAATTCCAGTATCAATAATACCCACCACGGGCAAATCTTCTGCGGCATTCGATATTTCAAAACCGAATTCACGTCGAACTGTATTAAAACCTCCTGGTTTTACTGTGGTAAAAGCAGAACAAGTAGCGCTTTCAATAATATCAAAATTTGAAACTATTATTTGTATTTGATCAGGAGTAATATCACGTAATTCAATTCTATCATTTTCAACATCATAGTTGTAATGAATATTATTCTTGACAAGATAATTAAACAGTGTATCTAAAATTCCATACTTTAATTTGCTATCTAATGGTAGATCTATTAGAGATAAATAAACTATTTCTCCTAAATGTTCCATAGAAAATTTTAGAATATCATGTGCTCTTAAAAGCTTAAAATTCGAGATATATTTAATATTAGCAGAATATTTAACGGACTTTTTATCAATTTCATTTTGGGTGAAATTGATAACGTCATTGATAAAATTTTGAAATTTTTCTTTATTGGCCACAGCAAATAAGCCCCTTTTAGCAAAATCGTAAAAAGCAACACCTTCTAGACCATAATCATTATAGTAAATTGAGAAATACTTTTTTATTTCGAAAAGACCCTGAAAACTTATTTCGACGTAATCAATATCAATTGGAATCTCCAATTGATGATCCCTCTCTTTATATTTTTTAATAATATCACGTTCAAATTTCTGCAAATTGCGACGTAATACTGAGGCTAACATAAAATAGTTTTTAGGAGTATTATCTTTTTCCCCATTATTACTATCGAAGCCATAATTGTACTTGAAATCTGTAATTTCAGATAACTGTTTTTCACTCAAAAATTTTAGATGAGATTTTTTACTCATAGAAAGAAGTTATTAGTTTTTGGGGTCTTTACTGTTAAGCCTGTAATAGTAGTAAATATAGCAAAAATAAAATTGCAAAAGTATATAAATTAACAATTTAAGAGTTTTATTAATAATGGATAATAATGCTGCGACTCATTATATCATCCTAATTATTATCAAACTCAAATAATACTGTAAAATCATCTTTGAGACTTAAGCAAGCTTTAAACTTTTTCCCGTTTTTGCTTTTCATATTTTTGATGAGCGGTGTTTTTCCTGTTGTTATGAGGGAAGTGATATGATCGACGCTGAGTTGTACGCCGCATATTATTCTGAATAAGATCCATTGACATTGCTCATCCGGGCATTTGACTATTTTGTATTTGATAATGAGATTATGCTGCTGGCAATTGGGACATTTGAGTTCTGGGACATTTTCTTGAGGAATGTTGAGTGATAGCAGTTCTTGGGTGATTTCCTTCGTGTAGTTTTTGATGTCGCTGATGAACTGGATTGCATTGAGTTCTCTGTTTTCAATCTGATGGAGTGCCATCTCCCACTCTGCGGTCATCCGGACATTGGCTATTTTTTGGTCTTTGATAAGATCATAAACCTTTCCGCCTTTGTAGGTTGGGATCAGTGTTTTGCTTTTTCTGGTAACGTAATTTCTTGTGATCAAGGTTTCAATGATGGAGGCTCGTGTAGCGGGAGTACCAATACCAATGTTTGCTAAAACTTTTTGCTGTTCTTGGTCCTCTATTTGTCTGCCTGCATTTTCCATAGCAGATAACAGGTCTGCTTCAGTATAGAGTTTAGGGGGGGCTGGTCAGTTTTTCCTTCAGTTCTGTGGATGAGATTTTAAGCTCATCGTCTTTTTTGAATTCCGGAAGTTCAATGAGTTGGGGTTCTTGTGTCTCGTTATTGTTGCTATTATTCTTGCTTTTATTATCTTGGTCTGGGCTCGCTTCATCAGACAATAGGCCTTTGATGGCTCGCCAGCCTTTGTGCAGTATCTTGGAGCCTCGGATGCTGAATTCGTATTGATGGACTTTGATAATGATGTGGCTGACTTCTTTGGAGCAGTGCTCTGATAATGATTCAATCAGGCGGTACACGATCATATGGTAAATAGCTTTTTCACTGGCGGCCAAAGCGGATGGGATTTTGGTAGTAGGTAAAAGACCGTGGTGGTCTGTGACCTTGAGATCATTGACAATACGTTTGTTGAAATTTCCGAACTTGAGTGTTGATATCGCTGGCTTAAATGGGTCAGTTTGATGGAGTATTCTTATGAGTTCAGGGATTTCCGGCCAGAGGTCTTCGGGAATATATTTGCTTCCGGTTCGGGGATAGGTGATGAACTTTTTTTCATAGAGACTTTGGGCAGTCTGTAAAACTTCATCTGCTGATAATCCGAGTTTTCTGTTGGCTTCCTTCTGAAGTTCTGTTAGATCAAAAAGTAGTGGGGATTGTTCTTTGATGGTGCTGATAAACACATCTTCTACTGTAGCTCTCCCCTCCCGCTCTATAGATTTTAAAACCTGCTCTGCCTTTTTTTTGTCTTCCCATTGCTGATTGGAAAGACTGCTGAAATTTAAATAATCTTTACGGTGCTGTAACTGGATCTGCCAATATTTTTTTTGTTTAAAATTTTTGTTCTCCTGGAATCTTTTGCAGATCAATGCTAATGTTGGGGTCTGAACCCTGCCTAAGGAGTAGACATCGTTGTTCTCTGCAATGCTTAATGCCCGTGTAGCATTAATTCCGACCAGCCAGTCGGCTTCGTTTCTGGCTTTTGCTGCTTCATAAAGACCATCGAAATCTGAACCGGGCTTAAGGTTTTTAAAGCCTTCCTGTATGGCTTTTTCGGTCAGTGAACTGATCCATAGTCTTTCAAATGGTTTTTTGCATTGGAGGTAGTCATAGATATATCGGAAGATCAGCTCGCCTTCCCTTCCTGCATCGGTTGCAGCAATAATGCTTGTGCATTGACTAATGACATTTTTAATGATCTTTAGCTGCTTTAAGACACAGGGGTCTGGCTGGTAGTTTTTTGATAGGTTTTGCTTTGTCTTTCTTGGAGTGAGGATAAAGGGAATGGGAAAGATAGGCAGAGAGGCTTTTTTAAAGCCTCTGATGCCATAATCTTCCGGCATTCCCAATGATAGTAAATGACCTAATGCCCAGGTCACGCAGTAGCCGTTTCCTTCAAAATAGCCGTCTTTTTTATTGTTGGCTTTGAGAATTTGGGCGATTTCTCTGGCAACACTAGGTTTTTCTGCAATGATGGCTTTCATAGTTTTGGATTTGATGGTTGTTGTTATGGTTGATTTATGCTTGGCAAGTCGAAGATTGTGAATGGAAAGGGATTCCATTACATTTTTCTTCCTCTAGATCTGGCTGGTTTTTTCTGCTGTTCCTTCTGCTGATTGTTGGCAGCTTCCTGCTGTTTGGATTGAAGCGGTTCTTTGATGTTTTTGGTCGCTTCATTGGTTTTACCATCGGTGTTAACAGCCGTCTGTGTTTTATGAGCTTCTGATGGCTGGGTTTTTTCCCTGAGCTTGTTGGGGTTGGTAAATGAGAAGTCAGTTTTCGCAGTCTCTTTGTTAAAAGTTATGTAGCCCTGGTATTCTTTGCCTTTGCTGTCAACAAGACCGCTGATATAGACCGTCTCCCCTGCCTTGAATTTTTCATACTGTTTGTCATCCAGTTCTTTGTCTCTGAAAATCCTTGGGGGTTCGCTGTTTTTATTTTGCTTTTGGTTTTGCGGATTGCTTTCTTTTTGAGACTGGCTATGCTGCTGCTTTTGATTGTTGTCGAATATGAATTCAATATAGCGCTTATAGGCATTGAATTGCACAGTAGCATCGAAGGTAGCGCCTTTGGTAGAAGTCATGCCTTCGAGATAGAGTGGCTTGCCTTCTAAAAGGGTCTGTTTCTGGTGCTCGTCCAATTTAATTCCTTTGATCTCGTCTGGGATTTTCATATACTCTGCCCTGTAAGCCACCAGTTCATTGGTAAGGCGGTCACGGCTGATCACGGATGGAATGATCTCATCGGTCTTGGGATTGACCAGATCAACGACTCTTCCCATATTGCCGTTTTCCATAAGGTTCTTTTTGTCTTCTTCACTGAACTCGTGGCCTAAGAATTTGAGGTTAAGATTGGGTTCCCTGCGGATGCCGTGAAGCTTAATGCCGATGTCGCCTGTATCCCCTTCCTGTAGGGATAGCCGGACGTCCATTTTGCTGACGGCAGCGCCGAGGTTAATGGTGATAGGAATCAAAGTATTGGTCTTGTAGCCTCTGAGCAGAGGATCTAGGGCATTCATCTTTTCAAGCTTTTCCCGGGTAAGCCCGAATTTTTCCATTGTTTTCCAGTCGATCTGCTCCGGCTGGAAACGGTATTCCTGGTTGTCTGTGTTGTTTTCCATTGTTTTCTGATTTTTTAATGGGTTGGTATTTTTAGGTAAAATCTCATATTCTTTGAGTTGTTCTTTCTCTTCAGGAGATGCCTGGTTAACATACTGCTGAAGGTCTTTGGCAATATCGACCGCATCATATTCCGAAACTTTGAAGAAGTTGAAATGCGTCGGGTTTTTAAGTTGCCGGTAAAAGTTGGAAAAGAAGTTGGAGAACAGATCGCCGTGCTTATCGACCCTGATAAGCTGTTCATTTTCTTTCTACTGTTTGCAGGTTGCCTTCTTTATCGATTCCCCTGACCATCTCTATCGTGTTGTTGTGGATGTTCAGGACCAAAAGCGTATCCGTTGCAGGCTTGATTTCATTGGTATTAGTGGGCTGGTTATCTTCCATCACTCACTATTTTATCATTTTTTATGGACGGAAGATACCTGGAAGCCCGCCCGGTAATTTCAATAGGGAATCTTTCCGAATGATTTGGCTTTGTTTGGCTTTACTTGATCTTTGAATTCAGGCTGTTCCTGATGAGCTGGTGGACATCCGAAAGCTTGTAATAAAGCTTGCCGCTGATGGTATAATACGGCAGCTTTTTGTCAGTGCGGTAACGCTGCAAGGACCTCGAACTGATCTTCAGCAGTTGCAATACATCCTGGTTGTCGAGCAGCTGTTCCCCGTCGATCTCGATGTACTTGGATTGTTTTGATATGATATGTTCCTTGACTAGGTCGAATCGTTCCATGATCCGTTCCATCCATGCTATAAATTCTGTTCTCTCGATATTCATTGTAGTAATTGTTTGATGTTAATATTTTGAACAGTTGATCAACTTTTAATGAGGTAAAATTGAACATTGAACAGCAATTAAAATCACTACTTCTTCGGAGTACCGATAAGATTTTTTAAATTCAAAAAAATATAGTTGTTAAAGATCGAGCACTGATCAGTATTAAAATAAGTTTTTAGAAGGACAAAAATTTAATGATTTCTACTTCTTAAAAACTTTCATGGAGATAGAAAAGTTTTTTATGAATAATTAAAGTCAAGTATAATTTTTTTAAGAATACTTGAGTAAAATTAATATTTTTAATCGAAATAAAATATTAATGATTTAAGCCAAATTGGTAAGGTTAATTATATAAAGTAATAAAAATTAATTTATTTCTCTTTAAAAAGTAATAAATGAATCAACAACCGAACAACTTATGGAATAATTTATTAGCATTTCCCAAAAGTCTTTTATACCTTTTATTCAAAGTTTTGTGATCTTTTATAAGGAATCTGCAGTCATTCCGTTCAAAAGACTACGGTGACAGAGGAAATAATCAAAATGCTTTTCGTAAGATCTAGTCAGAAATTCATTTATCAAAATTCAGAAAAGTGATTTTCAATGATGGCAAATCGAAATGTGGGGCTACATGTTCGAGAGTATTATGAGACAATAATATAGACTGCTGTTTCAAAATGGAAAAATTTTCGTTTTTCTTAATAATATCGAAAATGAAGCAAAATCACATATCACTTCTGGTAATCTCTTTATATAACTCTTCATGAATTATTTTCTATTCGTTTTTTTAATTGGGAACAAAACCGAGACAGACCGAATTCATACAAAATCATTTTCCTATAGGTTTAGGATCATCATCAAAAATATGCACCAGATGAGATTCACATCGGCCACATACAAACTTTACCTCTCTCGATATTGTGAGACATGTCTTTTTTATATGTAACCGTTTTTACCTAGAGGCTGATAAAAAGATGTTCATCCACGGGTGGTTTTGAACTGCATAAATATATAGATTTTTCGCATACTGCTCAGTAGTAGTACCTTTTTCTTCAAATGGGGGAAATTAGCCAGGGGACACTGTCTCGGTAACGGCCTTTTTTACTACTTGATAAAGCTTAATCTCCTATATTTTTTTGCACTCTGCATTGCTTACTACTAAAGATCGCGTTCCTGTTATAGAATCGTATGGATTTTTAGACATTAAATTAGATTATGACAAATGTCGTCGTCCGAAAATTAATAAGGGGCCACTTACAAGAATTTAAATTTTCATATCTGTGATTTTATGTGAAACGTATTATCATTTACGATATAAAAGATTTTTTAAATTGTTTTTATACGACCATAGGTGAATGTTCTAAATCACAAATATTAAAATTAAATATTGTCTTATTAATTTTGAATAATAAGATAATTTGTTGAAATGAAAAAACTGGAGATTATTAAATCTCCAGTTTTTTCTAAATTAATTGTTTGCTATTTCCAAGGGTCTAAAACAACTTTGACACAATTATCTTCTTTCTTGTGAAATATTTCATAACCTTTTGCCACTTCGTCCAGAGACAATCTGTGTGTAATGATATCATCTAATCTTACTTGACCAGTTTCTACATATTTTAGCAATTTGTCCACAATGGCGTGGACTGGAGACTGCCCTGCTTTCAACGTAATTCCTTTGTCAAAAATTTGACCGACTTTAAAATTATCATAATTAACTGGATAAACGCCCAGAACTGAAACTATTCCTCCACGGCGAACACCACTCATACAGGCTTCTAAAACTTTAATAGAGCCTTTCTCAAAATTCAGAACAGCTTTAGCTTTATCCAATAAATTTCTTTCAGGTTCAAATCCAACCGCATCGATACAAAGATCGGCACCTCTACCTTCTGTCATATCTCTAATCTGCTCCACAGTCTGTTCTGCATCCTGCCAAAGAATGGTTTCGCAGCCTGTCAGTTTTTTAATTTGATCCAATCTATATTGCAATGTATCGATGACAATTACTTTTCCTGCATTATGAAGAATAGCACTCTTTACCGCCATAGAACCTACTGGACCTGCACCGAAAATTGCAACAGACTCACCACCTTTCAATTCGCCCCACATTACACCCGTGTAGCCCGTTGGGAAAATATCAGTCAGGAAAAGAACTTGTTCATCTGTCAGAATATCTGGTACTTTTCTAGGACCGAAATTAGCATAAGGCACGCGGACATACTGCGCCTGTCCTCCGTTATAACCGCCATACAAATCGGTGTAGCCAAACATTCCTCCTCCTTTTTCGGTTAAGATTCCGCCTTCAGGACCATAGTGATCCGGATTGCTGTTTTCGCAAGCTCCCGGTAAATCGTGCTCGCAGAAGAAACATCCCCCACAGGCAATTGGGAAAGGCACAACTACTCTATCCCCTCTTTGAAGATGCGAAATATTCGGTCCTACTTCTTCCACGATTCCCATAAACTCGTGTCCCATAACCATTGGTTTAAGCTGAGGCATTCCTCCTGAGTACATATGCAAATCACTACCACAAATGGCTGTGGATGTCACTTTGAGAATAATATCGTTTTGATCTTCTATGATTGGATCTTCTACTGTGTCACATGTAATTTTACCCGGTGCGTGAAAAACTGCTGCTTTCATAACTTTAATATTTTTTGATGATTTGATATGATTTTAGGCTGGATTATTTCTTTCAACTTCCAATTCCCAGACGCGGTGATTCGCAATGGCTTTGATGAATAATTCATCTGCATTTTTAATTTCTGAATTGACAATCGCAGGATCGTTGTGGGTTTTTGTTGCCACATGACTTGCTTTGTAAATGGCTTCTGTTTCTTTACCAAAATAGATGGATTTACAATGCTTATATGCCTCATTCACAAAATGAATTGTACCTGGTTTATTTTCGACATTCATAAGAATATCGACAGAACCTTTTCCGCTGCACAGATACAAAGCATCAAAACATACACTTGCTGTACTGGTTAAAGAATGTTTTGGAATGAAAACGGTTCCGTCATCAGCAGTAACTGGTGCGAGGCTTCCAGCGATGATCTGTACCTCTGCGCCTTTCTTTTCCAATTTTGATTTTAACATCCGAACGTCGGTTGCATTCACTCCATCTTCCATTATAAAACCAATCACTCTGCTTTCTATGGAATCTTTTGCTGTATTTTTCATACTCAAAGCTTTCGATTCAGCTATGCTTGGTTCAGTTTCTTTACTTTGTAGGCTTTTGGGATCAGCATCTGCAGGAATACTGCCATTGGGCTGTTTCAGTTTCACCACATCTACTCCAACTTTCTTCGCAACAACTGAAGCCAAATCTTTGTTGATGAATGATAACTGCCCCACCAATCTTTCTCTGATCTCAGGAATGGTCACTTTTGACAATTCGAAAATCAATGCTTTTTGCAAGTGTGTTTTTTCTGGCTCAGATTGACTGTTGTAGAATAATTTGGCTTGAGAATAATGATCAACGAAACTTTGGCTTCTTGCACGAACTTTGGTTCCGTCCACTCGCTCTGAATGAGATGTGAATCCGCCATCTTTCATCATAGCTTGGAAAGGACATCCGCCACCAATAGAATTGGGTTCATAACTGACTTTTCCTTTGACGATTTGTTGGCGCATATGTCCATCTCGTTGATTGTTGTGAACAGTATTGATTGATTTATTGATTGGAATTTCGTGGAAATTAGGTGACCCTAATCTTGACAATTGTGTATCGGTGTAAGAAAATAATCGGCCCTGCAATAATGGATCATTACTGAAATCAATCCCTGGAACCAAATGTCCCGGATGAAAAGCAATCTGCTCCGTTTCTGCAAAGAAATTGTCGGGATTTCTATTGAGTGTTAATGTACCGATGATTTGAACAGGAACCAATTCTTCAGGAACTAATTTCGTTGGGTCAAGCAAATCAAAATCGTAATCGTTTTCATTCTCCTCAGGAATCAGCTGCACGCCAAATTCCCATTCTGGAAATGCGCCATTTTCGATGGCTTCCCATAAATCTCTTCTATGAAAATCCGGGTCTTTTCCTGAGATCTTTGTTGCCTCGTCCCAGGCTACGGAATTAACGCCCAACTTCGGTTTGAAATGGAATTTAACGAAATGAACATCACCTTCATTATTAATGAATTTGAAAGAATGAACCCCAAAACCTTCCATCATTCTATAACTTCTTGGAATGGCTCTGTCACTCATCAACCACATAATCATATGCATACTTTCAGGCATTAATGAAATAAAGTCCCAAAATGTATCATGCGCAGAAGCTGCTTGTGGAATCTCATTATCCGGTTCTGGTTTTACAGCGTGTACGAGATCAGGAAACTTCATCGCGTCCTGAATGAAAAATACGGGCATATTATTCCCTACCAAATCATAATTACCTTCATCGGTATAGAACTTAACTGCAAATCCTCTAACATCTCTAGCCAAATCGGTGCTTCCACGGCTTCCTGCAACTGTAGAAAATCTTACGAAAACGGGAACATCTTTTCCTACTTCTGTCAGAAATTTTGCTTTAGTATATTTTTCCAGACTTTGCGTCAATTTGAAAACGCCGTGTGCGCCGGAACCTCTTGCGTGAACTATTCGTTCAGGAATCCTTTCGTGGTCAAAATGGGTGATTTTTTCTCTCAGAATAAAATCTTCCAATAAGCTCGGACCTCGCTCTCCAGCTTTGAGAGAGTCCTGATTGTTGTTGATTTTTAATCCTTGATTGGTTGATAGTGTCTGATCAGAATTGTCAGTTGTATGATCCTGAATTTGTTGGACCTTAGAATTGTTAGTTAACTGTTTTTTTTTCATTAGTAGGAATATTTGTATCTAAGATTACAAAATCCATTCCACTAAAATAACTATCAATTATTTACGAATATACCAAAAATTCCTAACCATGAACATAATAAATTTTTACGAAATATGAAATAGTACGTTTTAGGGCTAGCAAACCAATGTGCTTTTAACCCAAATCACGCAGTTGAAATTTTTTGAGATAAGTCTATGGGGTAATCCCAAATTCCGACGAACCATTTTCTGCGTTTTTTGGTGAGTGCAATCTTCAGTTTGAGTGTGTCACCTACTTTTTCAAAATAAGCTCCAATAGCAAAGGTTCTATATCGTAGTGTAGATAATGTTTTCTGCGTTTTTTCTTGAAGAACAAACAGCCTGAAAATTGACATCAGATT
>NZ_RJTU01000012.1 GCF_003730015.1 Epilithonimonas hominis | reverse complement strand
TTAATAATGCACTACGAGTAGATTATTTATTGAAGGAGAACATATTTGAAAAAATAGCGCGAGAAGGCAGAAAATATAGTATCTATCTAATTGTTTCTTCCCAAAGACCATCTGAACTTTCTTCAACCGTTTCATCACAGTGTGGAAATTATATTATACATCGTATTCAAAATGAATATGATATGAATTATATTCATTCTGTATTACCTTATTTCTCATCTGACTATATTAGTAAAATTAAACAATCTACACCTGGAGAGGCACTTGTATTTGGCAATTGCGTTCCTATTCCAACACATATTAAAGTTCATTTAGCTAATCCATCCCCCGATAGTTCAAATTGCATAATAAATGAGGAATGGTTTGGTGCTGCTCAATTAGAAAAAGATGTAAACTAAAATTTCGCAACTTCGGGATTTACATTCTTTGACCATAAATTAACATGCCAGTAAGCTTTGAAACAAGTTCTTACCGGAAATTAAAAAACTAACTACAACAAACGGTCGTTTTTAAATTTGATAAAATCTTTGTTTTTGGATTAGTACTGAAATGACTTTTCCTGACTATAAATCATTGAATGAATTTTGTAGTCGAGATGCATATCTATTTCACTTTTTTCTTTGTTTTAATTTTTTTAAATCTAATTCACCAATAAATGAAGTATCTTAGGTATCTTAAAACAATAATAAAAACTGATGTGGAATTCATTTAATACTTATGGGGGCAGTTATCAAGATTCCTTTGAAACATTAGGTAATCAACTTTTTGAACGGTATCTTTTAAAAAAATATCCTGATACAGTTGAAGAATTTAAAATAATAAATGGAGCAGGTGGAGATGGAGGTATTGAGGCTTATGGCAAATTATCAAATGGCAATATTATAGCCATTCAATCAAAGTGGTTTAAACAGGCTTTAGATACCAGTGAATTAGGTCAGATAAAAAAATCCATAATTACTGCATTAAAAATCCGTCCTAATATAACAGAATATATTATCTGCATACCGCACAATGTCAGTTCAATTAAAGTTGGGAGGGGGAAAAAACTGACACAAAACAGTGAAGATGTAAGAGTAAGGAATTTTGAAAAAGATATTAAAGATATGTTTCCCGAACTCAAAATCACTTGGTGGTTTGAGAATTCTATTTTAGGGGAATTACAAAATTCTGAAAATGAAGGAGTTCATAAATATTGGTTTGAAAAGGAAATATTTTATTCGAATTTCTTAAAAGAAAAATTTGATTTACAAAAAACCAATTATTGGCTTAAGGAGAGATATGTTGGAGACCTTCATACGAAAGGAGATATACAAAGGTTAATAGATCGACAACTTTATAATTTATCCTTCAGAAAAAAAATTATTAGAAAAATTCATGACTTTAGAAATAAGGCAAATTACACCTTAGATATTTCTGAAAAATTTATCCATCGAAGCCTAAAGGAAGATGAATTAATCGAGAAACTAAAACAGATTAATTGCTTTATCAAAGAATTAATTGAAAAATCCATCAAACTTGAAATAAAATTAATAAATGGAATTGATCCTAATTTGACGATTGACGAAGAGGAGGAACTACCAATAATAAAAATCATTGAAGACACCATTCAAAAACTTAAATCTACATCTCCTACAAATCTTCAAAAAAACTTCTACAATAGATTGGAGATTGTTTTAAGGGAATTTGATAAGGATGTTATCGGAAAATATTTGGCAATTGAGGATGAATTAGCAAATATTTCTACCAGCTTGATCCTAGGTAAACCCGGTACTGGAAAAACTTTGGGATTCGCTTATGCTGTTGAAGAGTGTGTGAACAATTCAGCCCCCGCTATATTAATTCAGGCTAAAGGTGCCAATTCCACAGACTGGACACAATTATTATCTCAAGAGTTAGAGTTGAATAATTGGAATAGAAATGAAATTTTTAATGCTCTTGAAGCATTGGCCATAAAAAAAGATTCTCAGTTAGCCTCTGAGAATGTAAACAATTTTCAAAATACAAAAGTCTTGATTTGTATTGACGGGCTTGATGAAGACATAATGAATGATAGTAACTGGTATGATAGAATTAATGAAACCATTGAAATAGCAAATAAGTACAAAAGAATTAGGTTTGCTTTTAGCGCCAGAGAATATTTCTATAACAATCTAAGATTACCTTCTTATCAAAAAAATTATAAAGAATTAAGATTGAAAAGGGAGGGAGATGTAAAAATTGAAGATGTTGCTAATAATTACTTTGCAAAATATAATATCACAATTGAAAATCATCGCTTAATAAAAGGACTAGATAGTTTGTTTGCGTTAAAACTATTTTGCGAAATATATAGAGGCAATACTATTAAACATAACGGAATTGTTGAAACAACCACATCCAAACTAATCAACTTAAAAATTGAAAGAATAAATAAGGAGTACTTGGAATCATTAGGTTCAAGAAAAGCAAAATCAAGAAATGCTGTTTTAGAATTTTTAAATATAATATCCGATTTGTTCTACAGTAATTCTGAAGTAAGCCACAATCAAATTTTAGATTTAATAATTGAAAGTAAACTTAGATATTTAGACGCAAACGAAATTGAACTCTTAATAGAATTTCTATCAAATAATGGAATCTTTATAAGATACGAAAGAAACATAAAATCTGATTCAATCTTACAATCAAAAGAAAGTTTTTATACTTTTAGTTACCAATCAATTTTGGAAATAATAATTTCAAGTAAAATAAGTGCCAAAATAATTAATGGGGAAATTGATTCTTTACCCGATTCTCTTTTTAATCCAATTCCGCTTTCAATAGAATTAGATGATGAAGATTATAATCCTTATTCAGATTTTGTTCCAAATCGTAGAATAATTCAGGATATACTAAATGGCATATTTCTTAAAAAACATAAATTAATAGGATTTGATGGTTTCTTAATTAAAGGTTTTACAGAAAACGAAATTTTTGAACTGCAATTAGATACTTTATACGCTGCGCCAAATGAAATTAGTTGTAATTATAAAGATTGGATTACTGAAATTTTCAATAATGATTACATCAAGAGATTTCAAATTTTACAGAATCTAATTATACCACTTTCATATGATAATGACAGTTCATTTAACGCAATGTACCTTCATAATATTCTTAAAAATATTTATAGTCATTTTGAAAGAGATAAGTTCTGGTCAGGATTAGATGAATATGAAAGTAATATAATGTCTAAAAAATTAGACGTAGATAGATATACATTGTCAGAATGGTCACTATCATCTATTCTTAACGATAACTTTGATTTGGATGAAACGGATATGTTTGATGGACTTCCATTAGTTTATGCATGGGGATTTACTAGCCTTGATCAAAAACTACGTGAAAACTTAAGGATTAAACTAACCAAATGGGCATTAATTGTTCCTTTTGAATTTAAAAATCTTCTAGAGCTTATGCTATCTATTAATGAGCAGCAAATATTAGAAGATTTGGCTTCGGTCACTCTAGGCATTGCCACAAAATGTAAAAATCAAAATGCAATTCAAGAACTTGCCGTATGGAGCATAAATAATATTTTTAGTGACACTGATAAGTATAGAAATGTAATTGTTAGATATGGTTTTAGAGCTATTATTGAAAGAGCTTTTCAAAATAAACTAATTTCTAAAGAAGAAGTCGAAAAATCAAGACCTGTTAGAAAAGATAATTTTATATTATTAAAAGTTGATGAAGAATATTTAAAAGATCCTAAAGATGATTTTTATCCTATTGGTCATGATTTATCCTGGTATGTTATAAAAAAAGCATATGATGATTTTTTATCTATCGATACAGGATTTAATTCACTTTCATTTTCTAAAGAAAATCCATTTATTACAGCTTTTTACAAAAAGTATAGTTCATTAATGAATAACAGTAAATCGGAAAGAATATGGGGTATGGCAGCAGCAATTGCATATATAAAATCGTTAGGTTTTAATCGAAGTAATGGATATGTGAATACTGATGCTACGCATGGAAGCAAAAGTCAAAAATTTACTTTTGAAGAGAAATACGTTTGGCTTGCTGTTCATTATTTGAAGGGATATTTATCGGATCATTTGCCCTATCAATATGATGATGAAAATGACCAATATATTTGGCTTGACGATTATTCTAAAATTGTAAACGTTTTTAATCCCGCAGAAGAATTACAAAGAGATATTGAAAATCAAATAGATGAATATTTCAATCCACCTTTATGGGTAATTAAGGAAGAATTAGTTTCTGAAATCGACACGTCTAACGATCTTCAAGATGAAATTGATAGAATTGTAAATACAGAACCCGAAATAGATTTTAAGAATTGGCTTCTTTATCATGATCTAGATTTTAATATTAAAACTGAAAAAGAATATTTGGCTATATATCAAAGTACAGGTTTAACTAATTCGTCAGAAACTATTAATGGTTATATTGATTGTTTTAGTTACATAATAAAAGAAGAGGATTTTGACCTCTTTGCGAAGCAAATTTCTATTGATTCAAAATCCATAATTTTAAGTGATTTTGGCAGACCAAATACAGACACTTATGCTACTCCGGCTAATTTATTTTGGATGGATTGGATTGGTGAGAAACATGATCAAACTGAATTTGATGAAGGAAAATTTGTTTTCACTTGCCTTACCAGAGTAATGAAAGATACTATAGAGGGAGAGAAAGAAGTTATAATACCAGCTAAAAAGATTAGAAACCTACTTAATATTTCCGAATTAGATAATAATCAATATGTAACAATCAATTCAGATATCATAGGGTTTGATCATGAGGTAAATACGGGGAGATTTTCCCGTGGTGATTACCAATCTATCATTTTGATTACAAGGGATATCCTGCAAAAAACATTAAGTGAAAATGGCTTAAAGATATTTTGGATGGCAAATCATTTTATCAAAAAAAATCCTATTAATAAAAGTATAGAGGAAATTAAATATTGCCAAAAAGTTAGAAAATATATTGTTTGGTTAGATGAGGATGAACTAAAGTCTGTAAATTATTATGAGGGATATTTTTCTAATTCATAATAAAAGTGTAACTCAAAAGTAAAGATAATTTAGTAACAATTCTTAAGAATCTGAGAATCAGAAATTATAAGCTTTAAGGAGAAAAAATTTTGCATTTATCATTTGATTTTTTGTAATAATTTAAAAAAAACAATATATTTGCACTATTGAAAAACGACGCTCTTAATAGCGTTTTGACAATGACCTATTCAGTGACCTGTCATAACACTATTTACGCATAACGGTTGTGGATAGGGCTTTTAAGAAATTAAAAAAAGTCCCGTCCGGATCGCAACTATTAAATTAAAATAGTGCAAAACGCTTTAAAACGTATGTTTTAAAGCGTTTTTTGTTTTATATCTGTTCAAGTGGACTAATTCAACAGAATGGATTAGTGGATTAGTTTCAAAACTT
>NZ_RJTU01000035.1 GCF_003730015.1 Epilithonimonas hominis | reverse complement strand
GCTAAATGCACAACAGGTAATGATTAGTTTTTGTTGATTGTAAATCGAGCTTGGTCAGGGGAAATAATTTAATCTTTTTTTTGAGATATTTTCTGAATTCAGAAATATATTTTCTTCTTCATATGGTTTTATGAACTAATGATTATATTAAATTTTATTCATATAATTATTTTGAAATCAATTAATTACTAAATTAGTTGAGGTTTAATGATAAATATTTAGGCTATGGTTTTTTGTGAAGATCTTCGGAAAAATCTGGAAATATGTGTGGCGTCAAAGAGTTTTGGTGCAGAAAATCTCATCAAATGGTATCACACGATCGGAGATGCTAACCTTAACGAACGTGAAGAATATCAGAAAAAGACTGAATTATTACTTCTGAACACTTTTTTTAGTCATTTTCCAGAAATGGAAATAGAAAATCTCACCAGCGAAAGTCCGGATTTTATTATTAATTATAAAGGAAAAAGGATTGGGTTAGAAGTTTCGGAGATTATCAATCATTTTGAGCTGAAGAAAAAAGAAAGCTATATTAACACAGTATTTCGTAATGTTGAACAGGAGCTGAATCAGTACAAAAGTCTTTTCGGGATCCATTATCTTGATATCGATTATCAGAATCCGGAAATATTCTGCCAGCAGGAAAAGCTTACCAAAGAGATCCTTTCTGCGATTACCAATAACAAGAAAACAAAATTTGTGAAGAATATAAGAAGAACGCCCTCTCCAAAGGGTGTTTTTTTATTTCTGGAATACAGTTTTTCACTTTTTGATGAGCTAGATTCGGAGAAGATTCTGGATGTTATCAAGAAGAAGAATTCAAAATATCCTTTATATGACGGTAAATCTGAGGAGTGCTGGCTGGTGCTGGTTTCTAATATGTATAATATGTCTTCCAGGTACAGCTACATCCGCGAAAAAGAGAAGCTGAACAATGTTGAAAGTCCCTTCCGCAGGATTCTGCATCTTGAAAATCTCAGCAGGCAAATGATTTTTATAAAGTGATTGATTAAGATTATGTTAAATTTTATTGAATAGTATCCGTTTATGTAAATAAAATTTATATTTGTCTCAGTTATAGCACAAATAAAAATGAAAAATTATTTATTCTTCAGTCGGAGAGTTATCTTTATCTTGCTTTCTGTTTTTTGTTCATTATTGTGTTTTGGGCAGGGTTCCGAAACGATAACAAATCCTATTACCGGCAGCCCGACAAGCAGCTATACTTCCCGGACTTGGACAGGAGATAACGACCAGACATGGTCTTCAACAGATTCCAGAAGTGACCAGACCGTTAATGGTCAGGCAATACTAATCAGAAACGGGCAGATAGACTTCGGGCTTACGGCAGCTCAAAAATCTGCCGGGATAGGATCAATCAGTTTTAAAGCCAAGACACCTTTCGGCTCACCTGATACCGGGACCATCCAGATTTTGGTAGATGGTACTAATAAAGGTAGTGTTGCGATATCAAACGCATCAACGAGTGCTATTACTACTTATACTATTTCGGAAATCAACGTGGGATCATTTTCCACTATATCACTAAAACAAACTACAACCGGTAGCAGGATAGCTATAGATGATATCACCTGGACCTCTTACGCTGCTACAGATAATGATACGAATTCAGATATTTCGGGGTCAGGACTTACCCAGCCCACTTCTGTTATTTCTTCATTGGCGACTTCCGCAGCTTCACAGGTTAATGTTTTTGATTTCAATATTATAGATAAAGGAAATCCGGGAGATGGAAAAGCTACTAATGTAACGAAGATCACGATCACTAAAGGAGCTTCTGACAGTAATACATGGAGCACCATCATTGCCGGTGCGCAGCTTAAAGTAGGCGCTACAGTCATAACGCCAGACAGTACCACTATTAATGCTTCATCAATCGTTTTTGATCTTTCATCATCACCATTGACGGTTGCTAATAATTCAACAACAAAAGTGTCACTTTTTGTATATTTATCAACAACAGTTACAGATAATACTACATTGCAGTTTACCGTACCTACTGCTTCCTATGGTTTTACAGCAGATGGAAGCATTGGAAGTATTTTTGCATCTACTGTTACCGGCGCTGCTAATGCAACTACAGTTATTGTAACTGCAACTAAGCTAAGATTTACTACTCAGCCAACAGATACTGCTCTTAATGCGACTATGGCCTCTCCTGTGGTGATTGCTACTGATGCAAATGGTAATGTTGATACGGATTTTACAAATACTATTAATGTAACATCCAGCGGTACAATGAACAGTACCCCGAAAACCGCAAGTCCTGTTTCTGGAATAGCTACCTTTAATAATATCGTGCATACTGCTATCGGAAGTAACTTAACTCTAAATGCTACATCTGGTTCTCTTGCTTCTGCTACAAGTTCCACATTCAATATTATCCTTCAGAGTTCTGCATCAGATTATTTCAGAAGTAAAGGTACTGGAAATTGGGGTGCGGTCGGAAGTTGGGAGTCTTCCTCGGATAATGTGAACTGGATTTCTGCAACATTATCTCCAACATCATCGGCAGCTTTTGTCACCGTCAGAGCAGGCCATACCATTACGGTTTCAGCATCTGCAACATCTAAAAATCTGACCGTTGAGTCTGGTGGTTTTTTAACAGTTAATGATTCTTTTTCAATTTCCGGGACTAACACCATCAACGGAACCTGGAATCAAGCTATCACCACGGAAGTTACCAATACCGGAACTCTTGTTTTTGCTGCGGGATCTGTTTATAATCATCTTGCGAACGGCGGAACTGTTCCTGCTGCAACCTGGAACACGACTTCCAGTTGTAATATAACAGGGTTTACGAATAGTTCTCCAGTTACCGGCCCGGCCGGAATGAATCAGACCTTCGGAAATTTAACTTTTAATAACTCAGGATCCAGTAATTATATTAATTTGTTTTCAGGCACATCTTCGATAACTGTTAATGGAACCTTCACAGTTGGGCCGGCCAGTGGTAATTTGGTTTCCTTTTCTAATAATTCCGGAACAATTACTGCGAATATCAATAAAATAAATGTTACAGGAGGAGGGCTGAATGGGGTCGGTTCATCTGCTGTCCTGAATCTTAATGTGGCTACGGATCTGAACGTCTCTGGTGCCGGTGCTTTCAGAATGAGTACAGGAAGTGGAACGGCCAATGTTACCGTTGGGAATGATGTTACAATATCAGACACAGGCTTTATAGAAATTGTGGCGGGACCCAATTCCAATGTTCCGCCACAAACACTAAATGTTCAAAGAGATTTTATTATAAACGGTGTTGTAGCACAGCTTCGTATGAAACCTAATAACGCTTCTTCTGCGGTTCCAACGGTCAATGTCGGTAGAAATTTTTCTTCAAATAATACTGATGCCAATGCAATAGATGTCGATTTCGGAAAAGGGACAGTGGCAAGCAGTGCGATTAACATCACCGGAAATTTTACCCACACGGGAAATGGTGTTTATAAGACAACATCAGCTTCTCAGGCAAAAGGATTTGTTTTCAGAGGGTCATCTTCATCACCATCACAGATCAGCAATTCCGGCACCAATTTAGACTATACAAGCTATGTAGTGGATGCAGGTAGTTTTGCTTCACTAACATCTAATCTTACGCTAGGTTCATCGACAGGGCCTGCTTCTTATTTTACGGTAAACGGAAACCTCAACTTCAATGATAAATCGATTATAGGAAATGCTGTTGCTAGATTCATTACTGCTGCGGGCGCAACGCTTGCTACTTCGAATGTTGATGGCTTAGGCGGGACAGCGGCTTCCGGAAGTTTGATGTCTTTTAGTTCAACAAACACGACTTCTACAAACGGAACAGCGCAGTTTATTGCAGGTATTAATTATATCTTTAATGGGTCGACAACTACACCTTTTCCTGGAACTTTTGGGAATCCTGCAAGCCTTACTTTTAATAATGCTGATGTAACTTCTAACAGGACAGCAACTTTAACTGTCACCGGTGCGGTCAATATTAACGGGACTTCAAAATTCGCCCTGAATTCTTCCGGTTCCAATAATCTTGCTCTTGGTGGTGTTTTGACGGTTGATACGAATGCTTCTTTCGACAGCAACGGAGAAAATCAGATAACCAATGGTGGTGGCGGATCAGTGGTGGTAAACGGAACTTTTATAACGAAGGATGCACAGGGCTTTTCCGGGACCAATGCCACTATACCTGGAATTACAGATATTACGCTCAATAATGGTTCTACCGTTCAATATGCCTTGGATGGTGCGCAAGCCATTAGCTCAAGAACTGATTATAAAAATCTTCTTTTTACAGGGAATGGAACCAAATCATCAAATAAAATCATTACTCCGATTGAAGGCACAGTGACTGTTAGTGGTGCCAATACCATTTTGGATGTTTCTAACAATACATTTGGAGATAAGAGTACAAGCCTTACAATGACTGCTGGTACTTTCCGTTTGGGTGGTTCTGGAGTGAAGCCTGATATCAGCGGAACATACAGCTTGTCTGCCGGAACTACGATAGAATTTACAGGAACATCCGCGACTCAGATTCGTCTTGCACCGCAGTATGCCAATGTTGTGATATCTGGAACCAACGTAGTTGCCGGAACTACAACCAACGGCGGATTAACTTTCCGTGCAGGTGGTAATTTTACAGTGAAGACCGGTGCGAGATTTAAAGTGAATAATGATAATGGTTTCAGCGGTGATACCACTACGGCCATCAAAAACACCAATTCTCCTGTGATTACTTTAGAAACCGGATCAACTATAGATTATATGGGCTCGGATCAGATTATTACCAATGCTTTACCTTATCAAAATCTAACTGTTTCCACATTAGGAACCAAGACTTCAGCTTCCGGTGATCTTATTGTCAATAATCTTACAACAGTTAGTGCGGGAACACTTAAGTTTCTTAAAACTGCGGATAATGCTACGCCTAATGTCCTGTATGCGCACAAAGGCATCAATAGTGTCGGCGGATCTGTAATTTTTGAAAATAACGCACAGTTGATGCAGGATGACGATGCTAATAATCTGCAGGCAACAATACAAAGCCAGAGAGATGTTGTGGATATGAACAATATATCGACACAGATGGATTATGTTTACTGGAGTTCCCCTGTAGCTGGTCAAAATATAAAAGCTTTTTCACCGAACACACCAGCCAATGGATATTTGCAATACAATGAGTCGAATGATAAGTTTAGTGTAACTTCGGATACGGATTTTCAGATCGGTAAGGGTTATGCCATACGTGCAGAAACCGGAACCAATGGCTACAATAAAAGTTATGTCTTTACGGGAATTCCTCATAATAGTTCTCTGGATTCGCCAAATCTGAAATGGACAAATAGCAACCACGGTTACAATCTGGTTGGTAATCCTTATCCATCTAATATCAACTTTGATGCTTTGTTTGCCAATAACAGTTCAAAAATATATTCTACAGCCTGGTTCTGGACTAATAATAGTTATACAGCTGCACAACTTGGTTCTAGTTATAACGGAAATAATTACGCTGTTTACAATGGCAGTGGCGGTTCTCCAGCTACTTACTCACCAACTAGTCCTTATAACGGATCTGCAATACCGAATGGCATTGTAAAAGTAGGGCAGGCATTTATTGTGCAGGCAAAATCTACAGGTATGAATCAGCCAATCGGTTTTACGAATACAATGCGAACCACATCCGGAGGTAATTTCTTCCAAAAGCAAGGAGCAAAAAACAGGTTCTGGCTTACTATGACTTCTCCAAATACTCTTGTTAATACAATATTGGTTGGCTATATAACTGGAGCTTCCAATGATTTTGAAACTGATTTTGACGGGGAGTTATTTGTAGTAGGTTCGGACTCATTTTACTCTCTTTTGGGAGCGAAAAAACTAGCCATACAAGGGAAAGCGGATGTTTTTTCTGCGGATGATGTTGTAAGCATAGGAAATGTTTACTCTACCGATGGTAGTTATTCGATTAACCTCCAAGATGCTGAAGGCTTGTTTGATGGCAGTCAGAAAATATACCTCAGAGATAAGTTACTCAATAAGTATATTGATATGACATCCGACCACTCTTACCAATTCACTGCTGTTAAAGGAACTGATAATACAAGGTTTGAAATAGTATATAAAGATAAATCTGTTCTGGGTTCTGATAGTGCTGTGAAAAGTAATTTCATCGTTTATAAAGACGGAAATGAGCAGGTTGTTAAATCCGATAAAAAATTAGGAAGAATTGAATTGTTTGATGCTTCCGGAAAGTTGATAAGGTCATATGTTGCCACATCTAATGAGTTTCGCATCGACACCAGCACACTGATGAATGCGCTTTATATAATTAAAATCAATAATTCTGGTGAAATCAGAACTAAAAAATTTATCAAATAGAAATAATTAACATAAAAATTTTATAATTTTTCTACGGGCTGTTTTTTATAAACAAATCATTAAGTAGGCTTGTTTTTCTTAAAAATTATTTCAAGAAATATGTTTTCAGATAAAATTATTTTTCCACTTTGATTTTGTTGAGACGAAAATGCTCCTCATATTATTTGATATAATCAAAAAAAATTAAGTAATAAAAAAATTATAGCTAAAAGAATCGTTAATTTTATTTAATGTTAATATTTTTATATATCTGCTATTTTTTTATATATTTACAACCTGAAAATTATGCTTAGTTTTAAACTACAGATGAAAAAATATTTGACCCTTACATATATAGGCATTAGTTTAATGGCTGGTGCACAGTTCAAAGAGAACACTTTTGATAATCAATCCAATCAGACTGTCCAGACTAGCTCTGCAGATGACAATACTTTTGAAAATGGACAGTCAACTACTGGTGTCCCTGTGGGAGGAGAGCATGAAGAAGGTCCGGGTAACCCTGGTGAGCCGGTTCCCATTAATGGGGTGGTGCCAATACTGCTTCTTACAGGTATTGCTCTATTGGCATATTTTTATAAGAAGAATAAAAGTTTAATATAAATAAAACTAATCCGAAATTGAAATTTCGGATTTTTTGTGATATGTACAAAAATATTCTTAAACCTATTTTCGATTACACATTTTCTTTTTTGTTAATCCTTATTTTATCGCCATTATTATTATTATTAATTATCTTACTTTACTTTTTTAATCAAAAAAATGTATTCTTTTTTCAGAGCCGACCAGGTAAAAACGAAAGGATTTTTCGGATTATAAAATTTAAGACAATGACTGATGAAAAAGACCAACAAGGTAATCTCCTTCCAGATGAAAAAAGACTTACAAAAATGGGGAGATTTGTAAGGAAAACTTCATTAGATGAGTTACCACAGTTATTTAACGTATTGAAAGGCGATATGAGTTTTATCGGTCCTAGACCTCTATTAGTGAGTTATCTAACGTTGTATAACGACGAGCAAAAGAAAAGGCATCACATAAAACCAGGCATCACAGGATGGGCTCAGGTTAATGGGCGCAATGCTATTACGTGGGAGCAAAAGTTTATTTTCGATGTTTTTTATGTCAATAACATTAGTTTTACTCTTGATCTTAAAATCTTTCTTCTAACCATAAAAAAAGTGCTAAAGTCTGAAGGAATCAATACGATAGGAGTAGCAACTACAGAAAGTTTTAAAGGGAATGATAATGAGTAAAGATCTATATATATTAGGTGCAGGCGGACATTCTAAAGTTGTTATAGAAATTGCAGAAGATCTAGGTTATAAAATAATTTCTATATTGGATGATAATCCTTCTGTTGAGAATATTTTCCAATACAAGGTTGTTCATAGTTCAGACAATAGCACTATTTCTGAAAACGTTTTTTTGGCAGTTGGAAATAATATCAATAGAAAAAAAATTGCCTCCAGGTTTCTTGCTCCTGAGTTAAATCTTATCCATCCTTCAGCGGTGGTTTCTAAAAGAACAACTTTTGGCTATGGCAACGCTGTGATGGCGGGGGTGGTTATTAACTCTTCGGTAAAAATCGGGAATCATTGTATTATAAATACATCAGCTTGTATAGATCACGATTGCAAAATAGATGATTTTGTACATATCTCACCTAATGCTTCATTAGCAGGCAATGTGAGAGTAATGGAAGGTGCTCATGTAGGGATTGGTGCTACTGTGAAGCAAGATATCACTATAGGACAATGGTCTGTTGTAGGTGCAGGTGCAGTTGTAATAAATGATGTTCCTGATAATGCAGTGGTTGTAGGCAATCCGGCAAGAATATTGAATAAGAAAAAATAACTTTCTAAATAGTTTTTCTAATATTATGTTAAATAGTTTTAACTTTGTCTGGAAATTAAATTTTTCATAATATAAACTATCTTTATTACAATCAATAAATGAAATCTAAAATTTGGCTTTCATCGCCGCACATGGGCGGAGGAGAAATGAAGTATGTACAGGAGGCGTTCGATCAAAATTGGGTGGCGCCACTGGGGAAAAATGTTGATGAATTTGAAAATGCCATTCAAGAATTTATAGAAGAAGATAAATTTGTTGCAGCACTGAGTTCAGGAACAGCAGCTTTGCACTTAGCACTTATACAATTGGGTGTAGGATATGGTGATGAAGTTATTTGCCAATCCTTCACATTTTCAGCATCAGCAAATCCTATAAAATATCTTGGAGCTAATCCTGTTTTTGTAGATTCGGATCCGGTAAATTGGAATATGTCACCATTTTTTCTAGAAGAAGCAATAAAGGACAGAATTTCAAAAAACAAGAAACCCAAAGCTGTTATAGTAGTTCATCTCTATGGTATGCCAGCGCTGATGGATGAAATTACAGCAATCTGTTCTAAATATGAGATTCCGTTGATTGAAGATAGTGCGGAAGCATTAGGTTCTACTTATAAAAATAAAAAATGTGGAACTTTTGGCGATTTTGCTATTTTATCTTTTAATGGAAATAAAATCATAACAACATCTGGAGGGGGTGCATTAGTTGGTCCTACAAAAGAAACTAAAGAGAAAACAATTTTTCTATCAACTCAGGCTAGAGACAATGCTCCACATTATCAGCATTCCGAAATAGGATATAATTATAGGTTAAGTAATATATGTGCCGGAATAGGTAGGGGACAGATGGAGGTGCTTCCCGACCGCATTCAGCAAAGAAGAGCCGTAAATGACTTTTACAAGGATGTTTTTTCAAATATTGACGCTGTAAACCTTTTTTCAGAGGCTAGTTCAGATTTTTTTTCCAATCATTGGCTTTCCAGTATTACGATAGATAAAAAAGTAACCACACGAACGAATCAAGAATTAATGGCAGCTTTTGCCGAGGAGAATATAGAAACGCGTCCTTTGTGGAAACCTATGCACCTCCAACCTGTTTTTAATGATTGTCAATATTATGGCGAAACTGTTTCTGAAGAATTATTTACAGCAGGTTTATGTCTGCCTTCAGGATCAAATATTACCAACGACGATAAAAACAGAATTTATGAGGTCATAAGTAAGTACCAATTTTAATAATTAATAACCGAAAATGAATAAGGTTAAAAATGCCGGCAAATTATCATTAAGTGATAGTGTTTTAGAACTTTTTGATCTAAAATTTTTACCACGGTGGGTTATACTTGTTATTGATATATTACTGTTGCTAATATCACTTTTGGTTTCGCATCTCCTTATTTTGGAGTTAAATGTGAAGCATTATAATGTCTTTCCTCTTTTGTATGTTTTTTTAGCTATCATCGGAACTAATGTTCTGTATATGTATATCTTCAAAACATATCTTGGGGTGATAAGGCATTCTACATTTGTAGATCTTTTTAAGATTTTTATGGCTAATCTAAGTTGTGTTTTAACTATATTAATCATAAACTACTCCTACTATATTACTTTTCAGAAAAAGCTAATACTCGTTCCGTTTCTAGGGCTTTATTTTGCTATTTCCTGCCTCTTCTTATTTGTTTTCAGATTATGTGTGAAAGGCATTTTTAACATAATAAAGGAAAATAAAAGAAGTTCCAGCAGAAAAAAAATATTTATACTAGGTGATGATGATACATCTATTGCTATAGCTCAGGTTATTCTTTCCAATCCGAACCTGCCTTTTGATATTAAAGGATTTATTTCTTACAATACAAAAAAAGTAATAATCAAACTTTTAGATAAAAAAATTATCTCAAGAACTGATTTCATTAACGCTCTTGAAAATGGAAAAAGTGAGGTAGATGGAGTCCTTGTGATAAAAGAAGCATTACATAAAGACGAGCTTGATTTTTGGGTTAATCTGTTCTTGGAACATAATCTGAAAATATATAAAGCGCCATCGATGCAAAAACTAAGAAGTAAAGATATTATAAACAATATCAGAACTATTCAGATAGAGGATTTGCTAAATAGGAAGCAAATAAAACTGGATAATTTGGAAGTGAAAAAAAGACATTTTCAAAAAACCATATTAGTCACAGGAGGGGCGGGATCTATTGGAGGAGAAATTGTGAAGCAGGTTGCTTTATTAGAGCCATTGCAAATAGTTATCCTGGATCAATCTGAAACGCCATTGTATGAAACTGAGCTGGAAATGAGAGAGATGTATCCTCATATTAATTTTAAATTTGTTCTCGCAGATATATCAAACTACAGCCGACTGGAGCCTTTATTCGAAAAGTACAAGTTCTCAATGGTTTATCACGCGGCTGCATATAAACATGTACCGCTGGTAGAAGATAATCCTCACGAAGCTGTTTTGGTAAATGTTCTTGGAACCAAAAATTTGTCATTGCTGGCCAGCAAATATAATGTGAATAGATTTGTGATGGTTTCTACAGATAAAGCTGTAAACCCTACCAACGTAATGGGCGCTTCAAAAAGAGTTGCAGAGTTATTTGTTCAGTCTCTTCAGAATGTCGAAGGTAATACTACCAAATTTATTACAACCAGATTTGGAAACGTTTTGGGATCCAATGGATCTGTTATCCCTCATTTTAGAAAACAGATAGAAAAAGGTGGTCCGGTAACGATTACACACCCAAACATTGTTAGGTATTTTATGACCATAGCTGAAGCTTGTGAATTAGTTCTAAATGCTGGAACAATGGGATCAGGAGGTGAGATCTACGTTTTCGATATGGGAGATCCTGTGAAAATTCTTGATCTAGCAAAGAGAATGATAAAACTTTCAGGTTTTGAACCAGACTTGGATATAAAAATTATTTACACAGGGCTGAGGCCTGGTGAGAAACTTTATGAAGAGCTTCTTAGCGACAATACCAGAACTTTGCCCACCTCTCACGAAAAGATTATGATCTCAAAAGATCCGTCGATGCAGTTCTCCGAGATTGATAAAATGACAGATCTCGTAATTGAATTTTCAAGAAAAGAAGAGAAGCAAGAAATTGTGAGAATCTTAAAATCTATAGTAAAAGAATTTAAAAGCAATAATTCTATTTATGAATCGTTAGATAAATAAGAATTCCTATATTTGCAAACCTTCAGTTAAGAATTAAAGTTTATGAGAAGAGTTTTATCCATATTTTTTATGGTTTTTGTCCTATTGATGGTCTTTTCGTGTAATACGAAAAAAAATATTCAATACTTTAAAAACATCGAGGATGTTGCTATAAAAGAGTCGATAAGAGCAAATACATCAACAATACAACCCGGTGATATGTTAGGCATTGTGGTGCTGGCTAAAGACAATGAAGTAGCTAAACCATTCAATCAAAATTATTATTCAACAGATATGTCTCAGTACTCTTCTGTACCTAGTAGAAGTGCTTCTGTAGAACCTATTTACATTGTGGATAGTAAAGGTAATATAGACTTCCCAATTTTAGGTTCTATTAATACCACAAGTCTGAACGTGGATCAATTGAGGGAGATACTAAAAGATAAACTTTCGAAATACATTAAAAATCCAGGCGTTAATTTAAGAACTGTAAATTATAAAGTTACCGTATTAGGAGAAGTTAGTAGAACAGGTACTTTTACCATTGATAGCGGTCAGCCTACCACTATTCTAAATGTTTTAGGATTGGCAGGAGACCTTACTATTTATGGTGAAAGAAAAAATGTTTTAGTGATAAGAAATGTAGATGGTGTTACAACGAAAGAATACATAGATCTAACCAGTGCAGATTTGTTTAACTCTCCATATTATTACGTTAAGCAAAATGATGTCATCTATGTTACGCCAAACAAAGCTAGACAAAGTGCCTCTTCTTTTGGGCCAGAAATTGGAGTGATTATATCTGTTGTATCGGTGGTTGTGGGTGTATTAGCGCTTGTATTTAGATAAAACTTATAATAACCAAGATTTTTTAATAACGTTAAAATATTTGTAAATTTTACGACATATTTTTAAAAATAATAACTCATTTAATGGAATTGACTAAAAACGAAGAAGAACTTAATTTAAGAGAGATAATTAAACCATATTTGAAGAGATGGCATTGGTTTGTACTTTCAGTTTTTTTTACAATAATTTTGGCAATCTGCTACATACTTTTTACTACTCCCGTTTTTAAGATACAATCTTCTGTTTTAATAAAAGATGCAAACAAAATGTCTAGTGCATCAGGAGACTTTGGTGTTTTAGCTGGATTAGGAGGTTTTGCTGGTATGGGAACAAACAGTATAGAAAATGAATTGGAAATATTTAAGTCTAAAAGAATCATAGAAGATGTTGCTAAGAATCTTAAATTTCAAGTTTCTATATATTCTAGAGAAAAATTTCACGATGTAGAACTTTATAAGGATACTAATCCTTTTAACGTTTTAGTCATCAACGAAAAGAAATACGAAGAATTACCAGAAGAACCAATTGACGTCAAAATATCCGGTGATAAAATTGTTCTTTCGTCAAAAGAGCTGAATCAAGATATTGTTACTACTTTCAATAAAACTATTAGTTTGCCTTATGCTAATCTCATGATTACCAAAAATCCACATTTTAACAGGAATAAGGTTAAAAAATTGGATTTGAATGATTTTTATATTACCTATTCTGATTTTGATGGGATTGTTAACGATTACCAGGAAAATTTAGAAGTGGATCTTGCGGATAAGGATGCAACTGTAATTTCTCTATCTATGGCACATCCCAACAAGGATAAGGCTAAAAACTTTCTTAATAACCTTGTCACTGTGTACAATGAGTATGCGCTCACAGACAAAAATACCGAATCTAAGCAAACAAAAGATTTCATTGATGATAGAATTGTGCTTATCTCAAAGGAACTTGGAAATGTAGAAAGTGATAAAGAAAGATTTAAAGTAGAAAATGATATTGTAGACTTAGCCACAGAAGCTAGAATAAATTTGCAGATATCTACAGAAACAAGGCGAAAAAGTTTGGAGCTAGATACGCAGATAGAAATAAGTAAAATGCTTCTAAATTATATTGATGCACAATCCAATAATTATCAAGTACTACCTACTAATATCGGATTAGATAATACAACAGCTACCTCTAATATATCTGCCTATAATAAACTTGTAATAGACAGAAACAGACTTTTGGAAAATGCGACACCGGATAATCCACTTGTAAAAGAAATCACAAAAGATATCCAAAGTCTGAAAACTGCCATGAGAGAAAGTGTTCAGAGATATTTAATAAATCTTAATGCAACAAAAAGACAAGTTGATTCTGAAAATGGTAGCAGTGATAGTGAAATAAGAAAACTACCGAAGCAAGAAAAACTTTTTAGAAATATTGAAAGACAGCAGCAAATAAAAGAAAATCTTTACTTGTTACTGCTGCAAAAAAGAGAAGAAGCAGCTATCTCTATGGCTATGACTGGAGAGAAAGCAAGGGTCGTAGATTATGCTTATGTTGCTAAAAAACCGATTTCTCCCAAAAAAATAATCGCTATATTAGTTTCCTTGGTTATTGGGCTTCTAATTCCCGTAGCTATTATTTATTTGAAAGAATTGTTGAATAATAAGATTATAAATAAGCATGATCTTGAAAAACTGACTAAAAATCCAGTTTTTTGTGAGATTCCAAGATTATATAAAAATGACGGTAAAGTTATTACAAAAAACGATCTTTCACCTTTAGCAGAAGCTTTTAGAATTCTGGTAACTAATCTAAACTTCGTACTACCAAAAAGTAACTATGCTAAAAAGATATTCGTTACCTCGACTGTAAAAGGAGAAGGGAAGACTTTTGTTTCGGTAAACTTAGCACTAGCATTTGCATCACCATCGAAAAAAGTATTGGTAATCGGCTCTGATATTAGAAATCCCCAGTTGCAGAGATATAATCCTTCAATGAAAAATGCAAAAGGACTTTCTGAATATTTATACGGTGAAATAACTAATGCAAAAGAGATTATTAATCCAAGTGGATTTCATCCTAACTGTGATTTTATTTATTCCGGCGTAATACCTCCTAATCCAACAGAACTGCTACAAAATGGTAGATACGAGGAGCTTTTAGACTCATTAAAACTTGATTATGACTACATTATCCTTGATACCGCTCCATTAATGTTGGTATCGGATTCTTTATTAATCGCAGATGTAGCAGATGTAACAGTTTATGTAACAAGATCGGAAGTAACTAAGAAGGATTTTATAGAATTTGCAAACAACACTGTTGATTCACTTAAAATAAAAAATGTAAGCTTTGTTGTTAATGATGTACATAAGAATAATTTTGGGTATGGCAATAAGTATGGCTATGGTTATCAAGCTGAGGAGAAGAAGTGGTGGCAAAAAATATTTTAATTGAAGATCCCTTTTTTCTGAAGTAGATGAGAATTAACATATCAGAGTATAAACAGGTAATATTAAATTTTATCAATCTGGCTTTCGTACAAGCTGCTAATTTACTATTACCGCTTATAACAATTCCCTATGTCATTAGAACTGTTGGTTTTGAAAATTTTGGGTTAGTTGCTTTTGCAACTTCTATAGTTAACTATTTTTCAGTTCTTATCAATTATGGGTTTAATTTGACAGCTACTAAAGGAGTTTCACAAAATAGGAATGATAGTCAGTACTTAAATAAACTTTTTTGTACGGTAACGTATTCGAAAGTTTTATTAAGCTTTATTTCAATTTTAATATTTTTAGTTTTATCTATATTGATAGTATCAATAAAAAATAATTTCTATGTGTATTTATATTTACTGCTGTCAATTATATTTACAAATCTTTCTCCAGATTGGTTTTTTCAGGGAATACAACAGCTTAAATTTCTTACATACTTAAATTTATCTTTAAAAATAATCAGTACTATTCTAACATTTTTCCTAATAAAGGTAACTTCAGATTATTATTATTTGGCAATAATTCCTTTTATTAATAGTGTTTTTTTATTTGCTATCTCTCATTTATACATTCAGATTAAACATAAATTTCGATATTTAAGGGTTGACCTAAGTGGTATTTTTAAAGAATTGTATCAGAGTCGATTTGTTTTTCTTTCCCAGGTTAAAATTACTTTTTTTAACAATTTTAATACAGTAGTTTTGGGTTTTCTAACTGATAACAAAATTGTAGGTATTTTTTCTTCAGCAGATAAAATAATAAAAGTCTTTTCATCTATTCAGGTTCCAATAGTAACTGCATTATTTCCGCACATAGCGATGAAAATCAAAAACAGTAGAGAAACCGTTTTTTACGAGCTAAAAAAGATTGCTGTTTACGGATCAGTTTTGTATGGAGCGATATTAATAATTTTGTTCATTTTGGCACCTTGGATTTCTCAGATTATGTTTGGAGCGGAAGTAGATCAAATTGCTTTACTGATTAGGATAATGAGTTTTATTCCGTTGTTTATTTTTATAAACAATTTATTTGGCACTCAATATTTATTGAATACCGGACTAGAAAAAAAATTTTTAATTAATTTAATAATTGCAGCTTTGTTAAATGTGGTTATTATATTTCCATTAACTTATTATTTTAAAGCAATCGGAACATCATTTTCAATTTTTATTACGGAATTATTTGTTTTAATTTCTATGTATAATTCTGCTAAGAAAGTGAATGCAACATTAAAAATATAATGATGAAAATAAATATCATTTTGCCCTTGTTTGCACGAGTCCCTAGTGGGGGAACAAAAATCATGTACGAATATGCTTCTAGACTTTCTGAAAAAGGTTTTAATGTACAGATTTATAATTGTTTAAAAACACCATATTATCCTTACAGTAAATATAAACCTTTTTTTATCAGAAAGTTAATTAGTTTTTTTTATGATAAAAATAAGCCAAAGCCTAATTGGTTTAGTTTTGATAAAGAAGTTAAATTTAATTTTATTAATAACATAAGTGATGATCAAGTACGCGATGCAGATATTATACTTTTTACATGGTGGGCACTTGCAGATCCCATAAACAAACTTTCAGAATCGAAAGGAAATAAAATTAATATTATCCAAGATTATGAAACATGGACAGGCCACGAAAATTTAGTTCATGATTCTTATAAAAAAGATAATATTACTAATATAGCCATATCAAAATTTGTTTATAATATTGTTAAATCATTTGATTCAAAAGTTTCTTTTATACCCAATGCAATAGATTTATTAAAATTTTCTTGTAGGAAACCAATTTTAAAAAGGTCTAATAATTCTTTTATAATGATGTATTCTAAGGAATATAGAAAAGGTTCAGAAGTTGGATTAAAAGCTTTTCAAAAGTTAAAAAAAATATTTCCAGACTTAGAACTTACATTATTTGGGGTTTCTGATAGAGGAGAAGAAATACCAGATTGGATTACATATTTGCAGAATCCAAATAATCTTCCGGAACTATATAACTCTCATATGTTTTTTGTAACCAATAGCTTAGTTGAAGGCTGGGGGCTTCCATTGCACGAAGCTATGGCTTCTGGATGTGTGTGCATATGCACAGATATTGTGGGACATAGCCAGTTCATTGAAAATAATCCAGGGATGCTAACTTATGAACCTGGAGATTATAAATCATTATTAAATGTCCTTAAAAGATTGCTTTCGTTGGAAAATCATGAATTAGATTTAATATCTGAAAATAACATAAAATTAGTACAAAAATATGATTGGAATAAGACGATTAATCAGTTAATTAATCATTTTTGAATATAGAATAAATTATTTTTATAGTAAAATTATAATTTCTCAACATGGTTAATGTTTTCTTTGCTGTTTTTCTAATATTTAGTATTCTATATTTTGTAAATATAAAGAATAAAAATATAAGTAATTTTATTTATGTTCTATGCGGATTAGTTTTGGTTTTAATAGCTGGACTAAGAAGTCCAGGGGTAGACAATGACTATTATGTTTATAGAAATTATTGGCAAACAAACAATTTAAAAGACGAAGTTGAAACATCTTTTATAAGTATTAAGAATTTTATGAAGTTTATTCTAAATACTAATTTTCAGTCTTTTTTACTATTATATGCCTTTATGGGTGTTACCATGAAGTTAATTGCAATTAAAAAACTTTCTCCGCTTTTATGGGCATCATTACTTATTTATTTTTCTCATTATTTTTTATTGCATGAATTTACACAAATTAGAATTGGAGTAGCTACAGGCTTTTTACTACTTTCTTTGTATTATTTGGCTGATAAGAGATATGTTATTTTTTATATATTTGCACTACTGGCTATTTATTTTCACCAAAGTTGTTTTTTTATTATATTATTCCCATTATTTTCCAATACAAGAAAAAATCTAAATATTTATTTATGTATTGTTCCTGTTGGATATGTATTATATTTTTTTAATACCTATCTTAATTTGAATATACCGATACCATATCTTCAAGATAGAATTGAAATTTATGAAAAGGCAACAAAATCAGGATTTTTAAAAGATGAAACAACGAACGTTTTTAATGTTCTTTTTCTATTCAGAATATTTATTTTATACGTTTTGTTTATATATTCAAAAAAGATTTCGATGTATTATTCTAAAATATATCTCTTGCTGAAGATTTATACAATTTCGTTATTTGTCTTTTTATATTTATCCAAAATTCCCGTTTTTGCATTCCGTATACAAGAATTGTTAGGTGTGGTTGAGATTATACTTTTCCCTTGCTTTTTATTTATATTTGCAAATAAATTTAGATTCATAGGAGTTTTATCTGTCTGGATCATTGCTCTTGTTTTTTTTCTTATGGATATTTTCTATGTAAAACTACTAATCGTAAAATAATAATGAATCAAGGTAAAGTTGCAATATTACTATCCACCTATAATGGAAGTTTATTCCTCAAGGAACAGATAGAGTCAATTATAAAGCAAGATTATATAAATTGGGAACTATTTATACGTGATGACGGCTCTACGGATTCTACCATAGATATTATAAAAGATTATTGTAATCGCTTTGCAAATTTCCATTTTATAATGGGAAAGGAAAGTTTAGGATCTGCTAAAAGTTTTTTATGGTTGTTAGAAAATATAGAAGCAGATTATTATATGTTTTGCGACCAAGATGACGTTTGGAATACAGATAAAATAAAAAAATCACTTAATTCCTTAAAAGAGATAGAGATGCCAAATGTGGCATCTTTAGTATTCTCAAATGCAATAGTAGTAACCGAAGACTTAAAAATCATTAATACGTCTTTTTGGATATACAATAAAATTTCGCCATCTTTACTTCTAGCAAATCCAGATTATATCAATGTTTATAATTCAGCCCCAGGATGTACCATGATTTTTAATAATTGTCTGAGAGATATTGTCTTAAAGCAGATAAATAATAATATTTTAATGCACGATTGGCTGATAATGATGATGGCCTTAAAATTTGGAAAAGTTAATTATATTAATGAAGCGCTGATGTTATACAGGCAACATCAGAATAATGTAGTTGGTGCAAAAAAAGTGACACTCTACAATCGATTATTGAAAATTTTTAATATAAAACAACTTTTACAAAAACAACTTTTAGTATTTAATTTTGTTAATTCTTATTCAAATATTAGTATTTTCAAGTTTTATAAATTAAAGTTTATGTTTAATATAAACAGATATAAAAATTAATGGTGAATTTAGCGAGGTTATAAATTGTAATTGTAAACCTCTAAAATAAAAAAGACATAAATAATGAAAGTAAGCGTATGTATGGCTACATATAATGGCGCAGAATATATAAATGAGCAAATATATTCTATTCTAAAGCAGTTGTCGTTACAAGATGAACTCATCATATCAGATGACGGTAGTACAGACAATACAATTGATATCATAAAGAATATTCATGATAACAGAATTTCCTTATTTAAAAACTGTAAAAAAAAAGGAGTAGCACACAACTTTGAAAACGCACTCAGTCACGCCACCGGTGATTATATATTTTTAGCAGATCAAGATGATATCTGGATAGATAATAAATTATCAGTGATTAGTAAAGAGTTGGAAAATGTTGACTGTGTGTTACATAATGCGTCTTTAATAGATAAGGACGGGAATTTGTTAGGTAATGATTTGTTTTCAATTTACAAAACACGACCAGGTTACTTTAAAAATCTTTTTAGGAATACGTATGTAGGTTGTTGCATGGCTATCAGAAAAGAACTTTTAAAATATATTTTGCCAATTCCGGATAAAATATCAATGCACGATATGTGGATTGCTTTAATCGCTGAAAAAAAAGGAACAACTAAAATATTACCAGATAAGCTTATCCAATATAGGAGACATGGAAATAACGCTTCAACTACATCTAAAAAGTCTAATTTTTCCTTTTATTTTCAGTTGAAGTATAGACTTACAATGTTTTATAATACACTAATAAGAAACTAAAAATTATATAATTGAAAAATAATATAGACATCTCTATAATTACTGTTGGAATGAATCATAAAAACTTTCTGATAACGTTTTTAGATTCATTATATAATAAATATCCTCCATACGTTTCTTTTGAATTAATTTATGTAGATAATTGTTCTGATGATGGCTCAGTAGACTTTGTGAAAAGTAATTATCCACAAGTAAAAATTGTTCAAAACAAATCGCTTTTTGGATTTGGCGAAAACAACAATAGAGGTGCTGAAATAGCTGTTGGTAAGTATTTAGCTATCATGAATCCGGATTTAGTTTTTCTTGAAAATTCTTTGAATTCATTATTTGATTTCTCAGAAAAGCTACAGAAAGATGTTATTGTAGCGCCGAAATTACTTAATGCTGATAAGACTTTTCAACATTCTGTAAGAGGATTTATTACACCTTGGGTTTTTTTAGCACGATTTCTAACAGGAGGTAATGATAATACAAAAAATAAAACAGTACAAAATTATTTGTGTAAAAATATTTCCATAGATCAAACACAATTCATAGATTGGGCAATAGGTGCTGCTTTATTTATAAAAGCTGATTTATATAAAAAATTAAATGGATTTGATCCCGATTATTTCCTTTATATGGAAGACGAAGATTTGTGCCTGAGAGCTTGGAATTCAGGAAACGCTGTAGTTTATTATCCCTCATCGCAAATTATCCATAATCATTTAAGAGCAAGTAAGAAAATCGGAAAAAAAATGTTTTTGCATTTTAAATCATTATTCGTGTTTTTTTTGAAGCATGGTATTTTTCTTACATCTAAAAAGAAAAATTCACCAATTACATTGCCAGGAAATTAAGATTAGGTGAATTAATAATAATAAAGCATTTGATTTTGATTAAAATTTTATTTGTAACTACTTATATTGATACTTTATTTTAACATTATTGTCTATTTTAATATCAGTCTTTAATAAATTTCTTTTTTGAATACCTTTAACTAACAATCCAGCGTTAGAATTATTAGTTGTTCCTTTTATATCACCTTGGATATCATTATTAATTATTCTTGAAAAACCTGTCCCAATGCCATCAAATGAGCTGTTGTGATTAATTTTTATGTTTTTTATAGCTTTAATTTTAGATTCATTATTGAGGTAAAGTCCTGTATAGTGAGTTTTGGAAGATTTTATATTGAGATTTATATTATTAATATCATACACCGCATCCTCTCTCAGCCAAATTAAAACACCACACCAAGAGGTTTTTTCAATTTTTACATTTCCCGAAATGTTTTTTGTCTCCATGTTTTTATTATTATCGCCAATTATTAGTAAACCTGTTCCATGCATAATATTATTTGCTTCCCAGTTAATTTTAATGTTTTGAGAAGCAATTATAACCAAACTATTGTCATAATCGTAATCACTCTTTCCATTAACAGATATTTGATTGTTTTCAGTTTCGATTTCTACTGTATCATTGAGGTTTCTAAATCCATAAATCTTATCTAGACTTACATAACTGCAATTCATTAATTTAATACCTCCGCCAATTGCTGGATCGTTAGGATTAATACGTCTATTTGCTTGAGCAGCATATTTTAAAGTTATGTTCGAAAACTTTAAATTATTGCCATACGTAACATAAATAGGAAATACAGAGTTAGAAAATTGACTATTATTAACTGTCACATTATCACAATGATCCAGCCATAATCCCATTTCCATACAAGTCCCAACTGCATAATCGAAGATATTAGTTGGTTTTTCGTCAGTATCGAGCAAGTTCCCTAATTGTACCCCAGAATTAAAATCTGCGCCATCTATAATATAATTATCTCCGGTTAAATACAGTAATGCTGTATGGTCATCAGTATAAAATTGACCGTTATTATAATTACTTTTAGTATTATTATCATTCCATTCAGGTAACCTTCTTCTTAGTTTTGCTCCGTTAAATAAAAATGTTGCCGATTTATGTCTTTGCCAAATGTTTCTTTTTAACGGTTCTATCCATAATCCTTTGTTTGCAAATGCATTGTAATAGGTTTTCTTGCCGTCAAAATAAAAAATGCAACCTTCTTCTCCTTTATCTAGCATCTCTTGGATAGCTTTGTAATCGTCTGAGACTCCATCGCCTTTTGCACCAAACATTTCAGGTGTAAGGTGTTTATAAATTCTTTTATAATAAAAATTGTTTTTTTTGTAATAAATTATATTGTCGACAGATTTGTCAGAACTAATTTCTTTTGTTTTTTTACATAAAACTAATTTTTTAGAATAAATATCTTCAAAGAAAGCGGTTTTTGCTGCTTGAGATTTTAAGAAAAAACATAATGCTATTAATATAAAATATTTCATTGGCTTGATATGAATTATAATTTCGTTTTAAAGTTAAAAAAAACTGTTTACATATATATTTTTTTTATTTTTGCTCATAAATAAACTAAGATATATGAAAACAGAAAAAATAGGGATCACTTTCTCAGCATTCGATCTTCTTCACGCGGGTCATATAAAAATGTTGGAAGAGGCCAAAACAGTGTGTGATTATCTTATAGTAGGTCTGCAGATGGATCCTACAATCGATAGACCAAATAAAAATAAACCAACACAATCAGTAGTTGAGCGTTATATACAACTTAAAGCTTGCCGATCTGTAGATGAAATAATTCCTTATAATACAGAAGATGATCTTTTGGATATTCTTAAATCGTTTGTAATAGATGTCAGAATAATAGGTGATGATTACAAAGATAAAAACTTTACAGGAAAAGATTACTGCGAAGAAAAAGGAATACAGATTTATTACAATAAACGTGATCACAGGTTTTCTAGCTCTGCATTGAAAAGAGCTGTATTTGAGCAGGAATTTCAAAAAATAAATAAATAACTATGAAAATATTAGAAACTTCCCTCAAGGATTGCTATGTCATAGAACCAACAGTGTTCGAAGATGAAAGAGGGTATTTTTACGAAAAATTCAACGAAAAAAGATTCGAAGAGTTTACAGCTCTTAATGGACATTTTGTACAGGATAATATCTCAAAATCTTCTTATGGTGTACTGAGAGGTCTTCATTTGCAAAAAGGTGAGCACGCTCAGGCAAAACTCGTTTCCTGTCTCGAAGGTAAAGTTTTAGATGTTGCGGTGGATCTAAGACCGGATTCTCCTACTTTTGGAAAATGGTATAGTATAGAACTTACAGCAGAGAATAAACTGCAGTTATATGTTCCGCGTGGTTTCGGGCATGGTTTTTCTGTTCTAAGTAAAACAGCTGTTTTTTCTTATAAATGTGATAATTTTTATAATAAAGAATCAGAAGGAGGCGTTCTTTGGAATGATAGTGATCTGAATATAGATTGGCAGTTGCCAAAAAACGATGTGATCCTTTCAGAAAAAGACATGGTTATGCCAGCCTTTTCGAAAGGTAATTTTTAGTACAAAAAAAAACTTCTAATCAAACATATTCAGTTACTTCGTAGTATTCTGAACAAAATGACATAATTAGATATGATAACCTATCTATTTAGACATTTATCGCAGATTTTTCGCATTGCAGATTACTTTGTTATAAATATTTTTCTATATGTAACTAACATCCACTTCTTTCCTGGAAGAAAAAGCGGACTTTATATTACTGATTATAGCGCACAGTTCATAATTGTTAATTTTTCGTGGTTTATTGTCACAACATTTACCAAGCTTTATGCAAAAGAAACTTTGAGGGATTCTTTACTGCAATTTTATGCATTAACAAAATCTTATTTTACCTACATTCTGTTTTTTCTGATTTATCTTGTTTTAGTCTTTGCAGAAGATATTAATTACAAAAAATTTAGCGTTTATTTTTTTCTTGTTGGTGTATCATTTTCTCTGATAAGGATTATATTCTTTTTATATAGAAAGAAAAATAGATTCAAAGTCGGAAGAAAACTATTTAAATACAATACAGTTTTAATTGGTGAAAGTCATTATGCAAAATTATTGCTTTCAAATAAAGAGCTACGTAGATATTTCAGTATTAGGGAATTGTATTTTGTAGAAGAAAAATATAGAGAGAGTAATAATAGCAAATGTATATCTCAGTTTTTCAAAGATCTAGATAGATTTCATATTAATAATATCGTTTTGTGTGATAATCGAATAGATATAGAACTGTACCAGAAAATTATAGACATAGCGGAACATAAAATGATCCGTATTTATATGGTTCCTGATTTTAAAAATAAACTTCTATCATCTTATTATTTAGAAATTATTCACGATGTTCCTTTTCTAAAATTAAGTAAAGAACCTTTATCCAGCCCAAGAAAACAATTTCTTAAAAGAACCTTTGATTTTTTATTCTCTCTTTTTGTTACAATTTTTCTGCTTTCTTGGTTAATTCCCATTGTAGCAATTATAATAAAACTTGAAAGCAAAGGTCCTGTTTTCTTTATTCAAAAAAGATCTGGCCTTAAGAATAACGCGTTCGGTTGTATCAAATTCCGAAGTATGACAGTCAATGAAATAGCGGATGTACAGATTGCGAAAAAGAATGACTCCAGAGTCACAAAGTTTGGTGCCTTTATGAGAAAGACAAGTATTGACGAATTGCCACAATTTTTAAATGTGTTAGTTGGTAATATGTCTATTGTAGGTCCAAGACCGCATATGCTTTCGCAAACCGAACAGTATTCCAAGATCACTAAGAAATACATGACACGGCACATTGTGAAACCCGGTATTACAGGTTGGGCTCAGGTAATGGGTGCTAGAGGTGAGATCTTTTCTGACCGAGACATGCAAAAAAGAATAGAGAAAGATATTTGGTATATCCAGCATTGGTCTTTCTTTCTGGATATTAAGATAATCTTTCTTACTTTTTACAATGTAGTTAAAGGTGATAAGCAAGCGTATTAATAAAAAAGGAATCAAATTTTGATTCCTTTTTTATTACTAAATTTGCAAACTTAAAAATTGAAAATCTACTCACTGATTTTCAATTATCATTTATCAAATTATAATTAAGATGCGTACCAAATCTGTAGGTAAAAAGAAAATTAATGTCGTAACATTAGGCTGTTCAAAAAACGTCTATGATTCTGAAGTACTAATGGGTCAGCTGGAAGCCAGTGGCAAAAATGTGGTTCATGAAGAAAAAGGAGACGTAGTAGTCATCAACACATGCGGATTTATAGATAATGCTAAAGAAGAAAGTATCAATACCATTCTAGAATATGTAGATCTTAAAAATCAGGGCATTGTCGAGAAGGTTTTTGTAACAGGTTGTCTTTCGGAAAGATATAAACCAGATTTGGAAAGGGAAATTCCGGATGTGGATCAATACTTTGGAACCAGGGATCTGCCGATTCTTTTGAAGCATCTGGGTGCAGATTACAAGCACGAATTGGTGGGAGAAAGATTGACCACCACACCGAAACACTATGCTTATCTAAAAATTTCCGAAGGTTGCGACAGACCGTGTTCTTTTTGTGCAATTCCTTTGATGAGGGGCGGCCACATCTCCACACCTATTGAAAAACTGGTAACGGAAGCTCAGAAATTAGCCAAAAAAGGTGTTAAGGAATTGATTTTGATTGCTCAGGATCTTACTTTTTATGGGTTAGACATCTATAAAAAAAGAGCATTAGGAGAATTACTTCAGGAGCTAATAAAAGTTGAAGGTATTGAGTGGATTCGTCTTCATTATGCTTTTCCCTCAGGTTTTCCAGAAGATGTATTGGACATTATAAAAACTGAACCAAAGATTTGTAATTATATAGATATCCCGCTTCAGCATATCAATACAGATCTTCTGAAAGCAATGAAGAGAGGTACATCTTTTGAAAAAACCAATGCTTTGCTGGATAAATTCCGCGAGAAAGTTCCGGATATGGCAATCAGAACTACGCTTATCGTTGGATTTCCTGGAGAGACCGATGACATATTTGAAGAGCTAAAGCAATGGGTGAGGGATCAAAGATTTGATAGACTGGGATGTTTTACGTATTCTCACGAAGAGAATACCACTGCATTTGTTTTAGAAGATAATATACCAGATGAAATAAAGCAAAAAAGAGTGGAGGAGATTATGGAAATACAGCAGCAGATATCTTGGGAAAAAAATCAAGAGAAAGTGGGCAAAGTCTTTAAATGTATTTTTGACAGGAAAGAAGGTGATTACTTTGTAGGAAGAACAGAGTATGATTCTCCTGATGTGGATAATACCGTATTGGTGCCAGCAAAAGATGTCTATATCTCTATTGGCGACTTTGCAAACGTAAGAATTACTTCTGCTGAAGATTATGATCTGATCGGAGAATTAGTATAAAATGATAACCAGCTTTCAAGCTGGTTTTTTTTATTTTTCTGTTAAAAAAAAGAGTCTTTTAACTCAACTTGCTGTATTGCAATTGTTTATAGATTATAAATATCGTTAGAATTTAATTTTAGCTAACTTTATTAATATTTGATAATTTTACAACTAATTTATTGAATATTAAATAGAGATAAATGGTATTAAATTAAGATATTTTGCTAATTATTGATTTTAATTACCATATAGTTAATTTTATAAACATTTATTGTTTTATTAACTTATTGATAATCATAATCTAATTATGATAATTCGCATCCTGTACTTTGTAAAATTTTAAGAATTTAGTATTTAATTTAACATTTGTTAACATTTCTTGTAATCCCTTTTTTAGAGGGAGTTCTACAAAGGTTGTCTTTGTTTAATACTTCGATTGAAGTCCACAAAATGGTCAAATTATAAGTTAGCTGTCAATTTGGGATATCTTTGCAGAGTCAAAACCAATAAAATAATTCAACATGATGAAAAGAGTCTTTCTCGTAATCATAATGATGATTTCAACACTTGGTATTTTCTCTTTCAAGAGTTATGCCACAGATGCGAATACAAGTTTTGTATCTTACTACCACGATAAATTCGATGGTAAAAAAACAGCAAGCGGTGAGGTATTTAGTAATGCATCCCTTACTGCAGCAAACAAAACACTTCCTTTCGGGACACTAGTAAAGATCACAAACTTGATCTCCGGGAAAAGTGTAGTTGTAAAAGTGAATGACAGAGGACCTTACCATTCTTCAAGAGCCTTTGATCTTTCAAAAGCAGCTTTCAAGACTATTGCAGATATCAGAAAAGGAACTATTGCAATAGAATATGAAATTCTAGATTAGAAAAAGAAATTATCTTATTATGACAAAAAAAAGCCAATCACTAAGATTGGCTTTTTTATTTTTAAAATTTGGAGGGCTTTGCACGCAAGTACTGATGAGGGTAGAAACAGTCATCACCACTTTCCCAAGAGGTTTGAACGCTAAAATAAGGGTTTCTAAGAATTTCTCTGGCCAGAAAGATTAAATCGGCCTGCCCATCATTCAAAATTGCTTCTGCCTGTTCTGCTGTGGTAATGAGACCTACGGCGCCGGAACTAGCACCAGCCTCTTTTTTTATAGCTTCGGCCAATGGAACCTGATAACCAGGTTTTAGTTCCATAGTCACTCCATTGATATTCCCACCGCTGGAAACATCTACAAGGTCTACATTATTATTTTTAAGCAGTCTGGAAAGTTTCACACTGTCTTCAATATCCCATCCGTTTTCTGCATATTCGGTTCCGGAAATCCTTACAAACAATGCCTGATCATCAGTCAATACTGAATTTACAGCATCTACGATTCCCATCAAAAATCTTGTTCTATTCTCAAATGTACCTCCATATTCGTCAGTTCTGGTGTTAGACAACGGCGATAGAAATTGATGAATGAGATAACCGTGCGCCGCATGGATTTCTACAACATCAAACCCGGTATCTACTGATCTTTTTGCGGCTAAGCGAAAATCTTCTGTAAGGGTTTTTATTTCTTCAACAGATAACGTGTGCGGTATTCTTTCTGATGGATGAAAAGGAATTGGGCTTGGTGCAATGGTTTGCCAGCCTTCTTCCAGAGTCATTTGCCTGTTTGTGGCAGCAGAAACGGAACCTTTTCTCCCGGCGTGAGCTAGTTGAATTCCGATTTTACTTTCCGAATTCTGATGAACGAAGTCCACGATTTTTTTCAGAGATGATGCTTGTTCGTCATTCCATATTCCCAGGCATTTGTCTGTGATTCTTCCGCGAGGTTCCACTCCAGTTGCTTCTATGACAATTAATCCCACGCCACCTTGTGCGCGGCTTCCGTAATGGACAAAATGGAAATCATTCGCTACGCCATCTTCTGCAGAGTACATACACATTGGCGACATCACGATTCTGTTCTTTAGTTGTACATTTCTAAATGTTATCGGGGTGAAAAGTTTCATTTTTATATTGGTTTTAATACTAAAATATTTTGTACTGGAAATGGTTTCCAAAATTAATAATAACTATAAGTAACCGATGAATAACGCGCAGCCCGGCTTGAGCGGAGCTCTTTTTGTTTTTGGAAAAAAACAAAAAAGCGGGAGCGGAAGACGGAAAAGCTGCCCAAAAAAAATTAGACTCCAAACTGAGTCAGATGATGATCGAGATGTTTTGCCATCATATTATTCCATTCTTTGGATGTTAGTTTCCCAAAGTTGGAACTTTCTTTTCCCTCGAAAGCTTCTGATCCCAGTTGCTGAGTTTTCTGAATAAAACCTATCAAACGTTTTTTCTCTTCTTCAAAGTTTTTTGAATCGGTAATTACAAACATCGCAGCTGTTGGAAGGTTGGGTTTGTAAGAGATGTCGTTGGTTACTTTTGGCTTAACGAAAGTTTTTAGAAGCCATTTTGTAACGAAGGTCGGTTTCTTATGCTTTTCCGGTTCGTAAATCAGTTCGTAGGTTACATTGCAGTGAGCAAGCATTTTATCTACCGACATGACTCCCCATTTCGGAAATGAATCTTCCGTTAGGCTATTGATTCTCTTGATTAGGTGGATGGTATCGTTTTGATCAAATATGTTCTTCATAAATAGCTGCTATTATTAATTGAATAAGCAAAGATAATTACAAAAGATCTTAAATCGTTTCGTTTTAAAATTATAAAATGAAATTGAGCTAATTGAAAATTTTTATGAATTAGCAAATTCAATTTCAATATGAAGAATCATCCTATGTTTGTGAGTTATCACAATATATTTTAACTTTGCACAAACCTAATCTAATGAGTAAAAAAGAAACGAAATACATCTTCGTAACAGGAGGTGTAACATCGTCACTTGGTAAAGGTATTGTTTCCGCTTCTTTGGGGCTTCTTCTAAAATCCCGCGGTTTCAAAGTTACCATCCAGAAATTGGACCCTTATATCAACATTGATCCCGGAACCCTTAATCCTTATGAACACGGTGAATGTTATGTGACCGAAGACGGTGCAGAAACCGACTTGGATCTTGGACATTATGAGCGATTCCTAGATTCTCCAACCTCACAAAACAACAACGTTACAACCGGAAAAATCTACCAAACCGTTATTGAAAAGGAGCGTAAAGGTGATTTTCTTGGAAAAACAGTTCAAGTTATTCCTCACATTACCAACGAAATCAAACGCAGAATAAAGATGCTTTCCAAAAAGGATTATGACATCATTATTACAGAAATTGGAGGGACAGTCGGTGATATAGAATCTCTTCCTTACATAGAAAGTGTTCGCCAGTTGCAATGGGAATTAGGCAAGAACAATTCTATGGTTATCCATTTAACATTATTGCCATATTTATCATCGAGTGGGGAACTGAAAACAAAACCTTCTCAACATTCTGTTCGTCAATTGATGGAAAGTGGGATTCAGGCGGATGTTTTGGTTTGCAGAACTGAACATTCCATTCCAAAAGATTTACGCGCTAAACTTGCACAGTTCTGCAACGTAGGATTGGATAATGTGATTGAATGTATTGATATGGACACCATTTATGAAGTGCCTCTGTATCTCCAAAAACAAAATTTTGATGAAGTGGTTCTTAAAGAGCTGAATTTGCCGGTGGGAAAAGATGTTAATCTGAAAGACTGGAAATCATTTCTGAAGAAATATAAAAATCCTAAGAAAAGTGTAGAAATCGCTTTGGTTGGGAAATATGTTTCGCTTCAGGATTCTTATAAATCTATTGCAGAAGCGTTCATCCACGCAGGTGCAGATTTGGAAACAGAAGTCAATGTAAGATGGGTTTACAGTGGTGATATCGAAACTGAAGGTGCAGAAAAACTATTAAAAGGCGTTGACGGAATCCTTGTCGCTCCAGGTTTCGGAGATAGAGGAATTGAAGGTAAAATCCAGGCGGCGAAATATGCAAGAGAGAACAAAGTTCCATTGTTGGGAATCTGTCTAGGAATGCAGATTATGACTATTGAATTCGCTAGAAATGTTCTAGGTTTAGTAAAAGCCAACAGTATGGAGTTTGATACATCTACACCAGACCCTGTGATTTCTCTAATGGAAGAACAGAAAAATGTGGTTGAAAAAGGAGGGACAATGCGTCTTGGCGCTTGGAAATGTGCTTTGAAACAAGGTTCAAAATTAGCTGAGGTTTATGGTGCAAAAACTATTTCAGAGCGTCATCGTCACAGATATGAGTTCAATAGTGATTACAAAAATGACTTTGAAGATAAAGGCTTAGTCCCAAGCGGACTGAACCCAGAAACGGATTTGGTGGAAACTTTGGAACTGAAAGATCACCCGTTTTACATTGGTGTCCAGTATCATCCTGAATATAAGAGTACGGTTGCTACACCGCACCCACTTTTCAAAGCTTTTATCAACGCAACGGTTAAGAATAAATCATAAATTAATGAATGGCTCAAAGTATTTCTCTGAGCCATTCGTCTTTATAACGGAATCTGAAAAATAAAACCTATTTTTGCAGACCAAAATGATGTAGGTTTTGAACTATAAAAATATCATCCTGAGTTTGTCGAAGGATATTTAAAATTCAAACCTTAAACTTTAAACTCAATTCTATAATGCAACAAAACAACGGATTAGACAAAAAACAACTGATTAGCTTCGGTATTTTTTCTATGATTCTTATCGGTTTTATGTTTTATTTCCAAAACCGAAATGCACAAGCCGAACAAGAAAAGTTAGCTCTGGAAGCTAAAAAAACAGAGCAGACTACAAAATCTAAACCTGCAGCAACCAACTTAAATGCAGCTACGGTAACACCTAATTCTGTTCAGAAAGTTAATCTTCAGAATGATGAGTTATCTCTTGAGTTCTCTAGTGTTGGTGGGCAATTGAGTTCTGTAAGACTGAATAAATTCGAGGCCTTTGGTGGAAAACCATTGTACCTTTTTAGCAACAACAATGCGAGTTACGGTTTTCAGTTCAAAGATAAATCAGGTAAGGTTTTCAATACCAAAGATTTGGTCTTTGTACCACAAGTTGCAGGAAATGTTGTGACATTGAGTTCAAAAGTAGGGAATGCCGTTATTCAATTCATTTATACATTGAAGCCAAAATATACATTAGATTTCCAAGTTAAAACGCAAGGTTTGGCTAGCATCGTGAATGACGGAAAAGCTAATTTTGTTTGGAATTACAATGTAAGAGGTGCTGAAAAAGGACGCTCGCAGGAAGAGACTCACACCGAGTTTTCTTATGCATTCAACAATTATAAAGACTATGATTACGACGCTCGTTCTGATATGGATGAGCCGGACGAAACGCTGAACTGGATTGGTATCAAGCAACAGTTCTTCGCAGCGGTTATCGAAGCTAAAAATGGATTCACAAAATCAAAAGGTTTTCAGGAAGCTATTCCTGAAGGTGAATATTTGAAGAAATTCAACTATGATGGTCAAGTCAACTTGGCGGGAAATGAGTTGAATCAAGAGTTCACTTGGTACTTTATGCCTTTGGACATCGAGTTATTGAAGTCTTATGACAAAAACTTTGATGAGATTCTTCCGCTTGGTTGGTCATTCATCGGCTCATTGAACAGATATGTTTTCATTCCGTTGTATAACTTGATTTCGGGATGGGGAATTGCAGCAGGTTGGGCAATCTTCTGGATGACGATTATTGTAAAATTGATTTTGTCTCCGGTAATGTTCAAACAGCACAAGCTAAGTGCAATGATGAAGGTGATTCGTCCTGAGATTGATGAGGTGAATGCCAAATTCAAGGATGCGGACCCGATGAAAAAACAGCAGGAAACAATGGCGGTTTATCGAAAGGCCGGCGTGAATCAAATGGCGGGTTGTTTACCGGCTTTGGTGCAGATTCCGTTGTTCTACGCACTATTCCGTTTCTTCCCGAATATGCTCGACCTTAGAGGGAAAAGCTTCTGGTTCGTTCCCGATTTGACAGCTTATGACGATATCATCAGTTGGGGAACCAACATTCCTTTGTTAGGAAATCACCTGAGTGTATTTGCTTTGGCTTGTACCGTTGTGATTTTGATTTATACGATTATGACTTCAGGTAACATTCAGCAGCCGCAACAAGAAGGAATGCCGAATATGAAAGTCTTGATGTACATCTTCCCAATCACGTTCTTGTTCTTCCTGAACAGTTCTGCGTCAGGTTTATCTTGGTATTATTTCGTATCCAATGCGATTAACATTGTAATAATCTTGGTGATTAAATATTTCATCTTGGATGAGAAGAAAATCCACGCTCAGATTCAGGAAAACAAAAAGAAAGAACCTAAGAAAGAAGGAACTTTCCAGAAAAGAATGAGAGAAATGATGGAGAAAGCGCAAGAGCAGCAAAAATTGCAAGAGCAAGCTAGAAACAAAAAGAAATAAATAATAGAGGCGGTAATTTTTTACCGCTTTTTTTATTTTTGCCAAATGTATGTCAGGCTGAGCGGAGTCGAAGCCTTTTTGAATTTTTATTTACTATGAACTTAGAATCCACTTACGAATATCTCCAACAATTCCTAACACCCGAACGTTTCCAAAAAATAGAACATTATTCCAAAGAAAGTTCAGACTTCGTTTTACCAGTGATGGAAGATATTTACCAGTTCAGAAATGCTGCGGCGATTGTTCGTTCTGTAGAAGCTTGTGGATTTCATAAAGTGGTGGCGATGGAAAAAGAGAACTACTTTGAACCAAATTTAAAAGTCACAAAAGGTGCAGATACTTGGGTAGAAGTGGAGAAAATGCCGAGAACAATAGAATCTCTACAAAACATCAAAAATCGAGGTTACAAGATTGTCGCAGTTTCTGCAGAGAACAATGCAAAAATGCTTCCTGATTATAAAATCGAAGAACCATTAGCTTTAGTTTTCGGAACAGAGTGGGAGGGAACGACAGATGAATTACTGGACTTTGCGGATGAAACTTTGGCCATCCCAATGTTTGGATTCACAAGAAGCTTCAATGTGTCTGTTGCGGCCGCCATTTGTATGTATGAACTCAAACAAAAATTGCTGAAATCTAATATTGATTACAAATTATCCGAAGAAAAATTGCTCCAAATGAAAATCCGTTGGGCAAAAAACTCTATCCCAAGTGGCAATATGATTTTGGAAAAGTATTTGAGAGAGAATCAATAATCTTAGTATATTTGATTATAAAATATTAATTATGACCACTTACAATGTTTCTATACCGGATAATAAAGATTCTTTTTTTCGAGAATTTTTAGAGCTTATTGGAGCAAAGTATGAAAAAAAGCAAGATACTTTTGAGCTGTCTGATGAGCAAAAGAGGATATTGGATAATCAAGATGATTTTTCGTTGTCCGATTATGAAGATAACGACAGTTTTGTAGCAGAACTGAAGAAAGAATATGGCGTTTAAAGTCATAGTTTCTCCTATCGCGAAATCAAATGTAAGAGAAGCTGCATCTTATTACAAAAAAGAAGTATCTGACAAAGTAGCTCGAAAATTTATTGAAGATTACGAGCAAACTATCGTAAGAATAAAGCAAAATCCATATTTCCAAATCTATTATAAAGATTTCAGAGGATTAACTATGCGCAAATTTCCTTATATTATTTTCTATCAAGTTTCTGATGATATTATTTTTGTAAAAGCAGTTTTCAATGCACTTCAGGATACTAAGAAAAGACCAAAGTAATTTTTAAGAAACCAACCCGCAAATAATCTCTCCAATCTTGGGAGCCAATGCAACACCCATTCCCGAAAGTCGTACAGCGCAGAAATCAAAACATCTTATCATAATTCCAAGCGGCAACAAAAATACCAGCCGTTTCTGTCCGTAATCTTTGATTTCCCAGAGAAACAGCTTTGATTCCTTTGTCTGCTAAAAGCTGAATTTCTTTATCAGAAAAATCACCTTCCGGACCAATCAGGAATGTGTAATTATTAAACTTTGGAATGTCATTAAGAGAAACTCTTTCCAAGCTTTCATTGCAATGCGCCACAAATGTGTTTTCTGAATCTAGATTTTTTATAAAGTCAGAAAACTTAATCAAATCATTGACTTTCGGAAAATGAAATCTGTGACTTTGTTTTGAAGCTCCAATAGCCTGTTTTCGCAATTTATCAATGCTGATGTTCTTGCGTTCGGTTTTTTCTGTGAGAATAAAAGTAATTTCCGAGATTCCCATTTCAACTGCTTTTTCAACAAAAAATTCGATTCTGTCGATGTTTTTTGTTGGTGCAATTGCGATATGAAGTTTTGGTGAAAAATCGGGAAGATTTTCTTTGATTTCAGAAACGTCTAATGAAACTTTTTTACCTTCGAAAACCAGATTGCCTTTAACTAGATTTCCTTTTCCGTCGGTTACGAAAATCTCTTCACCTTCTCGCATTCTTAGAACTTTGGTGATGTGAAGTTGCTCATCCAAATCGAGAATTAAATCAGGGGAAATCTGTCCAAAGAAAAGTTTCATATTATATTTGATTTTATATTAAACCACATAGGCACATAAGTTTTTTCAGGATAAAAAAGTTTAAATAGCTATTTCTACTTTTCTATTTCAAAATTCTTACAACTATTGTTTCTATGTGGTTTTGAAATTTCACATTGTTTATTTTTTAGCAGGTTTTACTAAGTTTACTATTTTCTTGAAAACCAGCATTACCAAAACCGCAGCTAGCCCAAAAACGATCCCTAATCCGAATTTAGTAAAGATGTTTTCCGGAAGCAAATGGTGTATATAATCGATATTATGAAGGAAAATCTCGCCAGAAACCAACAACAATGCGATAGTTCCTACAACTCCCAGAATTTTTATGACAATTGGAAGAGCCTTAATCAAAACTTGTCCAAGACCAGAGAAAAATCCTTTGTTTCCAGATTTTTTCATTAAGAAAAAACCAGCGTCATCCATTCTTACAATCAAGGCTACAATTCCGTAAACGCCTACTGTTGCAATAATAGCTACAAACGAAACACTCAGAATCTGAGTCAAAAGGGGATGTTGTTTTTCGATTACGGTTCCTAATGCGATGATGACAATTTCCAAAGAAAGGATGAAGTCTGTTTTGATAGCCGAACTGATTTTCGATTTTTCTGATTTCTCATCTTCTTCTGGTAAAGTGCTTTCTTCTACAACCTCGTGTCCTTTTTTATTCCTGTGAAAAAGAAATTCGATGATTTTTTCTACACCTTCGTAAGCCAAATAAATCCCACCAAGAATCAAAATATAAGTGATTGCAGGCTCATAAAGCCACTTCAGCAAAAATATAAATGGGATGATAATTAGCTTGTTGATAAAGGAACCTTTGGTGATCGCCCAAAGAACGGGGATTTCTCGCGAAGAAAGAAATCCAGTGGCTTTTTCCGCATTTACAGCTAGGTCATCGCCGAGGATTCCGGCAGTTTTCTTAGTTGCTAATTTGCTGGTAACCGCGATATCGTCCATCAACGCGGCGATATCGTCTAAGATTGCAAAGAATCCTGAAGCCATAACTTTTTATTTTGATACAAAAATAAGTTTTAAACTTTAAAATTCAATGGTTAAAATGGATGTGCGAATGATTTTATTTGATGTTTTGAAATGCAATTTCATTTTCGCTGATGAAGGCAACACCGGTTTTAATCGTCGTGTAGATATCTGTGTCACACTCCCGCAAAGAACACATATAGACTTCCTCAATCCAAGTGTTGTTGAGGAAAATCAGATTGAGGTATTCCTGTTTTTTAAGGTTGTTTTTGAAGGAGAGATAATCGCCTTCTTTGGGTTCATAATCAAAGCTGAAAACATTCTCGGCGTTAATGGTCTCAATGATTTCTTCCTTGATTGTTTGCAGATAACCTGTCTCTGAACCGAGTAGGTCAAAATCCTCCGGTGCATCAGAAGCTTCAGTTTTGCCGGTAATGGTTTCCAGGATCCAGTAAAATTTAGACTTATTTCTGGCTTGTTTTTCAAGGATTTTTTCTTCGAGGAGTAGTTTCATAAATTTTTGCTTTTGCTAGTGCGAGCGTCTCGCTCGTATTGAATGCACGAGCAAGATACTCGCGCCAGCGTGAGAGAAGTATGCTCGAGTTAGCCGTAGTGGTTTTTTATTTAAGCTTACAGAGTTCAATCGCCTCACTTTCAAAATAATTTTTAAATTTTTCAGAAAGTTTATTATTCTTGAATTTTAAAATAGTGTAGCCACTATCGAATGCAATAATTTCAAGAATAGATTCAGAAATTTGGAAAACGTTCTCTTTCCAAACTTGCTCACTTTCTGATGAAAGTGTTAAATTTTTTTTTTCATCTATTTTATAATTATTACTTACTGCTGAAATAACTCCCCAAATTATTTGGGTGTCACTATTCATCAATTGTGCAAATTCATCTCTATCAAGAAAAAAATAATCTTTTTCAAAATTTAAAGGAATTTGAGAATCAGTTATAAAATCAACATCAGTAATTAACCATTTGTAGTTTTGCAAATCCTCCCATATTGGTTTTAAAATTTCTTCTAAATCCGTTTGATATTTAATTTTTTTGGAATGTTTAATAACCCAATTCATCCGAGTGAAATATAATATTCGTTTTACAAATCATACTTCGCCGTAGCCGTTGTCCTAATATCCGTAAACTCGCCACGTTCGTATTTCAGTTTGGCAACCATTGCAATCATTGCAGCATTGTCAGTTGTGTATTCGAATTTTGGGATGAAGATGTTCCAACCGAGTTTTTCACGATTGTCTTCCATTGCTTTTCTAAGACCGGAATTGGCAGAAACACCGCCAGCAATAGCAATATCTTTGATGTTAAGTTCTTTCGCTGCTTTTTCCAATTTATCCATCAAGATTTCAATGATTGATTTCTGAACAGAAGCACAAAGGTCATTCAGATTATCCTTAATAAAATCCGGATTTTTCCGCACTTCTTTCTGGATAAAATATAAAACAGACGTTTTTATTCCGCTGAAAGAATAATCATAACCTTCCATTTTTGGCTTGTTGAATTGGAAAGCGTCGGGGGTTCCCTCTTTGGCCAATCTATCCACAATTGGTCCGGCAGGATAATCGAGGTCAAATATTTTCCCGATTTTGTCAAACGCTTCACCTGCGGCATCATCAATAGTTTTTCCGATGATCTCCATATCGAAGTAATCCTTAACCAAAACTATCATCGTGTGACCACCAGAAACTGTCAGACATAAAAACGGAAATCTGGGCGGTGTAGGATTGGCATCTTCAATAAAATGGGCGAGAATATGCGCCTGCAAATGATTGACTTCTATCAACGGAACGTCCAGACTCATCGCCAGAGATTTGGCAAAGGATGTTCCTACGAGGAGCGAACCCAAAAGTCCAGGACCTCGTGTGAAACCAATCGCACAAATCTCATTTTGTTGTATATTTGCTTTTGAGAATGCTTTCTCCACAACAGGGATGATGTTTTGCTGATGCGCTCTGGAAGCCAGTTCCGGAACCACACCACCATATTCATTATGGATTTGCTGGTTGGCAGCGATGTTGGAAAGGATTTTGTTATCCTGGATTACTGCTGCGGAAGTGTCATCGCAAGACGATTCTATACCTAAAATAATTGAACTGCTCATAACTAAATGGCAAAGTTAGAAAATAAAAATACAAATAACGAAAATCCAAAAGCTGACCAACCTATCAGCAAGAAAAAAAGCCCGCTTCTCCTCAGGATTATCAGCTATATATTTTTCACAATTCTCGTTCTTATCATATTGATATTGGTCGCTATTAATCTTCCTGTTACAAAACGGTACATTGCCAATCAGGCCATTGATATGCTGAACAATGACTTTAAAATGGGAATGAGGATTGAGGATATTGATGTTAATTTCTTGGGTGATGTCACCATAAAAGGACTGACGCTAAAAGATTACAAGAATTATGATTTTGTAAAAGCAAAAGAACTTAGGGTGGCGTCTGACTGGTTTGCGTTGGCATTCAACACCAGAGATATAAAATTCAATCAGGCAGTTATTATAGATCCAGTCATCAGAGTCATCACTTACAAAGGGGACAGCATCAGCAATTTTGTTCGTTATGTGGATAATTTCGATGACGGGAAACCTCGGAATCCAAATAAAAAGCCCTTTAAAATGGGGATGAAAATTGATTTGATTAACGGATTGGCAAGTATTGTTAATGAAAATCATCCGGGGGAAGCAGGCCGATGGCTGGACGCCAGAAAAGTGAACTTGAATGTGACCTCTCTTCGAGTGGAAGGTTCTAATGTTTTTGCTGATATCAGAAATTTTAACTTTATCACCAAACGTTATGGTAAAGAATACATTGTCGATACTTTTTCTACCAATTTTGAACTGACAAAAAAACATCTCAAGTTAGGAAATCTGACCTTCAATACCAATTATTCCCTTTTGCAGGGTGAAGCGACTCTTAATCTTGATCCGAAGACAAAATTTGCAGATTTTGGAAAGAAGGTCAATTGGGATCTTAAAATGATTCCCGGAAGTCAGATCAGCGGCTATGATTTGAGCTATTTTATTCCGGACTGGGACAATTATACACCCATCAATATCTCCGGAACGATGACTGGTCCATTGAATAATTTCACATTAAATAATTTTTTGATTCGATCCCAGGAAATCAATCTCAATACCAAAAAAATGAGTATTTCAAGCGTTTTGGATAAAAAATTTTTTATTGAAAGTAAAGATGTTTCCGCAGATTTTACCTACAAAGGTCTGAAAGCGACATTGCCAAAATTTATTTCTTCCAAGCTCGGAAATTTTGCGGATGATTTCGGAAGGCTCAAATATAACGGATCTGTAAAAGTTAATCCGAAACAGATTTTTGCCAGTGGTAATCTAATCACCGGAATTGGCCAAGCGAAGATGAAGGATTTCAATCTGGTTGATTATAGCACAAAACGCCCTAGATATAAAGGTTATGTTGAGGTTAAAGATCTGAATGTAACTGCACTGACCAAAAATAAGCAGGTTGGGCTGATCTCGGGAAAATTCAATATTCAGGGTGAAGGTTTTGATGTGAATACAATGTATGTTAAAACATCTTCCAGTGTTAATCATATTGATCTGATGGGGAAGAGTCTTAACAATATTTCTATAGACGGTGTTCTCAATAAAAAAAGATTCACAGGGAATATTTTAGCTAATGACCCTAATGCAAAGGGAAATTTTAAAGGAATTGTAGATTTCAGTACCAAAAGGTTATTTGCAGATTTTACAGCCGATATCAGATATCTTAATCTGATATATTTTGGAGTTTCGGCAGGTGAAACTAATGCCGTTAGCGGATTGGTAGCCGGAAAAATTTCGATGACCAATCTAAATGATCTGAATCTCGATACTAGTATAACAAATCTGGTTCTGAATTCTCCTGCTCAAAAGCTTCATATTCCTGATTCTAGGCTTAAGGCTTATTTTGAAAACGGAAACAGAATAGTTTCAGTAGATGCGCCTGGAGCTGTCAACGGGAGATTGTCCGGTAGATTTAACCTTGAGGAGATTGGAAATATGATTAGCAATAGCATTAACAAAATCTTGGTTGGGAATCCTCTGAAAAAAACATATAACGGTCAATATTTTGATTTTGAATTGGATGTAAAACAAGGTCTTGTTTCTTTTTTTGTGCCGGATCTCAAATTGCCGGGGGGTGCGAAAGTTTCCGGTAACTACACAGGAGCGACCAATGATCTCGTACTAAGTGCAGATGCAAACAAGATCAAGTACATATTGGCTAACAAAAGAGAACTTACGGAAGCTGAAAAATTTTTAGCTGAAACTGATGCGACATTCCAGCCAGATCTCAATAAAGCGAAAGACAGCACAATGATTGACAGCCTGAGGCTGAGAATTAACACAGCTAATCTTAACCAGCAGTTGCTGGCAACTGTGAAAAGAGGCCAATATGCAAACAAAGTGTTTCAGGACGTGAAGCTCACGGCTACGAATGAGAACGGCCAATTGCTTAGAATTGGAACCGAATTTAAACTGGGCAGTCCCGATGATGAGACTGCAAATGAAATGAAGGAATATACCGTTAATATCAATCAGACAACTAATCCTGCGGGAGATTATGTGTTTCGTTTTGAGCCAACTACGGTCAAATTCAATGGCGTGGCTTGGACTGTTGATACGAGTCCGGAACTGAATCATTCTATAACTTACCGAAAGAAAGAAAAAGATGTTTTAATTCAGAACCTACGGGTTTTTTCTGATGATAGTGAACTGCTCGTAAAAACTGCTGATTTTAAATCTGGAAAAGATTTTACTGCTAATGCAGAGGTTAAAAATCTTGATATTTCCAAGCTCCTGGCTTTCGGGAAAGATAGCAATTCTATGGATATCAGAGGAACGGCTAATGGAACTGTACAAATCAGAAAATCCGGAGAGAATCTGGAACCTTTGATTGATTTGAATGTGGAAAATATCTTTATGAATGGTAAAGGAATGGGTAATCTTGAAACAAAAATTACCAAAAGCGAAAAATCGAATGTTTTTGATGTAAGCATACAAGCCTTGTCTTCTGAATTCCTCGGTAAAAATACCTTGGATGTGACAGGAACAATCGATAATAATCTCGCTTCACCCGTCCTGAATCTAGCCGCGAAAATGAATGAATTTGATCTTGGCTTCGCGCAGCAGTTTGTCAAAGAAATTTTTGGTAATTTACGTGGGAAGGCTACCGGTGATCTTAAAATTTCGGGTCCTATTAATGATATCGATTATAGTGGTGATATTGCTTTGAAGGGGTTTGGCTTAAAACTTATCTTTACGGGTGTTGATTATTCTTTTGACGATACTGTTATCAATCTTTCCAGAGGACTTGCCATTCTGAATAATATTGGAATCCGAGATGGTAGGGAAAATTCAAAAGGCAATGTTTCCGGATCTATTCAGTTTGAAACCTTGTCTTCTCTTGGAGTCAACCTAATTATGCGTGCAGATAATCTTCTAGTCCTAAACTCTACCCAGGATGAAAACGACCTTTTTTGGGGAAGAGTTACTGCACAGGGAGACTTATATGTAGATGGTCCGGTAACTGGATTATCTATTGGAACCTCTAATGATGGTCTAAGAGTTCTAAACAACAGTACTTTTACTTTTAATAGTGCATCTACAACGAATGTGGAGGAGTTTAAAATATTAAGATTTTTGAAAAGGGATAATGCAGGCGTTATTTCTGTAGAAAAAAAGAAAAGATCCGGAGCTAATATGTTAATTGACTTTGATGTCACCATAGATAAAGGGTCGCTTGTTAATGTTTTGGTGGGTGATGATGTAGGGAATATTTCTGTACGTGGCGATGCAGATCATCTGAAGTTCCGTATGGAAAGGAGTGGGAATATTTCTATGAACGGTACCTATACTGTAGATAATGGAACATTCGTTTCACAAGCAGTGCTTAACAGGACATTTCAGATTGCAAAAAACAGTAGTATCCGGTGGAGCGGTAGTCCTATGACTCCGGATCTGGATATCATTGCAAACTACAGAAGGACCGTTACCAATACCGGCGATTATTTACAGATGTCTATTGCTCAGCCAGTTGATGTAGTTCTCACAACCAAAATTACCAATACATTGACGGATCCGGATATCAAATTTGATGTTACGGCACCGGATGCACCATCACAAGTAAGAGAAACCCTAGCTTCCAAAATAAATACTGCGGACGAAAAGACAATTCAGTTTGGATCTGTTCTGGTTCTTAATAGTTTTAATGTCCCTAATTCTGGAGGTCTGGATTTTACAAATATTTCAAAATCATTGCAAAATACGGGATACAATGTGGCTTTTAAGCAATTAGGCTCAGTTCTTAATACCATCAGCAGTGCTTTCCAGATAAATCTAGATTATATCAGCGGAGATGCGAAATCAAATACTTCTGACAGGGCAAATACCAATGTAAGCCTCGCACTTTCTCCAAGAATCAAATTCAAGACGGGCTTGGGAGTTCCTATTACCAAAACCCAGAATACCAATGCCAATTATCTTTCTGTTGAAGGGATCGTAGAGTATGACTGGAGTAAAAATAACAATGGAAGCAGGTTGTTTCGAGCATATTCGAAGCCATCTAACATTGGTATCACCACCGCCATAACGCCAGGTGCTAATCAAAATTATGGAATTGGAGTTGTTTATAGTAAAAGTTTTAATTCTCTTCGAGAAGTGTTTAAAAAGAAAAATACTACAAAAGCAGACTCTCTGGTTTCTGTAACAAATAAAACAGATTCTATAAAAAACAAGGCTAAAAAATGATAATTGTCATAGTATTTATTGTATTTTGTTAAAAGATGTTAATCTGTTAATAAATGTTTTTATTTAAATTAATTTTTTTAAATTTGCAAAAAAAATAAGTTTATTTTAAATTAATAATAAAATCGAAATGAATTATCAATTAGACGATATCGATAAAAAAATTCTTGACTTCCTGGTAGAAAATACAAGAATGCCTTTCACAGAGATTGCTAAACAAATGGATGTTTCAGCAGGAACAATACACGTAAGGGTAAAGAAAATGGAAGATGCGGGAATTATTTTAGGGTCATCTTTAAATATAGATTACGGTAAATTAGACTATAATTTTACAGCTTTCATAGGTATTCTACTTACTAAGTCCAATCATACTCAGGAAGTTCTTAAACAATTGGCATTGATTCCAAATGTAGTAGAAGCAAGTGTGACTTCAGGAAAATATAATATTTTTTGTAAAATGAAAGCAAAGAATACTGAAGATGCAAAAAGAATCATCTATCAAATCGATGATATTCAGGATGTCATGAGAACAGAGAGTATGATCTCTATGGAAGAGTATATCAGTGATAAGAACCGTCTTATAAATGCGGTTAGTATATAGTTAGTTAGTAGAAGATTTTCTATTGGAAAGAGCTTATTTATTAAGCTCTTTTTTAGTAATTTTAAATTATGAATTCATTAGCTGAAAAATTTAGAAAAAATAAAAGTTTCTATATCATCTTCGGGCTGATTCTGCTTGTGTTTTTTTTAAGTGTCAATACCGATCTTGCGGAGCTATCTCAGCATAAAGCTATCAATATTCCTTTTGGTTTTTTTTATTACACTCTTGGAATTGATATTTTGGCAATTCTCAGTTGGGTACTAATTATTTTTAATAGGAAAGCTGGCGTAATTTTTTTTCCTATATTGATTATGCTGCATTTCGGACTGCATAATTATTTCCTGAGTACTTATTTGTATTCTGATATTACAGTTTTATTTCTATTTATAGGTCTTGGACTTTTAGAAATTATTCCTAGATGGAAATATCTCCGATAATATAAAGTTAAAGCTCCGCAATCAATCTGCCGGAGCTTTTTTTTAAGTCAGTTTAAAAAGATAATTTCAGTGCAAAATCTGTTTTATCATGCAGATTGATTTCTGCTCTACCAGCATAAACTTGTCCCAGAGAGCTATAAAATTCATCATTATCTTTTATTTTGCTGCAAATGACTTCTGCGTCCTTATTGATTTTGAGAGCCTTTTCAAAAAAACCAAAATAAGCGTAAGAAAGAGCTTGTGCCATCAGAGCTTGCCCCATATAATAGTCATCGCTTTCGCTGCTTGCAATTTTGTATAACTTATTGGCGGATCTGAGTGCTTTTTCCCGCTCAACGAGGCCAATGTATGAGTTGATATTGGCATTAAGGGATTGGGCTTTGCCGGGATAATATCCTACAGCGTCAGACAGCTGGTAGGTTTTCGCACATATTTGAAGTGCTTGATGCCTATTAGCAAGCTGAAAAAGAAAGAGCTATAAGTCTATCAATTTTTTTGGTAGCGTATTGTTGCGCCTTCGCTCCATTTAGGAATGAAAGAACTACAAGGATGTCTATTATTTTTTTTGATAGTACCACATCTTAACCTAACTTCAAAATTATTAAAAAAAATAACATAAAAATCAGATTTCAATGTCATTTTTAAAGTCGCATTACAGAAATTGGTAACAAATATTTAATAAGCCTACTTATGACAGGAAATTTTTTTTAGATTGATCTATTAACTCTGGAAAAAAACATTCAAAATACATTTTTAATTTTTCTTTGTTATCAAGAAAAACTTCAAATATAGAAATGTCTTTTTCCAGATATTTAGCCTTGTTAAGAACATTCTGCATACTAAATTTTATGCCTTGATCCGTTCTGTAATTGGTCAACCAATCATCTTGCTGCATCCTTACAAGCATTTTTTTATAATTTTCGGGAAGCCATTTTTCATTTTCCCAAAGTATTTTATAAACTTTCAGAGAATGATTTCTCAATTCCTTTTCTGGGTAATAATGAGCAACAAAATAATCAAAAGCAACATCTACAAATGCACCCGAATATAGTCTGACTAGTGGACTGAAAATCTTCTTGGCTTCTGAAACTGCTGGATGAGTGTCTGTAAATGTATCAATAAACCGATGAAGTTTAATCCCTTCCTGAATTTCCAATGGAAAACTTTCTCGCTCATTATTTTTTATAAAGTCCGCAATCATATTCCCAACAAGTTGTCCGTTGGTGTAAGAAAGTATCGAGTGGGCGAGATAATTCAATTATGAAGGATGTTTGGTAAATTTACTTATGGCTAATATACTGAATAAAGAAAAACTAATTATTGTGTAAAAGCCATTTTCGAAATTATTTTGAAACCCATCATAAATGTTATACAGTAAACTTCCGATGGCAAGAATCAAAAAAATATATTGGGTCCAAGTTTTCATGATTTGAAATTTTGATTAAAATAGTAACTCCACAAAATCCTCAATTTTACTGATTTCCTCAATTTTAATTCCGAATTTTTTCTTCGGAAGTTTGTTAAGATTGGAAATGAAGATTTTCTCGTAACCCAATTTTTCTGCTTCAGTAATTCTTTGTTCCGCTTGTGCAATCGGACGGATTTCACCACTTAAGCCAATTTCTCCTGCAAAACAATAATGTTCAGAGATTGCAATGTCTTCATTACTTGATAAAATTGAAGCTACAACTGCTAAATCCAAAGCTGGATCATCTGTTTTAATTCCGCCTGTGATATTGAGGAAAACATCTTTTGCGCCGAGTTGGAAACCTGCTCTTTTTTCTAAAACTGCCAAAAGCATATTCAATCTTTTGGAATCAAAACCAGTCGAGCTTCTTTGTGGCGTTCCATAAACTGCGGTTGAAACCAAAGCCTGAATTTCCAACAGCATCGGTCGATTGCCTTCCAAAGTTACTGCAACAGAATTGCCGGAAAGTTCTTCAGATTTTTTGGTAATAAGTACTTCAGATGGATTTTTAATTTCTTTCAAACCTTGTGAAATCATTTCGTAAATCCCAATTTCTGATGTAGAACCGAAACGGTTTTTATTGGCCCGAAGCAATCGGAAAAGATGATTTCTATCGCCATCGAAATTCAGGACCACATCTACCATATGCTCCAAAACTTTTGGTCCTGCGATTTGTCCATCTTTCGTAATGTGACCAACGAGGAAAACTGGAATGTTATTTTCTTTGGCAAATTTGATGATTTCGTTAGAGCATTCCCGGATTTGAGAAACCGTTCCTGGCGAACTTTCTATCAATTGAGATTGAAGCGTCTGGATAGAATCGATAATCATAAAATCAGGCATCAATTTCTTGGCTTCGTGCAGGATTTTCTCAACATTAGTTTCAGTAAACAGGAAACAGTTTGGATTTTTGACTTCGGCTAAACGGTCGGCTCTCATTTTTATTTGCGACGCACTTTCTTCTCCGGAAACATAAAGAATTTTCTTCTTCATTTTTAAAGCTAATTGAAGAAGCAGAGTCGATTTTCCAATTCCGGGTTCGCCACCTATCAAAGTTACAGACCCCAAAACAATTCCTCCACCTAAAACTCGGTCCAGTTCTTCGGAAGGTGTTTTGATTCTCGGCTCTTCATTGGTTTCGACTTCGATGATGTTGATGATGGAAGATTTAGATTTAGCAACAACAGATTTTGTTGATTTTTCCACAATTTCTTCCACAAGCGTATTCCATTCTCCACAAGTTTTGCATTGCCCGTGCCATTGGGAATATTGCGCGCCACAGTTCTGACAGAAATATTGAGTTTTGAGTTTTGCCATTCTGCTAAGTTCCAGAAAATTTTGGAAAGTAAAAAATTAGAAACGCTTTAAAAAGAGGATTAACGTTTTATTTTGAAAAGAGTAAATTTGCCATTCGTATACATATTGATATTATCAGATAATTAAAATTTTTTAAAAATGGCATTAGACAAAAATCACGTAGTAACTTTGAAATACGTTCTACATACTAATGATGAAGCAGGAGAAAAAGTTTTCGTAGAAGAGACTTCTGCAGAAAACCCAATGACGTTTCTTTACGGTGTAGGAATGATGATTCCGAAATTTGAACAAGAAATTCAGAACTTGAATATTGGCGAAACAACATCTTTCACTATCGAACCAAGCGAAGGGTACGGAGAAAGAGATCCTCAAGCTGTTACTCAGTTGCCTGTGGATATGTTCCAAGGACAAGAATTGCCTCCAGTTGGGGCGGTTCTACCATTGTCCGACAATCAAGGGAATAATTTCCAAGCTTTGGTTGTAGAAGTTACTCCAGAAGCTGTGGTTGTAGACCTTAATCATCCAATGGCAGGAAGACCTTTACATTTCGATGTTGAGATTTTGAACACTCGTCCTGCAACGGAAGAAGAATTGGCGCACGGTCACGCACACGGTGCTGATGGACATTCTGGTCACTAGGATTATGATTTAAAAAAAATGCTCGTCTAATTAGATGAGCATTTTTTGTTGGTATAAATTATTTTTTAGGAATATTTTTCAGAATCTCCTGAGTATATTTCCAGAATTTTTGAACAGATGATATACTCGCTCTTTCATCCGGAGAATGGGCGCCTTTTATCGTGGGACCAAAACTCACCATTTCCATTTTTGGATAATTGGCTCCGATGATTCCACATTCTAATCCTGCGTGACAGGCGACTACCAATGGTTTTTCGCCAAAATTAGACTCGTAAAGTTCAGTCATTACTTTGATGATTTCTGCTTCAGGTTTTGGTTTCCAGCCGGGATAAGAACCTCCGAATTCTGTTTTCAATCCATTGCTTTCAAAAGATGCTTTCAATTGATTTGCCACTTCCCATTTTGTTGATTCTACGGAAGAACGCGTCAAGTTTAATATTTTGATTTCTCCATTTTTCAACTCCACTCTTGCAACGTTGTTAGACGCTTCTACCAAGCCTTCTACATCAGGACTCATTCGGAAAACGCCGTTGTGAGTAGCATTGATTGCAAAAACTATTTTTTTAGAATCTTCAACAGAAATTGCTTTTTCTGATAAATCTAATTTCTCGATATGGATAACTAAATCTTTTTCTAATGAAGCAAACTCCTCAAGAATTTCAGATTTAAGTTTTTCAAATTTTTCTGAAAAATCTTGCGAATTATCTACTGAAAATACTGCTTTAGCTTCTCTAGGTATGGCATTTCTCAAACTTCCACCATCGATAGAAATTAACTGAATTTGATTATCTAATCCTAAAAACAGCAATCTTCCTAATAATTTATTCGAGTTTCCAAGACCTTTGATGATATCCATTCCGGAATGTCCGCCTTGCAGACCTTTAATTTCGATTTTGAAAGTTTCACCTTGTACATCTTCTACATCAAATTTTGCAGAAGCCGTAACATCCACACCTCCAGCACAGCCGATATCAATTTCATCATCTTCTTCTGTATCAAGATTTAAAAGAATTTCTCCTTTCAGTTGTCCCGGTTTCAAGGCTAAAGCACCTGTCATTCCTGTTTCTTCATCAATAGTGAAAAGGGCTTCCAAAGCAGGATGTGCAATGTCATTACTTTCTAAAATGGACATAATTGTTGCAACGCCCAAACCGTTGTCAGCGCCCAAAGTTGTTCCTTTGGCTCGAACCCAATCGCCATCTACATACATTTGAATTCCTTGAGTTTCGAAATCAAAATCTACATCATTGTTTTTTTGGCAAACCATATCAAGGTGGGATTGCATCACGATTGGCGTTCTGTTTTCCATTCCAGCGGTTGCAGGTTTTGTGATGATGACATTTCCAACTTCGTCAACAGTAGTTGGCAATCCAAGATTTTCACCGAATTCTTTTATGAATTTTATAACTTTTTCTTCTTTTTTTGATGGTCTGGGAACCGAATTCAGTGCTTCGAAGTTTTTCCAAATCACTTTTGGCTCCAGTTGAGAATATTCCATTTTTTTTGAAATTTTTTGATGTTGCAATTTAATAATTATGAAAGGAAAATGAAATCTTTATGACATAAATAATGTTTCAGGAATCTTCCATTCGTTTTATCTTTTATAATTTTGAAGCTTCAATTCTAGCAAACTATTGATGTCGAATTTTATACAACAGTTTTCCAAATTTTTAAGGTTAAGAGTGTCCGTCTCAGAATGGATTTACTTAATAAAATGCGTAATTGGCGCATCTATTTGTTATCTGTTTTATATTTTTCTTCCGCAATATCCAGTTTATTGGGCTTTGATTTCCGTTGTGATCGTGTTTTCGCCAGATAATAGCAATAAGCTGGCTTATGACCGAATCAAATCCAATCTTCTCGGCGCTTCGATCGGAATGATTTTATTTCTGATTCCGATTCCTAATATTTTATTGATTTGTATTGGTGTCGCCTTGACGATTTTGGTTGGAATTGCTCTGAAGCTTGATAATACGCTTCGTTCTGCTCTTGCAGCTATGGTAATTGTTTTGATTGAGGAAAATCAGGCGCACGATTGGCTGATTCCGATTGAGCGTGTGATTTGTGTTTGTATAGGTTGTTTTGTGGCGCTAATTATCACTTTTGTTTTTTCTAAGTTCAAAAGTTACGGTCAAACTTTTTTGAAACATTGATAAAAGGTACAAAACCCATAGCCCCGATAGCAGCGACATCCTTTTTTGTTTTCTATTGCTAATGTTATTTTTATGGACTATCGTTCTGAAAACAAAAAAGATATAGCGGATAGCGGGATTAAGCTCCTAACAAAAAAACTCCCCAAAAATTGGAGAGTTTCTATAATGTTAAGATCCTTCGTCAAGCTCAGGATGACAATTCTTAGTATCTGTAATACTCAGGTTTGAAAGGTCCTTCAACAGAAACACCGATATAATCAGCTTGTTCCGGAGAAAGCGTTTCCAATTCTACGCTTAATTTCTTAAGGTGAAGAGCTGCTACTTTTTCGTCAAGATGTTTTGGCAACATATAAACTTCGTTTCCGTAAGCTTCTGAATTGTTCCAAAGTTCAATTTGAGCCAAAGTCTGGTTGGAGAAAGAGTTAGACATCACGAAAGATGGGTGACCCGTTGCGCAACCAAGGTTTACCAATCTACCTTCAGCAAGGATGATAACTTCTTTACCTTCAATTGTATATATGTCCACCTGAGGTTTAACTTCTGATTTTGTGTGACCGTAGTTTTCGTTCAACCAAGCCATATCGATTTCGTTATCGAAGTGACCGATGTTACAAACAATCGTTTTATCTTTCATCTTAAGGAAATGCTCTTTTCTGACGATGTTGAAGTTACCAGTAGTTGTAATTACGATATCTGCGTTATCCACAACAGTATCCAATCTTTTCACTTCGTAACCGTCCATTGCAGCTTGAAGCGCACAAATTGGGTCAATTTCAGTTACAGTAACAATAGAACCAGCTCCTCTGAAAGATGCAGCAGTTCCTTTTCCAACGTCTCCGTATCCGCAAACTACAACTCTTTTTCCAGCTAGCATTACGTCTGTTGCTCTTCTTACAGCATCTACTGCAGATTCTTTACAACCGTATTTGTTATCGAATTTAGACTTAGTAACAGAATCATTTACGTTGATTGCAGGCATTACTAGAGTTCCGTTTTTCATTCTTTCGTACAATCTGTGAACTCCGGTTGTAGTTTCTTCAGAAAGTCCTTTGATATCTTTTGTGAATTCTGGATATTTATCAAAAACCATATTCGTCAAATCTCCACCATCATCAAGAATCATATTCAATGGTTTTCTGTCTTCTCCAAAGAAAAGAGTTTGCTCAATACACCAATCGAATTCCTCTTCGTTAAGACCTTTCCAAGCGTAAACAGGAATTCCTGCAGCAGCAATTGCAGCAGCTGCGTGGTCTTGGGTTGAGAAAATATTACAAGAAGACCAAGTTACTTCAGCACCTAGAGCTACCAAAGTTTCAATCAAAACTGCAGTTTGGATGGTCATATGCAGACATCCAGCGATTCTTGCGCCTTTCAAAGGTTGAGATGGTCCGTATTCTTCACGGATAGCCATCAAACCAGGCATTTCTGCTTCAGCCAAAGTAATTTCTTTTCTTCCCCATTCTGCTAGGGAAATGTCCTTAACTTTATAAGGAACGTATTGTGTTGTTGTACTCATATCGTATGAATCGTTTTTAATTCTGATTTTAAAATGCAAAATTACAATTAAAATATTAATAAATAAAACTTCTGATTTTTATCAATTTTAAAAAAATGCTCCCGAAAAAAATTCCGAGAGCATCGCGTATAGAGAGATAATGAATGTTTATTTCCAGCCGCCACCTAAGCTTTTGTAGATATTCACAACTGTGCTTAGTTGTCTCTCTTTAGCTTCGATGAGTTCCATTTTGGCGTCCAAAGCATCACGCTGATTCATCAGAACTTCCAGATAATCCGCTCTCATATTTCTGAATAACTGATTGGCAATATCGATTCCTTGGTCAAGCGCTTTTACTTCCTGAGACTTCATTTCATAATATTTATCGAGGTTTTTGATTGCCGACATTTGATTGGTAATGTCAAGATAAGCGCTCAAAATGGTTTTGTCATATTCATACAAAGCTTGGATTTGTCTTGCATCTGCGGATTTGAACTGCGCTTGAATCGCGCTTTTGTTAATCAGCGGACCAGCCAATTCTCCAACCAGATTGTAAGCAATCGATTCCGGCATTTTTACCAAATATGAAGGATTAAAAGCTTCCAAACCAAGTGCTGCATTGATTTCCAGACTTGGATAGAATTCTTTTCTAGCCGCTTCCACATCCAATTTTGCAGATTGTAATTCCAATTCGGCTTGTTTGATGTCAGGACGATTCGCTAATAACTGGGACGGAATTCCTGTATAAACTGTTTGAGGAACAATCGACATAAAACTTTCTTTGGTTCTTACAATCGGTTGTGGGTAACGACCAAGCAAAGCATTGATTTGGTTTTCCTTTTCCGTGATTTGCTGCTTCAGATCGTATTCGGTCGCATTGGATTTTGCCAATTCAGCCTCGAATTTTTTCACAGCCAATTCTGTTGCAGCCATTGCCTGCTTTTGGATTTTGGCCACTTCAAGCGCTTTTTTCTGCAAATCCATATATTGATGAATAATATCCAATTGATTATCAAGAGATAGTAATTCATAATAATTATCAGCAACTTCAGCAATCAAACTTGACAGAACAAAATTCTTTCCTTCAACTGTTGACAGGTAATGGGCGACAGCAGCTTGTTTTTCAGTTCTCAGTTTATGCCAGATATCAACTTCCCAGTTCGCAACTAAACCGCCTTCAAAATTTCCTAAATTCTCTGGAACTTCTTTTCCATCGGTTATTTCTGTGGATGCATCACCAGCTCCTGTACTCGTGTAACGACCCACTTTTTCTATTCCGGCTCCTAATCTTGCTGCAACAGTCGGACTTAATTTTCCGTTTTTGTACATCACATCGCTTTTTGCGATTTCGATTTGCTGAAGTGTAATCATTAATTCCTGATTATTTTTCAGAGCTTCATCAATCAGATTCACAAGATTCGGGTCTGTGAAAAATTGTTTCCAAGGCGTGATTCCGGAATTATTTTCCGAAGCAGTCTGATTTTCAAAATTCTGAGGAATGGTTTCTTTTACTCTATCCTGAATTTTAGTCGCCATTGGTGCTTTACATCCAATCAATGCTAATGAAATGAATGCTGTTGCGACAATGTTTTTATGATTATGAAATAATTTAGTCATACCTTAATTTTTATAAATGTCTCGTTGAGACAAACTGTTAATAGATTTTATTGGTTCGTTTTACAGAAGTTCCGTAGGAACGACCTGTTTTCGTAATGTCTAAGTCCGCTCCTACGGAGCTCAAATTCACAACTTGGTCTATTTCTATTAACAGTTTGCCTCTCCGAGGCTTTATCATTTTTGTCTTTTAATTTTTATTGTTTTTACCTCTGGATTGATTGGATTATTTATCTTCAAATTTTCCATCGTGTTGGTAAGGTTCAGTTTGTTCTGTTAAAGGATTTTCTTCTTCATAGTAAGTCAGTTTGGACTTGGCCGCAATGTTGGCGAAAATGTAATACAATCCAGGAATTATCATCAATCCGAAAATAGTTCCGATGAGCATTCCTCCTGCAGCAGCCGTTCCAATGGTTCTGTTACCTACAGCTCCAGGTCCAGTTGCTAAAGCTAATGGAATCAATCCTGCAATAAATGCGAACGATGTCATCAAAATTGGACGGAATCTCAAAGACGCTCCTTGCAGCGCAGCTTCTTTTGTAGAAAGTCCTTCTTCTGCTTTTTTCTGCACAGCAAATTCGACAATCAAAACGGCGTTCTTTCCGAGTAGTCCAATGAGCATTACCATTGCAACTTGTGCATAGATGTTATTCTCTAATCCGAAAAGTGAAAGACATAAGAACGCTCCGAAAATCCCCGTTGGTAATGACAAAATGATTGGCAACGGTAAAATGAAACTTTCGTACTGAGCAGAAAGAATCAGATAAACAAATCCAAGACAAACCAGGAAAATATAAATCGCTTCGTTACCTCTGGAAACTTCGTCTTTAGAAATACCAGCCCAATCGATTCCGAAACCTCTTGGCAAAGTTTTATCTGCAACTTCCTGAATGGCTTTAATAGCATCTCCGGAACTATATCCAGGAGCCGGCGTTCCACTCACTTCGGAAGAGTTGTACATATTATGTCTCGTGATTTCCGACAATCCGTAAACCTTTTCAAGATGCATAAAATCTGAATAAGGAACCATTTGGTCTTTATCATTTTTGACATATAATTTCAATAAATCGCTTGGCAAAGCACGATATTGTGGACCGGCCTGAACAATCACTTTATAAGGTCTGTCGAACCGGATGAAACTTGTTTCGTAATTAGAACCAATCAATGTTGAAAGATTGTCCATTGCTTTTTCGATTGTTACACCTTTTTGCTCTGCTAAATCATTGTCAACTTTCAACATATATTGAGGGAAACTCGCAGAATAGAATGTGAAAGCAGAACCTAGTTCCGGACGTTTTTTCAATTCTTTCACAAAATCATTGCTGACTTGTTCCATCTTATGATAATCACCACTTCCTGCTTTATCCAAGAGTCTTAATTCAAAACCTCCTGCAGCTCCATAACCGGGAATTGACGGTGGTTGGAAGAATTCGATGTTTGCTCCGGGAATTTCTTTGGCTTTTTGTTCCAATTGTTCGATGATTTCCGTAGCAGATTCTTTTCTTTCGTCCCAATTTTTAAGGTTAATCAAACAAGTTCCGGAGTTAGAACCAGTACCTTCAGTCAAAATCTCATAACCAGCTAAAGATGAAACAGACGAAACGCCATCAATATCTTCAGAAGCTTTTTGAAGCTGTAATGCAATTTGATTGGTTCTTTCCAAAGTTGAACCCGGAGGCGTTTGAATAATCGCATAAATCATCCCTTGATCTTCACTGGGAATAAATCCGGAAGGTAATTTATTACTCAAGAAAAATGTTCCGATACAGAAAAGAACCAATAACGGAAGCGTTACCATTTTTCTTGTAACAACTTTAGTCAATAAGTTGTGGTATTTTCCGGCTCCAATTGTAAATAAGTTATTGAAATTATCCAAAAATCTTGTGATTGGTGTTTTCTTTTTCTCTTTTCCGTGATTGTTTTTCAGAATGATTGCACACAAAGCCGGTGTTAATGTCAAAGCGACAACTCCAGACAAAATGATTGATGAAACCATCGTAATCGAAAACTGACGATAGAAAACCCCGACCGGACCGGACATAAACGCCACCGGAATGAAAACTGATGCCATTACCAAAGTGATTGCGATAATTGCCCCGCTGATTTCGTGCATTGCTTCTTCTGTTGCCTTGAGTGGCGACAGATGCTTCTCTTCCATCTTGGCGTGGACGGCTTCTATCACCACAATCGCATCATCGACGACAATACCAATTGCCATTACCAAAGCAAAGAGTGAAATCAAGTTTAAAGTAATTCCAAAAGCGGACATTATGGCAAATGTTCCTATTAATGAAACCGGAACCGCAATTGTTGGAATCAATGTAGAACGCCAGTCCCCTAAGAATAAGAAAACCACGATTGCTACTAATATAAACGCTTCGAATAAAGTATGAACTACTTTCTCAATCGATGCATCCAAGAATCTTGAAACGTCATAACTGATTTCGTAATGCATTCCTTTTGGGAAGGTTTTTTGCAAATCAGACATTAATATTTTTACATTCTTGATAACGTCACTTGCATTAGAACCATAAGATTGTTTCAATGTAATCGCTGCAGACGGTTTTCCATTCAAAGTAGAGTAGATGTCATACATTGATGAACCGAATTCTATATCAGCAACATCTTTCAGTCTTACAAATTCGCCATCAGTTTTAGCTTTCAGAATGATATTTCCATAATCTTTTTCATTATTGAAACGACCGGGATATTTCAAAATATATTCAAATGACTGAGAACGTTTACCGGAACTTTCACCTGTTTTTCCGGGAGAAGCTTCCAAACTTTGAGCATTCAAAGATTCCATCACTTCGTCTGCAGAAATTCCGTAAGCTGTCATTCTATCAGGTTTCAACCAAATACGCATTGCATATTCACGAGTACCTAAGATATCAGCAAAACCAACGCCGCTAACTCTTCGTAATTCTGACATTACGTTGATGTCCGCATAGTTGAAAAGGAATTTTTGGTCGGCTTTCGGGTCATCACTGTAAAGGTTGATATACATTAACATATTCGGCTCTTCACGCGTGATTTTTACACCTTCACGAACTACTAACGGAGGTAATTTATTAACAACAGATGATACACGGTTTTGAACGTTAACTGCAGCAACATTTGGGTCAGTTCCCAAATCAAAAACGATTTGGATGGAACATTCTCCGTCGTTTCCGGCGTCGGAGGTCATATATTTCATTCCCGGAACACCGTTTAGTCCACGTTCCAAAGGAATTACAACAGATTTAATCAGCAATTCGTTATTAGCTCCAGGATATTCCGCCGTGATGTTCACTTTTGGCGGAGAAATAGCCGGGAATTGCGTTATAGGAAGTTTTACCAAAGATAAGATTCCCATAAATACGATAATCAAAGAGATTACGATAGACAGAACTGGTCTGCGAATGAATTTCTTAAACATAATTTTTTTAATTATTAATTGTCAATTGTTAATTATTAATGAGAAGCAGTGCTACCATTAACAATTAATCATTAACCATTATGTTAGTTGGCTTGTAATTTTAATGAGCTCAGGACTTTTTTCGGATCTTGGAATTTAGTTTCCACTTTTTGGTCGTCTTTCACTTTTTGAACACCTTCTAACAAAATTTTATCTCCAACATCAAGACCTTCTGAAACTATGTAGATATCAGGTAATTCATAAGAAACCTTGATATTTTTAGACCTTGCAACACCGTCTTTGCCAACTACGAAAACATATTTCTGATCTTGGATTTCGTAAGTCGCTTTTTGAGGAATGATTAAAGCATTTTTAAGAGGAAGCGTCATTTGGATTTTTCCAGTTTCTCCGTTTCTCAATAATTGATTTGAATTTGGGAACTTGGCTCGGAAAGCGATATTTCCAGTTTCATTATCAAATTCACCTTCAATGGTTTGGATAGTTCCTTTATTTGGGAAAACTTCTCCATTAGCCATAATTAGCGAAACTTGATTGTTTTCTCTTTCAGCAGAATGCGTCTGATAATTAAGATATTCGGGTTCGGAAACATTGAAGTAGGCGAAGATTCCACCATTATCAGAAAGGCTTGTCAACAGATCGCCTTCGTCAACCAAGCTTCCTAATTTAAGAGGAAGACGGTCGATAATTCCTGAGAAAGGTGCTCTAATTGTAGTGAAAGATAAATGGGTTTGAGCTAAGTTCAATTCAGCTTTAGCAGCATCCAATTTGGCTTTTGCCATTCTTTTTTCATTAATAGAAACCACGTTGCTTTTTGCCAAAGTACTTGCATTCTGTAATTCAATTTCAGCCTGTGCTACTTCTGCTTTAGCTTTCAAAACATCAGCCTGATAAAGTTGTGGCATAATTCTGAACAAAACTTGTCCGGCTTGTACGTGCTGACCTTCATCAACATATATTTTTTCAAGGAATCCTTTTTCCTGAGCGCGGATCTCTATGTTTCTTTCGGATCGTATCTGGGAAACAAATTCTTTGTTGATTACCGTGTCCATTTGTACCGGAGACGTTGTTGGGTAAACGACAGTTTCTTCTTTTTCTTCTTTCTTGTCTTTGCAGCTTAAAATCATCAATAATGTGCTGAAAATAAGAGCTAATGTGACTCTCTTGTTCATAATCTTATATTTTTTTAATGGAATTAACGAACCTTGCGGTTTCATTTTAAATAAGTTTTATTTTATTTTTTTTTTTTTTTTTGATTGTGTGTTGAAAGAATAATCGTTTTAAAACTGGACTTTAGAATCTAATTTTAGAATTAAAATCGTAGCAATGATTATTCGAAATTATTGAATAGGAAAGTTTTCAAAAACAACAGAGATTCTTACCACTTTGGAATAAGGGTAATTCTGTTTTCGAAAAAGTAAATTTTAAATTTGGATAGAACGCAGAAGAATAAATCTTTTGACCGAAGAAAAAATAAGTTTCGGCTCGTGAAAAGTTTTTGTTCTTTGTCTGAAATATAAATGTAAAAGATAACCAAACCCGAATGTCGCTATAATTGCAACAAAATTAAGAGCTTCGGATAAATTCAGATTACTTTCTTCGGGAGCATCTAGAGAATCATTAATTTGTTGAAATGATGTTTTCTCTAATGAATGATTCTTGTGGTGTTTTTTAGCAAAAGAAAGAACTTGCAACGAGATATTCTGAGTTCCAAAATCTTGTTGGAAATCAAGGGTTTGTTTGTTCTCTGCTGTAAATAACAGAAATACAAACATTAGAATATATACGATTGCGTTTTTCATTTTGATGCTGCAAATTTACATCACATAATTGTTAAAATAATCTTAATGAACCTGTTGTGCATTTAGGA
>NZ_RJTU01000048.1 GCF_003730015.1 Epilithonimonas hominis | reverse complement strand
AGGTCTGAAAAAAGTAGAATTGGAGTTCGGTTTACACGCTTTAGCACACAATCTAAGAAAGAAAGTTGCCTAAAGAGGACAACTTTTTCTATTTTCCAAAATAATATACATTTTACCGAAATAAAAAATCCGCCTCAAATTTTGTTGTGAGACGGATTCTCTTTGTTAATGAATTACAGCCTTGAATTTCCTTCTGTTTTTTTTACGATAGTATGTTTTATACTGAGATTAGTGTTATCCAAAAAAAATTTGAACGTTTTGTAAGGCGTCTTACAAACTTCTGATTTTACCTCATAACCACCACGTTCCAGAACAATACTTTCTGTGTTCTTTGCTGCAACTGGCAGTATATAATTGCTTCGCCCTGTAATGTTCAGTGTAAAATCACAATCAGACTCATTACTGATCACCAGTATCATTTTTTCGTTGGAAGGATCCGTGTTAAATAACTGATTGAGCAACATTACTGCTTTTTGTTCTACAGCAAGACTTTTTGGAAGCTTAACAGGATCTGAAGAAAATATAATATTTGAGTTATGGTCCACAAAGACTGGAGATACTGAACGTGTGGCACAACTTGTTAAGGAAATGATGAATGAAAAAAGTAAAAACTTATTCATTTTTTAACTGAAATTTGATATAAGTAATAGTTTTGCCTTTCGATGAAAATAGATCTTCGTAATATGTTCTAATATCCTTGAGCAAAGGTGTATCTGGCTGATATTCTTCTGCCCCGTATATGTCATGGTGAGAGGTGAGGATCTTGTGACCGAATCCTTGCAAAATCCCTAATGTGTACCCATGTAAAAACTCAGAATCTGTTTTAAGATGAATAATACCGTCTTTTTTCATAATCTTTCGGTATTTTCCAAGAAATTCCGGATTGGTAAGCCTGTGTTTTGTTCTCCTGAATTTGATCTGCGGATCTGGAAATGTGATCCATATTTCGGACACCTCGCCTTCCGCAAATAAATGATCAATCAATTCAATCTGCGTTCTTACAAATGCCACATTATTAAGTCCTGACTGAACGGCTTCTTTGGCTCCAAACCAAAATCTGGCACCTTTGATATCAATCCCAATAAAATTTTTATCCGGAAATGCCTTTGCCAATCCCACGGAATATTCTCCTTTTCCACAACCTAACTCCAGAACTATTGGATTATCGTTACCAAAAAAAGCTGCCCATTTTCCTTTGTGTGCGAAACTGCTTATCGCTTCATCGCGTGTTGGCTGTATAACATTTGGTAATATTTTGTTTTCTTCGAATCTGGCAATTTTATTCTTCCCCATATTGTAATTTCTGTGCGCTAAAAAAGCGCAAAAATAAGTTAAAAAAAAATTATTTTTCCAAAAAAAATTAATAAATCAGGGGAAATTTAAAAAAATTCTAAATTAATTTTTAAAATCATCTCTCACTTGCATAATATGAGAATTTTGCAATCTTCGCAGATAAATTGGAAGATATTTTTCTATGTAGATTTTGGCAGCTTCAAAATTATTTGCGTCCAAAAATGTTGTAATGTTATCCGAACTATAGACAAACTGTAAAAAATTAGGAATTAGCTCTTTAGGTATTTTCAGACGTATAAAATAATCATCTCCAAAATAATCCTGAAGCGCTTGGATACTTCTGCTCATCTTCTCATATTGCTGATACCTTTCCTTCTTCTTCTTTTCCCCAGAAATAAGATCAAAAATACTGTCTATACTGAAGCTTAAGCCCTGATTGAAAGACATAACAGGAAGCTCCGGTAAAGAACCGTCACCTGTGGGTTCTGGAAGACCGATCATTTTTCTTAGTTCGAAGGCTTTTTCTGAGGATTTCAGCATAGAAACATCTTTTCTTAAATTTCCCGTGGGACGAAAAGAACTGATAATAACTTCCTGAATCTCGTAATATGCAATCTGGAGTTCTATAAAATTTTTACTCAAATTGAGCATTTGAGATGTCACCGTGATATCTTTTCTTTCTGTAGCGATAGATGTAAATCTAATCACATCTCCTTCTTTTGCCGCAATTCTGAATTCTCCGTTATAATTAGCCAAAACACTTTTATGTTCATTGATATTAGTAACATAAACCTGATTAAGATACAGACTGGATTTATCCCGGATGTATATTTCCCCATTTAGAACTTGCGCTTGTAATTTAGCGAGACACAAAAGCAAAACAATTGTAAAAATCTTCTTCATAATATAGCGGCAAATTTAGACAGAATCACATATAGTACCTCTATAAATAAAAATCCGGCAAGGTTAAAATTTTATTAAACTTTGCCACAAAATTGTTAAGCAATCAGAATTATTTTCTTTTTTGTGAAATTATTGTTAAATGAGTTTCTTTCAATATTAATTTCGGTTTTTTAAAAGGATCCAGCCGGACTTCTGCGTCCTCTGTGAAGTTGAAGACTCATTCCATTCCAGAAGATACCAGTACGAAGAAGTAGGAAGCTCTCTGCCGGCAGATTTTCCATTCCAGATGTAGCGATTCTCCTGTGAACCTCTGAAAACGACCTTTCCATTTCTATCATAGACCTCAAATCTAGGATCTAGTTTGGTCATTAAATCAGAATAATCTATAGAATCATTCGCACCATCATCATTTGGTGTTATGATATTTGATATACCTATAACAGAAAAGTTTTGGGAAACGGGGCTGCAATTATCTGCAGATTTTACATAGACCCTATAACTTCCTTTTCCATCATTGATCGGAAGTCTTGCAGGAAGTTTGTCGAAGTAAGTATATGCAGACTCTGGTATAAAATCAGTTTCCTTTCCATTTTTTTTGATGTAAAAATAATAGCCTGGTGTTCCTTGAGATACATTAATTGTTACAGAATCTGTGCCCGACACTTCAATGGTGTTAATTGTCGGCAGTTCAAAAGTCTTAAGAAGTATTTCCGCTGGTTTATTTCTGTTATCACAATCATATAGATTGGTGACAACGACATAGATTTTATTATCAGGTTTTGATGGATAACTTTCTGTCAAAACATCTGGTATTTTCTGTGTCAAACCAGAATCTGAGTAGTAAGAATATGTTTTATATGGATCCGGATTTACTGTCTCAAAAGCAAACTTAAGATTATAAATTCCTTCACCTTTATCGTTTAAACATTGCGTTTGTTCTGTATTTTTTAGTTTGATTTGGGCAATATTGACCGTCACTGTTACTTCTTCAGAATCTGGGAAAGCACCAAAACCTTCAAAGTAATATTTGAAGGTTACTTGTTCCAAAGTGCTTCCGCTTGCATCAAAGTGAACGGCGCCAGAAGCATCCACATAAGCTACCCCTTCTGCAGGTTTTTGAGAAATAAATGTTTTGGAAGTGTCTATTATAATACTCGGATCCTTTTTAAAAGCCGGAATAATGACAGGTATGCTTTTACAATTACCTATTGTATCCATATCAACAGCAGTAACCTCTGTGCACTTTAAATATTTGAAAGACTTAGTTGTAATTGGCAACGGAGAACAAGAAGTCTTGGTCACGGTACATTTGTAATAACCAAATTTACCGCCTGGATTTATGGAATAGGAGTTTCCCGGATAAGGCACATAAGAACCTACTGTATCATCCGGACTGTAAGTCCATTCAAAAATATCATAAATATCATCTACAACTAATTGCTGCCCTTTTGCACAGTCTCCTGTTTTGGAAATAGCCGGAACAGAACTGAATCCTGCGAAATATCCTCCAAACCCTACATTAGTAGATCCCCCTGCTATACCCGCCGTGACAGCTTTACCATTTTTTGATTCTACAGTAATATTTCCTTTTGCACCCAGCAAGGTATAAACCTCCCAGTCGGAGCTTCCCAATACAGGATAGGGACCAAGTAAGCCTGCTTTGGTATCATTAACGTAAATATCCGCATTCGCTTGTGCTATAATGTTAATTTTAACTTCTGAATGATTAGTTACATTTCCTTCTGAACTAGTATATACTTGGTTTTTATCAACATCATTTAGTTCTTCTATTTTACTTGGCAGAAAGCAGGAAAGAGCAGGAATAAGATTCATTCCACCAGAAGCTTCTTCCCGCAATGAACTACCTGCCAGCAATTGGTAAATATATACATTTTTAGAAGTTGTGATATGCAATCCATAAAGATTATCTTGTACGGAGACGGGAAAATATTTTTCTGATTTTATGAAAAGAGAATCTCCTGCTTTGGAAATTGTATAATCTGGAACAGATGATCTATTATTGTTTAAGAAAATTTGCGTATTATCATCAGTCGCTATAACCAGCGTCTGCTCCATTATGGATGGTATTCTCCCATTGCCGGACATCACTATAAACTCTCGTCCGGTTTTTTCTACAGGAATAGACTGATCCATAAAAATATCTACACCTGTGTCTGCAATTCTCCCTGAGAAACTTCCACAAGATACACTGATTGCTTTATCACTTGTAATCTTTGCACCAATTAATCCTTTCCAAAAATTTTGATTGTTTTCTATTTCGAATATATACGATTCTCCCTTATTTAGAATTATCGTTTTTTCCGTAGATAGAGGACTAGAATCATTGGTAAAAACCAACGAAGGCTCATATCCTGATAAGGTAACTGTTGTAGAATTTTCTGTGGCTATGACACTAGCAGTATGATTAGAAATAAAAGCCTGGGTTCCGAAATTAACTTGTGGCATTCCCAGATAAAACTCTTTCCCCAGGCCGGCTAACCCTTTAGACGTTACGATTTCTGCGTGATTTGTTACGGAAAATCTAAGATTTGCAAAATATTTTTTTTCTCCGACAAGGTGCAATCCCTTATTTAAGACTACCATCCGATCCGCCTTGTCATCGGTAATAATATATTGTCTGGGAATATCAAAAATTTCAGACTTTCCTTTGCTTATAGACTTAGTTCCTAAGAGTGTGTTTCCGTTATAAATCTTAACTTCAAACGGCACTGTTTCTTTTGTAGAAAGATAAATAGACTGATAAGTACTTGGTAATGTTGTATTATTACCCATCGGCGCAAACCAATGCTCCGTATCCATCTGCGCATATGAGTTTACCGAAATAATAAAGACTAATAAAAATAAAAATGCTTTCTTCATTGGAGCAATACAGTAGTTGATACAAATGTAAAGAAAGCATTTTATTTTATTGATATAATCAATTTCTGTTTTTCAAGAGTATCCAGCCAGTGTTCTGCACACGTGTTGGGTTTCCGGATTCATTCCATTCCAGGATATACCAATAAGAAGCGGTCGGAAGCCCTCTTCCGTTAAACTTTCCGTTCCAAATAAACTTATTTTCTGGCATTCCTTTGAAAATCAACTGTCCGTTTCTATCATAGATCTCAAATCTGGGATCAATTTTTGTCAAAAGATCTGAATAATCAATAAAATCATTAATACCATCATCATTGGGTGTGATCACATTTTTAATACCGATTATAGAAAATTTCTGAACAACAGATCCGCAGGCATCTTTAACTTCTATGATATGATCACCTTTTGAAACGGTAAAAACATTGCCTGATTGGTATGGAGATCCATCTAAACTGTACAAATATGGCGGAATCCCATTGGCTGTAAGAATAGTAACTTTATTCCCCTCTATCAAAACATTATTAATAACTAAATCTACGGGTTCTGATATTTTTACAGGCTGAGGATAAACACATCCATTAAAACCAAGTTCTACAATGTAATTTCCAGCCGCCAGATTTTTACCATAACGGTTATTACTAATAGACGTTTGCAAAGGATCCGACTCCTTATACCATTTGTAGGAACTGAATCCCAAATTCAAAGCGGGATCAAAACCATCACCAGCATCCAGATCAATTGTAGTCCCTTTGCAAATAATCGTGTCTTTTAAAATCGATGATTTTTTAGGTTGTTTGAACCTTAACTTAAATGAAGAATAATTATCACAATAGTTTCCCGGCTTTTTTATCCGGATGTAAAATGTTTTTTCAGCTTGTGTAAGACTTAGTGTTTGTGATTTACTGATTGACGGCTTATCCGCTTTGAGCTCTGATATTTTATCATAAAATTTGACATCATTGGGATTGAGCGTTTCTGTTGTCATAAAACCAACATAATCATCCAGATTCACGGTTTTACTTCCTTTGAATTCATTGTCGCAAACATCAAAAACCGGAATTGTGGCTGGCTGCTGCGGATAGTTCATCTGAAGTTGAGAACCGTGGTAGAATCGTAAAACATAATTGTCCGGAGTACAACTGAACGCACCAACCTTCACTGTAATATCCTGAGGATTCTGTGTAAACTCAAAATCATTATCAGGGTTAATTTTAGTTCCGGATTGAGTATAATATTCTACTGTGAAATCTCCATTAAAATTAGTGACAATCTGACTATTAAAATCGGATAATCTTGCAGAATATTTTCCATCAAAATTACCATCACAGACCATAATCTGTGTATTATCTATCTGAGCAATTGGTGCTTTTTCAATTTTAACATTCCCTTCCAGTCTGCAGCCGCTTCCTAAAACAACATTTACACTGAAATTGCCTTCTTCATTAATCACATCATAATAACTCTGATTAATTGGAACCCCCACGATTGGCTGTCCGTCTTTGAACCATGAATACTTGGCTGACGGATCGCTAAGCGGAGGATTGGGTTCTATCCTATAAGGGATATTTTCACAAAGCGGATCGGCATTATTTATGGTAAGATCCTTTCCAATATTGATATTTCCTGTGAAGCTGCCTGCTTTTAAAAAAACCCCTGAATCATACAAAGCATTTCCTTGATCGGCCACAACAAGCTTTATATGATATTTCTGACCAGGAACAACATCTGCTCTTGCAGTTAAAATTGCTGTTTGCCCATTAAAACTAACAGGACCATAATCTGGATTGTAATGTCCAAAATAGGTATTATTTACTTCAGGGCATTTTCCTCCTGCTCCTCTTACATTATTAGATGTAATGGGAACCTGGGTTCCGGGAATAACAGCTATATTTTTATAATCGGTATCAGTAATTTTTTTTATTAAAAAAGCAAATCCATCTGTATAGCCACAAGTTCCGGAATCGCCTTGTCGCAGATATTGCTCAGAAAGAAACATATAATCAAAACTAATTTTATCGCTTTGATTTGAAATAAAGTCAAACTCCAAAATTGTTGCATTAGTAGTATTATTAATGTTAGCACCATTTTCCAGGTCTGGATCTCCAATCCATCCAGATGCTGTGCTGCTTTGAATCCCGGGAAAAGCGCCAACCGCTTCAGAAATCTTTCCTGACGATAATATTATACCTTCATCTATTTCAAAAACACTTCCGTTTTTATTAAAATATCCGAAGCTTGATTCTCCAGTTCCAAAATTAGCTCCTAAAACTGTAACATTATCTACCGTAATACAACTGGCATTTTGAGGACCGATTAAAATATCTTTTACCAACTGCCCAGCGGTATAATTAGGATCAACACTTATATATTGAGCCTGGGTATAATTAATAAGAATCAGGCTTAAAAAGCAAAATAGTGATTGGAAAAATTTAGAATGTTTCATTTAACATAATAGACTGCAAAAATATCCATTAATTATGAAATAAAAAATCCTGCCATAAAAATATAGCAGGATTTAATTTTATTTATTCTGGGTCTTAATTAAGCTAAAGCAACTCTTACAAATCCTGTTACCTTAAGATCAGCATTGATAGATTTTACGTAATCAGCTACTGATACGCTAGAATCCTTGATGAAATCTTGGTGTACCAAAGTATTGTCTTTGTAAAATCTCTGCATTTTACCTTTAAGGATATTATCGATAATGTTTGCTGGTTTTCCTTCCTCAATAAGTTTGTGTCTTTCGATTTCCAATTCTTTGTCGATAGTTTCTTGGGATACAGCATTCTCGTCAAGAGCGATTGGGTTCATTGCAGCAACCTGCATAGAAACAGATTTTGCAGCCTCATCTGCACCATCTACTTTAGCAGAAAGAGAAGTGATTGCAGCAATTTTGTTTCCTGCGTGGATGTAAGCACCTAAGAAAGCACCTTGGATTGTTTCAAAAGAACCAATCTCGATTTTTTCACCGATAACACCTGTTTGCTCGATCAATTTGTCAGCAACAGTCATTCCGTGAAAATCAGAAGCTAGGAACTCTTCTTTGTTAGCATAGGTGATAGCCTGCTCTGCAAGTTCGTAAGCTAGCTCTATGAAAGCTTCGTTCTTAGCCACAAAGTCAGTTTCACAGTTCAAAGAGATTACCACACCTAAAGTGTTATCTTCATTTACTCTTGCGATAACTGCACCTTCAGAAGAATCTCTATCCGCTCTGTTAGCAGCCACTTTTTGTCCTTTTTTTCTAAGGATATCGATTGCTTTTTCGAAATCTCCTTCAGCTTCTACTAAAGCTTTCTTGCAGTCCATCATTCCTGCACCTGTCGTGTTTCTTAGTTTTGCTACGTCTGCAGCTACTGGTGTATAAGACATAATATAGATTGTTTTTTATTTAATTTTCGGATTTTATCTCCATCACTATTTTCAGCGTGCAAATATAGTGAATTTTATAAAAAAAACAGTCATTTCATTTAATCTTAATAAGCTATAATATTTCGAAAACATTAAAATTAACCACTGCACAACGATCGTATTTTTTTGTTAAAAAATACAACACATTACAAGATTTACTTTAATTTTACGTTTTAGTTATATTAAAGTGTTATCAAAAATATAATGAAGCAGATTCTTTTACTTTTATTACTTTCTATATCGGTTAGCTCTTTTTCTCAGGTTAGTGTTTTCGAAGCAAAAAGAACCACAGACCGAGCTGTGGTAGAAAAATTCATCAGAGACAACCCAAATCATCCGGCTGTTACAGAGCTTAAACAGAAAGCACTATCTATGAAATATGGCGGCAATCCTCAGATTGCAAAACCCACTGTTACAACAATGACGGAAAATAAAATAGAAAAAACATCCAAAGTTGGAACAGCCGCTACAAAAGGTGAACCCTCCGAACAAGCAAAAAACACCGCAGCCATCCTTACAAGCCTTTTCAATAATGACCCGAATAAAAAGGAAGCTATTGTTCAGTTTGTCAATAAATCCAAATGTAACCTTATCATTAAAATAAGTGGAAAAAAGTTCTATAACCTTACCGTTCCTTCCAATGGACAGAACTATATCTTGGTAGACAAAGGAAGCTATAATGTATCGACTTCTATTTGTGATGCCGTTTATAATCAAAACAAAGCACTCACAAAAGATGTCATCATAACATTGAATGGTCCAAAGTAAATCATTACAAATATTTCTTCTTGAAACTAATTAAGTTCATATTATTTTTTAGTTGCACTATTCTTTTTTCGCAAAAGAAAATTGACATCGATAGTTTACAGCTTAAAGACACTAAAGAACTTTTTGGAGATGATTACGGCAACATATACCTCTACAAGGCCAAAGATCTGAGCTTCACAAAATACGATTCAGTGGGGAGACAACTTGGCAAGCTGATGATGACTTTTCCATACAAAGTTCAGAGCGTAAACAATCCGCTTAATATTGTAATGTTTTCCGAGAATGCGCAGGAAATCAAGTTTTTCGACCAAAACCTTAATGAAATCCAGAAAATAAGCCTCAGTGATACTTTCGGTTATATCTCTGCTGTATATGCGGAGGATTTACAATTTGCTTGGATGATAGATGACAGTAATAAAACGCTGCTCCAGTTCAACTTCAGAAGTAATTCTGTCATCAACTCATTTCCGTTCGGAACTAATTTTCAATCTATAAAGGATTTTCTTGTTTATGATAACAAAATTTATATTCTGAAGGAAAACAATTTTGAAGTGTATAACACAAAAGGCGATCTGTTATATTCTGCAGTGATTAATAACGCTAAAAAAATTAGAAGAAGTAATGACAAAATCTATATTTTCAGTGATAAAAAAATTACGCAATTTGACGGAAAATCTTTAATAGAAACCTTCGGCAATGCCGACGCAAAAATTGTGGATAAAAACACTTCAGGATTTTTGGCACTCATAAAAGACAAACTATATCTTTACAACCTTAAATAATAAAAACGAACTTTGATAAATCATAGTAAATTTATCATCGGTAATCACCCATCATTTATCAATAATAATAACGATGCATATAGCTGTCACAGGGAACATCGGTGCCGGAAAAACCACACTCACAACAATGCTGTCCAAACATTACGGTTGGGAAGCACAATTTGAAGATGTAGATCACAATCCTTATTTGGATGATTTTTATGGTGATATGTCCAAATGGAGTTTTGCACTTCAGATCTATTTCTTGGGAAGCAGATTCCGACAGGTAAAGGAGATCCGCGAGAGTGGCAAAAATGTAATCCAAGACAGAACCATCTATGAAGATGCACATATTTTTGCTGAGAATCTTGCTGAAATGAACCTCCTGTCCGAAAGAGATTTTAAAAACTATCTTTCTGTTTTTCAACTGATGAAAGACTTTGTTTCGGCACCTGATTTGCTAATCTATTTAAGAGCTGATATTCCGACTCTTGTAAAGCAAATCGCAAAAAGAGGAAGGGAATACGAAACCAGCATAAGCATAGATTATCTCTCCAAACTTAATAATAAATATCAGAACTGGATAGAAAATTATAAAGAAGGCAAGCTTCTTATCATCGATGTTGATGATCTGGACTTTGTAGAAAAACAGGAAGACTTTGGTTATATACTGGAAAGAATAGATGGAGAACTGAACGGTTTGTTTTAAATTATTTCGGCAATAATTTTGACAAACCTCAAAATTAAATTGTCGATAATAATAAAACCATGATTAAAGTAATTCATAATAGCAAATGTCCAAAGTCAAGAGCCATTTTGGAATACTTGGACGAAAATGATATTAAGTTTCAAATTATTGACGTTATAAAAGAGCCGCTAAGTCTTTTCGAACTGAGGACTCTATTTAAAAAACTCAATAAAAAACCAAGTAAAATACTTAGGAAATCCGAAGATATTTTCAAAGAGCATTTTTCTAATTATGAAACAGTTAATGAAGAGGAAGCATTGGAAATCATCGCTAGACATCCGGAAGTAATCCAGTGCCCTATTCTTATAAAAGGAAGAATTGCGATGCTAGGCAATCCCCTGGAGAATGTAAAATTCTTTATCGAAAATTAAAACGTAATTTTCGATATTACGTTACGAAGTGTTTAGAGTCTAAACTTAGAACTAAACACTTATTTTTTTATAATTAATTTAAAATTATTTGCCTATCTGAAAAATAATTCTTTATTTTGCACTCTCAAATATTCATTAGTCAAAAGAACATCGAGATATGTCAAGAATTTGCCAAATAACAGGTAAGCGTGCAATGGTAGGAAACAACGTTTCCCACGCTAATAACAAAACGAAAAGACGTTTTGAAATTAATTTACTAGAGAAGAAATTTTATCTTCCTGAGCAGGAGAAACACGTTACTTTAAAAGTATCTGCTCACGGATTAAGAGTTATCAATAAGATTGGTATAGAAGAAGCTATCGAAAGAGCAGCTAGAAACGGATTCATTAAAAATACGACTAAGTAATGGCTAAAAAAGGTAACAGAGTTCAGGTAATTCTAGAATGTACTGAGCACAAGGAAAGCGGCGTAGCAGGAATGTCAAGATACATTACTACAAAAAATAAAAAGAATACTACAGAAAGACTGGAGCTTAAAAAGTTCAACCCAGTTCTTAAGAAGTATACTGTTCATAAAGAAATTAAGTAATTTATAAAAATAATTTACAATGGCAAAAAAGGTAGTAGCAACGCTTCAAGGTGGTGCTGGATCAAAAAAAATGACAAAAGTAATCAAAATGGTGAAGTCTCCTAAATCTGGAGCTTACGTTTTTGAAGAAAAAGTAATGAACGCTGACGAAGTTGAAGGTTATTTAAAAAAATAATCCATAAACTGATACAATATAAAAACTACTCTTTTTAGGGTAGTTTTTTTGTTATCTTTGTTTTGATTCAAAATAAAAATCTAAGGATCATTTATTGATTTTCATTTATCATTTATACATAGAATGAGCTGGTTTAAAAAAATATTCAAAAAAGAAGAAAAAGATACACTTGATAAGGGTTTGGAAAAATCCAGCCAAGGATTCTTTGACAAAATTTCAAGAGCTGTTGTTGGAAAAAACACTGTAGATGATGAGGTGCTTGATGACCTAGAAGATGTTCTTATTGCTTCTGACGTAGGTGCGGAAACAACTATCAAGATTATTAAAAGAATTGAAGAACGCGTTGCCAAAGATAAGTACGTGAACGTATCCGAACTGGACCGGATCCTGCGCGAAGAAATATCTGGCCTACTTCTGGAAAATCCTCATTTGCACACCGACAATATAGATACTTCTAAAAAACCATATGTCATTATGGTAGTAGGCGTGAATGGTGTTGGAAAGACAACAACTATTGGAAAACTGGCAAATCAATTCAAATCTCAAGGACTTAAAGTAGTCTTAGGTGCGGCAGACACTTTCCGAGCTGCAGCCGTAGATCAGCTGGTCATTTGGAGTGAGCGCGTTGGCGTTCCGATTGTAAAACAAGAGATGGGATCTGATCCTGCCTCTGTTGCATTTGATACCGTTCAGTCTGCGGTTGCCCAAAACGCAGATGTTGTAATAATAGATACTGCTGGAAGGCTTCATAATAAAGTCAACCTAATGAACGAACTTTCTAAAATAAAACGTGTAATGCAAAAGGTACTTCCCGATGCACCACACGAAGTTTTATTGGTTTTAGACGGTTCTACAGGTCAGAATGCTTTTGAACAGGCAAAACAGTTTACCGCAGCTACAGAAGTTTCTGCTTTAGCGGTTACAAAACTGGACGGAACGGCCAAAGGCGGCGTGGTGATAGGAATATCAGATCAGTTCCAGGTTCCTGTGAAATACATAGGCGTAGGAGAAAAGATGGAAGACCTTCAGATTTTTAACGGTATGGAATTTGTAGATTCATTTTTCAAACAGCGAAATTGATTACAAATTTTTAACTTAAAAAGATTAAACTATGGGTATTTTAACTTGGATTATCTTCGGACTTATTGCCGGAGCCATTGCAAAAGCTATCCACCCTGGTAAAGATCCAGGAGGCTGGCTTGTAACGATCATTATTGGTATTGTAGGCGCTTTTATAGGTGGTGCAATCGGAACATATGTCCTCGGCTGGGGTGATGTAGACTCTTTTTGGAGTCCAAGAAGTTGGCTATTGGCCATTGGTGGCTCAGTCTTATTATTATTTATTTATAGTATGCTCACCAAAAAGTAAATTCAACAATAATTAAAATTTTTTACATTTTATTGAAAAAGCATCAGGTTTTCTGATGCTTTTTTAATTATTAAATCATATATTTGGTAAGTTAAAAATTTATTAATAATGAAGAAAATCTTTACTACTCTCCTTTCTTTTGGGATGGTAGCTGGTGCATTAGCTCAGTGGACACCTACAACTATGAAAGGTGAAAATCTACGGCAAAATGGAGCAACCAAGTTTTATTCTTTGGATGTTAACGCTATTCGCACACAACTGCAAAATGCCCAACCTACAGGGAAGGACAGCAAACCAGTAATCATTAGTGTACCAACTTTAAATGGTAAAATTGAAAGATTTAAAGTCTACAGTTTACCTGTAGTGGTGCAATCTTTGGCAGACAGATACCAATTGGGATCATATGTTGGAACCGGTATAGATGATCCGGAAAAGTACATAAGATTTTCTGTAGCTCCAGACGATTTCCAGTCGATGATCATTAAAAATGGCATCTATGAATTTGTAGAACCACAGAACAAAGAAAAATCGGTTTATGGGGTTCATCCAAAGACCAACAAAACCAGTGGAGCAAATGGATCTTGGCTTTGTAATAGTACCGAGCCTCTTGTCACAAAGAAGGAAATAGAAAAGCTTGCAAATAGTTCTAGCTTCGCAAACAGTGCTACAGATTTTTCTAAAGCATCTGATCAGAAGTATAGAACAATGCGTCTAGCAATGTCAGTAACAGGAGAATACACACAGTATTTTGGGGGTGTTGCTCAAGCGTTATCTGCTATTAATGCAACATTGACACGTTGTAACGGAGTTTTTGAGAATGATTTTGCATTACATTTAATTCTTCAGGATTTCCCTCAGCTTATTTACACCGATCCTGAAACTGATCCATATTCTAACGCAAATGTAGGAACCGCAAGTAGTAATTCCAGCACTTTGCAGGGATGGGGACTTCAGCTTCAGAATACATTATCAACAACCATAGGCAGCAGTGCTTACGATATTGGACATTTATTTGGTGCTACAGGAGGTGGCGGTAATGCTGGCTGTATAGGCTGTGTTTGTATCAACCCAACAGATATCACAAGTACCAACTTAAATAAAGGAAAAGGATCTGCTTTCACTTCACCTGCAGATGGTATCCCAAAAGGAGACAACTTTGACATAGATTATGTTGCCCACGAAATAGGACATCAATTAGGTGCCAATCATACATTTTCTATGAGTCTGGAGGGCACTGGCCAAAATGTAGAGCCAGGATCAGGATCCACAATTATGGGATACGCAGGTATCACTAGTGCGGATGTTCAGGCACATTCAGATCCATACTTCCATATCAACAGTATTATACAGGTACAGAACAATCTTACTTCTAAAACCTGTGATATTGAGACGGCAGTAGCAAATCAGCCACCAGTAATTGTTGCTATGCCAGACGTAACCATTCCTAAGAGTACTGCTTTCGTATTAACCGCGCAGGCAACTGATGCGGAAGGAAACCCTATTACATATTGCTGGGAACAAACCGATAGTGCAACTTCTACGACCAGTACAAGCAATTTAGGGAACAATACCAATGGACCTACATTCAGATCTTGGAATCCTACAACTAACCCTACGAGATATTTCCCTAAACTTAGTACAGTTTTAGCAGGAAATTTAAAAAGTACAACAGATTGGGAAGCTGTTTCTACAGTTGCAAGAACAACCAATTATAAAGTAACGGTACGAGACAATAATCCGGACAAAACACAACAACAAACTCAATATGGCACTCAACGAGTTGTTGTAGGAACTGCAGGACCATTTAAAGTGACATCTACAAAGGTTTACAACAATGCTCCAGCCGCTTTCACTTGGGATCCAGTGGGAACAACTGCTGCGCCATATAATGTAGCGAATGTAAAAATAGATTACACCACTGATAATGGTAATACTTGGACTGTTTTAGCAGCATCTACTCCTAATGATGGAACAGAGGAACTGAACTTTAATACGTTCGCTACCAATTCTCAACTTACAATAAGAGTTTCCGCTTTAGGTAATGTTTTCTACGCTGTTGGAAAAGTTACAGTTTCTGAAATGATGAATTGTAATGGAACAGCTCCAGCTGGTCTTGCAGCTTCAGAGATTAGTCAGACCGGTGCAAAAATAGATTGGGATGCTGTAGCTAATGCCACTTATACATTAAGATATAAAAAAGCTGCTGATACCAACTGGACAGAGGTTAACAATCTTACAACTAATACTTATACGATTTCTGGATTGGTATTAAGTACAGCTTATAATGTAAGTGTAGCTAACGTTTGTAGCGGATCAACTGGTGCTTACGCCACCACTGATTTTACAACAAAAGGTATTGAATATTGCACTGCGGGAGCATCTTCTACAAGTTATGAGAAAATATCAAATGTGACGTTTGCAAACATTAATAACAATTCTACATCTACAGCTGGATATGAAGATTTCACTACTGTTATAGGGAATGTAAATGCTGGTCAGACTTACAATTTCTCAGCATCATTTTCCGGAACTTCTTATGCTGAGGACCAAGTGTTAGTATGGATAGACCTAAACCAAGATGGTAATTTTGATGATGCTGGTGAGAAAGTATTGGTAACAACTGCAAAGAAATCTCCGTGGACAGGAAGTATTGCAATACCTGCTACTGCAAAAATAGGACAAACAAGAATGAGAGTACGTCTTCACGATTCTACACTCACACCAAACACTACACCTTGCGGAACATCCGGTTATGGACAGGTAGAAGATTATACTCTGAACGTTGGTCAGCTAGCCGTTTCTGATGTTAAGAAAAACTCGGTAAATGTGTATCCTAACCCAGCAAAAGATATCATTAATATTTCTAATGTATCTTCAAAAGCTCAGTTCGAGATCTACTCTGTAGGTGGACAATTGGTAAACCAAGGAACAACAGATGGAAAAGTAAATGTTTCTAAGTTAACAAAAGGCGTTTACATCCTATCTGTAGAATCTAACGGAGAGAAAACTCAAACTAAATTCATCAAGAATTAATCAATAATTCTATCAATAGAAAACCCCGAATAATATTCGGGGTTTTGTTTTTTTATGAGATAAAGTAATTTCTAATTAAGTTCACTAACAACAGCATCAGTTGCAACTCGCAAACTTTCCAAATCAGAATTATTGTAAATGATATAATCCGCTAATTTGATTTTATCTTTTTCCGGCATTTGCTTCTGTATAATGGCTTCGACTTCACGATAAGTTTTATCATCTCTATCCATTGTCCTTTTGATTCTGAGGTTGTCATCCGCTGTTATCAAAAGAGATTTGTAGCATTGCAGATGCAATTTCAGTTCAAAAAGAAGCGCGGTTTCTTTGAAAACAAATTCTGATTTTTGAGAATTCATCCACCTTTCAAAATCTATTTTCACCGCTGGATGAATCAAATGATTTAATTGTTCTAATAGTTCAGAATTATTAAAGACTTTTTCAGCAACATATTTCCGATTATAAACGCTATTAGAATAAGCCTCAGATCCCAAAAGCTCAATGATTTTTTCTTTTAAAACAGAATCTTTGTTGACAATATTTTTTGCCTCGTCATCCGAATAATAAACAGGAAAACCTTTTTCCTCTAATAATTTTGCAACTGTTGTTTTTCCGGAGCCAATTCCACCCGTTAATCCAATAATCTTGGGTATGGGAACATCTTCTTCTTGATTTTGATTAATATCTTGTATTTCCATAATTTATTTAATATCCAAAAACTTCATTAAAACTAAAAGTCTGGTCTAATTTCACTCCTCTTTCTGTCATTTTCACACTTGCCAATTCGTTATGCGCATCGTGTTCAAAAAACAAAAGATAATCATTATCCACACATTGCTTCAAAAACTTTCCTTTCTCTTCCAAGGTAAGCAATGGTCTAGTATCATAACCCATTACATAAACCTGCGGAATATGTCCTGCTGTCGGAATCAAATCTGCTGCAAAAACAATTGTTTTTTCCTGATACTGAAGAACAGGAAGCATTTGTTTTTCCGTATGTCCATCTACAAAAATGACATCCATTTTCAAATCGGGAGCGAATCCATAATTACCGGTTGTTGGCAATGGTAAGAAATTAAGTTGTCCGCTTTCTTCCAAAGGCAAAATATTCTCTCTCAGGAAACTTGCTTTTTCTCTAGGATTAGGTTCCGTTGCCCATTTCCAGTGATTTTCGTTGGTCCAGAAATGCGCATTTTTGAACGCTGGTCTGTAACCAGATTTGTCATCATTCCACTCTACTGCGCCACCACAATGATCGAAGTGAAGATGGGTGAGAAAAACGTCTGTAATATCCTCTTTTACAAACCCGAACTTCTTAAGATTTTTATCCAAAGAATCGTCGCCCCAAAGGGAATAATGCCCAAAAAATTTTTCATCCTGCTTGTTACCAAGTCCGCAATCTATCAATATTAATTTTTTGCCATCTTCCACCAAAAGTGAACGTGTTCCCAATTCGATGAGATTTTTTTTGTCAGCTGGATTTGTTTTTTCCCAAAGCGTTTTCGGAACAACACCAAACATTGCACCACCATCTAATTTGAATTTTCCACATTGGATTGGATATAGCTTCATATAAGTTTTGTTTTGTTACTAATATAAGAATTATAGTCGAATTGCCAACATCGAATTGCTGCAGCCCGACCTGAGTGGAGCTCTTTTTCCGGAATTGCGGAGCCGACTTATCTTTAATTGGTCTTAGGTTTTTCGCAATTCCGGAAAAAAGCGGGAATCCTTCGTCAAGCTCAGGATAAACTAAGGGCGGAAATAGCTGCCCAAATTTAAAATAATTCTCCAGGATTTTTTGGTCTGGAAATCCCCAGATGCTTGTAAGCTTTTTCCGTCACTTCTCGTCCACGAGGCGTTCTGATGATGAATCCTTCCTGGATTAGAAATGGCTCATAGACCTCTTCCAAAGTCTCAGGGTTTTCGCCTATGGAAGTTGCTAAAGCTGAGATTCCGACTGGCTTTCCGCGGAAATTCTCTATCATCACCCGCATAATTTTGTTATCCATATCATCGAGTCCAAACTCATCTACGTTCAGAGAATCCAACGCATATTTTGTGATGTTGATTTCGATTTCTCCATTTCCTTTGATTTCGGCAAAATCTCGGACTCTGCGCAAAAGGGCGTTGGCTATTCTGGGTGTTCCACGGCTTCTTCTGGCAATTTCCAGCGCTGCATCTTCATAGATTGGAACGCCTAGAACCCTTGCACTTCTTTCGATAATCATCCCGAGAAGTTCTATCGTATAGTATTCTAAACGGCTTTGGATTCCGAATCTCGCAAGCATCGGCTTGGTGAGCATCCCGCTTCTGGTGGTAGCGCCTATTAATGTAAACGGATTAAGGCCGATCTGAACACTTCTGGCATTGGGACCGGTTTCCAGCATAATGTCAATTTTATAATCTTCCATTGCAGAATAAAGATATTCTTCCACAATCGGGGACAGACGATGGATCTCATCTATAAAAAGGACATCATTTTCTTCCAAATTGGTGAGCAAGCCAGCCAAACTTCCCGGTTTATCCAGAACAGGACCGGAAGTAATTTTGCAGTTCACGCCCAGCTCATTGGCAATGATGTGAGATAAGGTTGTTTTTCCTAATCCTGGCGGGCCGTGCAGAAGAACATGATCCAGCGCTTTGCCGCGCTTTTTGGCTGCTGCTACAAATACTTCCAAATTGTCCAACGTTTTTCGCTGGCCAGCAAAATCCCGGAAGCTCTGTGGACGGATCTTTTCTTCCTGAATCAAATCGTCATCAGAATAATTGTCTTTATCGGGATGTAAAAAATCAGGCATTGGTTATAAGATTGATAAATGCTAGTTGATGATCGGTGAGAAGTTATTTCTAATTCCCGCTTTTCAATTAACATTCAAAGATAGAGAAATTTTGAGGGAATCACGGTGTGCATTTTTCTAAATCGACGATGATTTTTTTGAGTTCCAATCTTTCTTCGTTAGTCATTTTCCTCTGTACGAAGCCGCCTTTATCTAATTGTGGGAAAATATTATAATATTCATAAGTTTTCAGCCAGTATAATGGTATTGCCGGAAATGGTGCCTGCTCAATCAATTTTTCTGTCGCATTGAACTTTAGATTTCCGAGCTGGTAAGATTTATAATTTTCTATATGCAATTCTACTGGTCTGATGAGTTGTGAGGCGGTAAACCCCAACATCCATTTTCCCAAATGAAATCTCTGTTTCACAAAATCTGGAAAAGTAAAAACCACAGCGGTCAAAACTGACAAAAACACAGCTGTGAAAATAGTTTTCTCATAACTAATATCCTTGACCAAAACAAAAATGGTAATTAAATATACATCAATAAAAAAACGATACTGAGCTGAAATGATAATAAGTAAAACAAATTTAACAATTACACTTACAAAGATTATTTTATAAATCAATTGTTTTCTTTTAACTGCGAAAATGCCTAAAATAACTAAACATAAAATAATAGCGATATTGAAAACCGATTTATAGCCCGAAGTAAACCAATGATAAATTTTTTCCCAAATATTAAATACCGATATCTGCTGATAAGAATATGCCATATCATAGGACTTCATATAGCCTATTTGAGAAGAATAAGTCAATATTTCCTTACTTGGCTTCCACGCGAAATTGAGGTCTAAGGAGGATAATGGAAAAACAGGAAATCCAAAGAGCCAGATATTTTTGATTGTAAACATCAAGCTGAAAATAAAAATTGGAATCAGCGATTTTAATTTAAAACTCCCGGAATGAAAACTTTCTAAAATAACTAAAATTGGTAACCAAAAAGAAATCGGTTTTATGCAAAAAGCGAAAAGTGAGAGCGCCAGGACGAATGTGTTATTCCGCCTCTCTATAATCTCATTAAGAATAATCAATGTGAGAATAAACACCGGCAAATCTGGGCTAGGCTGCTGTATAAAAATCAGAAAAAAAGGAAAAAACACGAGAAAAGCCGACTTCTTATTTTGGTAAATATAGATTAGAAAAAGGACTAAAAGATATGTATTGATCCTGAAATTAACATCAATAAAATCAGAAAGACCCGACTGATAGATATGCCAGAAAGAAGTCTGCCCAAGGAGAAGATCAAGGTTTGATATTCCTTTTACAAAACCTATCTCCTTAAGATAATGTATGGTAGAGATATAATAAATGTAATGATCATACAGATAGGGTGAAAATGATCCCAAAAAAATAATCAGGATTACAAAAATCCAAAACCAGAAATCTAAATTTTTTCTGAATTCTAAAATCGTAATATCTTTCTCCTTAATAAACCATAAAACCCCTGACAAACCCAGCATAAAAAGTGTGATCTCTACTCTGTAATCCAATGGTACAAAAAAAGCACATAAAGTTTCGATAAAAATGATTCCCATCATTCCGTAAAGTGAAACTTGAAAAAAACCTATTTCTCTATTTTTCAGCAATTTACTGATTATAAATCCACTACCAAAATTGACAATGATAAGGAATATGATGGTTTTTAAGATAATAAACATAAAAAAGATTGCTTATAAAAATAAGCAATCTTTTCGTGTTAAAAATATATATATGAAGAAATTTAATCTACTTCTGAACCCTGCCGGATTTTCTGTCCTCTGCCCTACCAATTGTATAACCTGTTGCACCACCGGCTATACCACCGATTACCGCACCTAGTCCTGGGTTTTTCTTAGAAATAATTGCACCGGCAGCTGCACCACCTACCGTACCGATCACAGTACCTTTCGCCGCACTACTCCAGCCTTTTTTCTGTGTTGCTGTAGTTCCAGTGGAAGAAGAAGTTCCTGAAGAGCTGGATCCGGATGATGATGTTCCTGCATATGAACCCGAAGAACTTCTAGAGCTGTTTCTGTAAACTACACGCTCTTTTACCGGCGTTTGTTTTTTTGCTTTCTCTTCGGTAACTTTATTTAAACTATCTTTTTGTTTTTCGAAGTTAATCTTTTCTTTTTCAATGGCTAGCTTTTGTTTTTCCAAATCTATCTGTCTAGCCTGATAATCTAGTTTCTGTTGCTCCAAAGATGTTGTCGTTTGCAGTTTTTCATCCTTATTACAAGAAGTTAATAATAGTATTGAAACTGCTCCGGTTAAAAATAAGCTTTTCATAACATTTAATTTAACCCAAATTCCGCAATAGA
>NZ_RJTU01000030.1 GCF_003730015.1 Epilithonimonas hominis | reverse complement strand
CATAATATCAAGTAGTCATAAATTTAATTATAAAAAAAAATATTATTTTTCTAAGGCAAACGATGTAGTTTTTTGTGACAAGGTTTACATACTGAAATCAAATCTTCTAAATTTTCTTTGAAAAGTCTATCGTAAGTTTTATGGTGTACTTCTTCCGCGCTTCTCTCTAGACATTCTTGGCACAAGTAATTATCAATTTTCATTCGATCATTTCTAATTATTTTCCATTCAATAGATTCTAAATATTTATAATATTTATATTTATTAGAATTCAAGTAATTTGAATTTATTATAATAAGATTATAAATTTTATTTTTTTCATTTTCTCTTTCTTGTTTCCAATTTTCAAATCCTTCATAATTAAATTCTGAATCTATATCTTTTGAATATTTCTTATGACTCAGTTTGTTAGTTTTGTCACATCCAGCACAGTTTTTACATTGATGATAAAGAGTTTTAATACTATTATTACTATGGAACTGTCTAATTATTAGGTCGGGATTTTTACAACAAGTATCAAAATAGTCAACTCTATTATGATTACATTTTTTGCATTTCGAGACTTTACAAAATTTGAAATAATCAATATCTTCAAATTCTTCTGAATTACATTTTGTACAAATTGACATAAAAATTATGAATTATATTGGTGTTCTACTGAATCTAACTTTTCCTCTCCCCAATCTGCTGTCTCCACATCGCGTAATACAAACCTTTTTCTGCAATCAGATTTTCGTGGGAACCAGTTTCAATCACTTGTCCGCGCTCTAAAACATAGATTCGGTCTGCGTGCATAATCGTACTTAACCTGTGCGCAATTAGAACTGTAATTTGTTCTTTTTGTTGTGAAATATCTTTGATGGTTGAAGTGATTTCTTCTTCGGTAATACTATCCAAAGCAGAAGTAGCTTCGTCGAAAATCAATAAGTTTGGTTTTCTCAATAATGCTCTCGCAATCGCAATTCTCTGCTTTTCGCCACCGCTTAATTTCAATCCACCTTCGCCGATGACCGTTTCGACGCCCTTTTCTGCACGTTCCAATAACGATTTGGTGCTGGATTTTTTCAACGCCAATTCGATGTCTTCTTCGCTGGCGTTTGGATTTACGAAAAGGAGGTTTTCTTTGATTGTTCCTGCAAAAAGCTGTGTGTCCTGAGTTACAAATCCGATTTGATTTCTCAGTTCATCAAAGTCAAATTCTTTTCCGTTGATTTGATTATAGAAAATATTGCCTTCCTGAGGTCGATACAATCCAACCAATAATTTAACCAAGGTACTTTTCCCTGAACCACTCGGACCTACAAATGCAATCGTTTCCCCATTTTTTACATCGAACGAAATATTATTCAAAGCTTTATATTGAGCGGATTGATGTTTGAAAGAAACGTGTTTGAATTCCAACTCTTCGATTGAACCGATTTGTTTTGGCGTATGTGGCTTTTCTTCAACTGACTTATTCATCAGATTGTCGAAGTTTTTCAAAGATGCTTCGGCTTCTCGATACGAAATAATAATATTTCCGATTTCCTGCATCGGACCAAAAATGAAGAATCCATAAAACATCAATGACAGATATTGTCCCGGCGTTACGATATTTCTGAAAATCAAATATAAAAGTGTCAAAGTAATCATCTGTTGAAGAAAATTGACCATTGTTCCCTGAATAAAACTCAATGAACGAATACTTTTGACTTTCTTCAGTTCCAGTCCAAGGATTTTGTAAGTATTGTTATTCAGACGTTTGATTTCCTGTTTGGTCAAACCTAAACTTTTTACAATTTCGATGTTTCTCAAGCTTTCGGTTGTACTTCCTGCTAAACTTGTAGTTTCTACAACAATCGTTTTCTGAATATTTTTGATTCTTTTACTTAAAAGATTTGTCACAAATGCAATCAGAAAAATCCCGACAATGTAAACCGGCATTATCGACCAATGCAATCTGATCGCATAAACCGAAACGAAAATGATACTTACCAAAATTCCGAAAAATACATTGATAAAATTCGTAATAAACTTCACCGAATCTTCTCTTACTTTGGTTAAAATCGATAAAGTTTCGCCACTTCTCTGGTCTTCGAATTCCTGATAAGGCAAAGCCATAGAATGCTGTAAACCGTCGGTAAAAATATTAGCTCCGAATTTTTGAGTAATGACATTCACAGCGTAATCTTGAAATGCTTTTGCAATTCTGCTGACCATTGCAGTTCCAATCAGTAATCCTAAAAAGTAAAATGCACCGTGGTAAATATCGGTTCCGTAAAGAAACTGATTCAGATTTCTAGGTAAGAGTTTTTCTTTATCGAAAAAGTGAGGATGTGTGACTAGATTATCTAAAATATTACCCGTAATAGCAGGAGCAAACAAAGAAAAAACCTGATTGACTGTTGCTAAAAATAAGGATGCAATCAGCAACCATTTGTGTGGTTTGAGGTAACGAAATAATGTCTTCATAATGATTTTGCAAATTTAATGATATAAATCTGATTGGTTCAGAAATAATATTGACTAAGAGTATATCTGAGATTAATAAAACCACATAAGCACATAGAAATGTCTTTCTTGAAAGGTGAAATAGAGTTTGAAAAGAAACTATTTCTTCTTAGTTTTTAAAAAAAATCTATGTGCCGATGTGGTAAAAAACACGGCTAATATTTTGTAAGCAAGCTTTTCACAAATCGTACTTTTGTGTAAAGCAGAATTTATATATATTGCAGTATAACATTTTACTATGCTTACAAAAGAACAAATCGCGCAACGCATATCCAAAGAAGTGAAAGACGGGATGTATGTCAACCTTGGAATCGGGATTCCGACTTTGGTTGCCAACTATGTTCCGGAGGATATTTCGGTGGAATTCCAGAGTGAAAATGGTGTTTTGGGAATGGGGCCATTTCCTTATGAAGGAGAAGAAGATGCAGACTTGATTAATGCAGGAAAGCAGACTATCACAATTCTTCCGGGTGGTTCTTTTTTTGATTCGGCTTTCAGTTTTGGGATGATTAGAAGCCAAAAAGTGGATTTGACAATTCTTGGCGCAATGGAAGTTTCTGAGAACGGCGATATTGCCAATTGGAAAATCCCCGGGAAAATGGTCAAAGGAATGGGCGGCGCAATGGATTTGGTAGCGTCTGCAGAGAATATCATTGTTGCAATGATGCACGTGAACAAAGCCGGAGAATCCAAAATTCTGAAAAAATGTACACTTCCTCTAACAGGTGTGAATTGTGTTAAAAAAGTAGTCACAGAATTAGCGGTTATGGAAATAACGGATAAAGGCTTCAAGCTTTTGGAAAGAGCGCCCGGAATTTCGGTAGAAGATATTGTAAAAGCTACAGAAGCCGATTTAATTATTGAAGGAGAAATTTCTGAGATGTCGTTTTAATTAAAATGACAACAAAAGTAAAAGGAACTTCTAAGATGAAGCTCCTTTTTATAAAAGAAAGTAGTAGTTTGTATTGTAATCTATTTATGAACTATTGGTCAAAAGTTTTTTGTAATGCTTGATTAATATCCTCCAGAATATCATCAATATGCTCTATGGCAAGGCTAAGGCGTACAAGTCCAGGCGCTAAACCAGATTTTTTGAGTTCTTCCTCAGAAAGTTGAGAGTGAGAAGTTGAAGCTGGGTTAAGAACTAAGCTTTTTGAATCTCCTACGTTAGCAAGGTTTGAGAATAGTTTTAGATTGTCTATGAATTTTACGGCATTTTCTTTTCCTCCTTTCAATTCAAAAGATAAAACACCACCGAACCCGTTTTTAAAATATTTTTTTGCGAGCTGATGATCAGGAAAGCTTTCCAAGCCGGGATAAAATACTTTTTCTACCACGTCTAGTTTTTGTAGATACTCGGCTACTTTTTGAGAATTTTCCACCGTTCTTTCTACACGTAAAGAGAGAGTTTCTACGCCTTGTAACAGAAGAAATGAGTTGAAAGGAGAAATTGCAGGCCCAAAATCCCTCAGTCCTTCAACTCTGGCTTTGATGATGTATGCAATGTTCCCAAATGGCGAATTTTTGCCAAAAACATCAGAAAATACCAAGCCGTGATATCCGTCCGAAGGTTTTGATAACAATGGGAATTTCTCCGATGACCAGTCAAAATTGCCACCATCAATAATGATTCCCCCAATAGAGTTGCCGTGTCCGCCAATCCATTTTGTAGCAGATTCTACAACAATATTGGCACCGTGATCAAAAGGTTTAAATAAAAATCCACCAGCTCCAAATGTATTATCAACAATCAAAGGAATGTTATGTTTTTTTGCAACATCAGCAATAGCTTCAAAGTCTGGGATATTAAGAGTAGGATTTCCGATGGTTTCTAGATATAAAGCTTTGGTATTTTCATCAATCAATTCTTCAAAATCTTCTGGATTGTCATCTTTAGCAAATCGAGCTTCTATTCCAAACTTCTTAAAGCTAACCTTGAATTGATTATGAGAACCTCCATAAAGATAAGGAGACGTTACAAAATTATCTCCAGATTGTAAGATGTTGGTAATTGCAATAAATTGTGCTGCGTGACCAGATGCAACGGCTAGAGCTGCTACACCACCGTGCAAAGCTGCAATTCTTTTTTCGAAAACATCGGTTGTTGGGTTCATTATCCTTGTATAGATATTCCCAAACTCTTTCAATCCGAAAAGATTAGCTCCGTGTTCTGCATTGTTGAAAACATAAGAAGTTGTTTGATAGATGGGTACTGCTCTAGAGTTGGTATTGTCTATATCGTGCCCTGCGTGTAACTGTAAAGTTTCAAATTTTAACTGACTCATATATTTAAATTTAATTTTAAAAAAAATACTCTTTTGACTCTGGGTTACAAGTCAAAAGAGTACTAATCTAAAATTGAAATTATCTTTTTGACTTATCTTCCTCTTTTGAGTTTGAATGTAGCACCTTGCCATAATTAGCAGGTTGCTAAGGTTTCTAAGGGTCAAATCCCTCCACCTTTCTTGATAAGTTGTTCTTTTGTAGAACGTTTTATGTGACAAATATATAAATAATATTTATCCTACCAAATAAGTATGATATTAATTTGTAAAAAAAACTGTCTTTTTACAACAGTTTTATATTTTTGATATCTATTACTTCTTAACTGCACCAAAAACCTGTTGTAGAATAGAAGTCGTCCTCAAAGCTGCATTATTTCTGATTCCTGTTTCTTTTTCCGCTACCATTTTAAAAACGCCGTTGATGGTTTCTGTAGTTACATATTCATTCAAGTCAGTGGTTACAGCTTGTCCTGTCAACGTGTTGTATTTCGAAAGGATATTCCTCCAAACTGTATCTGCGCCAACTTTTCCTAAAGAAGCTTTTACTTTTGGTTGGAATACTGTGAACAGCTGACTTTGAGTTTTTGCATGTAAATAGCTGGCTGCGGCATTATTGCTTCCCAAAAGAATATTTTTTGCATCCGTAATCGTCATTGATGTAATTGCAGTGGCAAAAATTGGCGCGCTTCTGTTACGGCATCTTCAGCAGCTCTGTTCAAAAGCTTCACCCCTTGGTCCGCCAAACTTCCATTCCCAAACTTCTGAGAGTTGTATCAATTTTTCTTAGTTTTTCAGGCATTAGAATTTTTACCAATTCATTTTTATAAAAACCATCGGTTACTCCCAATTTTTTGACACCTTCTGTTACGCCAAGATTGAGTGCTTGTTTTAATCCGGATGAAATCCTGGTCTGAGTCAGATTACCAACATTGATATTGGCATTGGAAGCACTTGTCGTATTGGTTGGCGTAGGCGTTACTGTTTTTGTTTTCGTAAGATCTACGCCTGTTTTATCTTTAATGATACTGCTAAAAACATCGCCAATCAGTGCCTGAGTGATGGTTGAAATCGATAATCCTACAATAATTAAATATTTTGTTTCATAAAGTCTATATAATAAAAAAAAATAGATGAAAATTTTGGATGGATGTTAAATCCGGATATAAAATTAAATTAATCCTGATGTCGCAGAATCACATCATAGAGATCTTGTCGGCGATCAGACAATGTTCTCACCGCTCCGTTGTAGTGCAGTTCTTTCAGAAGATTTAAATCTACATCCACAATCAGTGTCATCTCGGTATTCGGTGTCGCTTCACCTTTTATGGCATTGGATGGGAATGCAAAGTCCGAAGGTGTGAAAACGGCAGCCTGTCCAAACTGAATGTCCATATTATTAACACCCGGCAAATTTCCCACACAGCCTGCAATCGCTACATAACATTCATTTTCGATGGCTCGGGCAGCAGCACAGTGACGGACACGCGTGTAAGCGTTCTGAGTATCTGTAAGATAAGGAACAAATAAAATTTTCATTCCCTGATCTGCCAATAATCTCGGAAGTTCTGGAAACTCAACATCATAACAAATAATGACGCCGATTTTCCCACAATCTGTATCGAAGACTTTGACTTCGTTTCCGCCCGTCATACCATAATATTTACGTTCATTCGGTGTGATGTGAACTTTTCGGTATTCATCAATTTTTCCGTCCCTGTGTAGGAGATAGCTAACATTGTATAATTTTCCATCTTCCAAAATTGGCATACTTCCGGAGATGATATTCACATTATAACTTACTGCGAATTCCGAAATTTTTTGCTTTATTTCTTCCGTTAATTCAGACAGTTTCTCCATAGATTCGCGCTCGTTCATATGATTGAAAGGTGCCAATAGAGGTGTGTTGAATAACTCCGGAAACAGACAAAAATCCGATTGATAACCTGCAACAGCATCCACGAAAAACTCAACCTGCTTGTAAAAATCCTCTAGATCTTTCAAAGGTCGCATCTGCCATTGGATCAATCCAAGACGAATTACACTATCCTGCATTGTATTTTTCTTCGCCGTGTAATAGATGTTGTTCCACTGGAGAAGAACTGCATATTCCTCAGATTCTGTATCGCCTTTAAGATAACCTTTTAGGATTTTTACAGGAGAGAAATTGTTCCCGATTTGAAAGCTCAAAACAGGGTCATAGATTTCTTTATTTCGTACTTTGTTGATGTATTGTCTTGGTAGTAATTCCTTGCTATAAAGATGATAATTCGGGATTCTTCCACCAACGATGATTGACTTTAGGTTCAGGATTTCACACAGTTCTTTTCTTGCATCATAAAGTCTCCGACCTAATCTTAAAGCACGAAATTCTGGGTCAACAAAAACCTCGATTCCGTAAAGGACGTTACCATTGTTGCTATGCGTGTTGAAACTTTCGTTTCCTGTGATTTCATTATATGTATGCTGATCTCCGAACAATTCGTATTGAACGATGATTGATAATGCTGCTGCTACCAATTTTCCGTCCACCAAAATACAGATTTGTCCTTCTGCGAAAATGGAGGTCAGTTTTTGGATATTCCGTTTGCTCCAGACATTGTCATCTATCTCGGGATAGGCTTTCCGCATAGCTTCTGTCAATTCATCATAGTCGTCAATACTTAGTTTTCTGATTTCTACCTGCATAGTTTATATATTTTTATTGATTAACCACAAATCGAAGATTCGACAAAGTCAAAAGTCACAAAAGAAAGCATATAACATTCTTGATTTTATGAGATTAAAGTTAAAATAAGCCTTTTGTAACACCTTTTTTATTAGAATATTGATTGCATCAAAAACTTTTGTGCCTTTTGTGGTTTCATTGATATTTTTTGATTAAGATTTCTTTCAAATGGTTCATTCCTTCTGTTGCAGAAGTTTTGAAATAGTTTTCGCTTTTTGTGAAAGCATTAGGATTTTCCATATTCGGGTCGATAACAAAAATTTCGCAGTGCTCGGGAACATATCTTATAACAGAAGCTGCTGGATAAACCTGCATTGATGTTCCGATAACGAGAAATAAATCTGCCTGAGATGCGATTTCAATTGCATTTTCCATTTCGGGAACCATTTCTCCAAACCACACAATATGCGGACGAAGCTGTGAGCCGTCGGGATGCAGATCGCCAATATTGATATCGTTTTCGCAATCCACAATATCATTTTCGTGATTTACTGACCTCGCTTTTCTAAGCTCGCCGTGAAGATGGATGATTTTTGAAGAGCCGCCGCGCTCGTGCAGATCATCGACATTTTGCGTGATAATATGTACATCGAAATGATTTTCCAGTTCCGCTAAAATTTGATGTGCTTCGTTTGGTTCTACTTCCTTCAGCTGTTGTCTTCTGGCGTTATAAAAGTCTAAAACCAATTTTGGATTTCTTGCAAAACCATCAGGCGAAGCAACATCTTCTATTCTGTGATTTTCCCAAAGTCCATTAGAATCTCGGAAGGTTTTTATACCGCTCTCCGCAGAAATGCCTGCGCCTGAGAGCACGACCAACTTTTTCATTTAATCTAAAATTTTCTTTAAATATAATGAATTTTCAATGGCGGAAGTTCCCCAAGTATTGTTAAAATAGATGTAGAACTCTTGATTAATGGATTTAATTTCTTTAGTCAGGTTATCCAGAAACTCTTCGGGATAAAGCGATTTATAAAGAACAGGTTTCCCGTGAAGACGATAATATCCAATCTTGGAATTGGTAACGATAACATCTTCCGGAATTTTGCCAGGAAAACTCACGCCAGAGAAAATCCATTGATGTTGATTGAATAAATTGAAAACTTCATCATTCCACCAGGAATCGTGTCTAAATTCTACTGCAATCGGATAATCATCAGATAATGTTTTGACCAACCATTGGGTATTCTTTTCATTGCACTCAAATGATGGTGGGAATTGTATTAGAAATCCAGCTAATTTACACGCAATATTTTCATTGATATATTGACAAAAATTATCTAATTCTTCTTTTTTATTTTGTGAATATCCAGCAGGAGAAATCGTTTTGGGAATCTTGATGAAAAGCTCAAAATCATGATTCGTTTCGTCCACCCATTTCTGAAGCGTTTTTTTTGTCGGTTTACGGTAAAAAGTGCTGTTGATTTCAACAGTATTATAAGTTTGAGAATATAATTTCAGAAAATCTTTATTATTTGAATTTTCCGGGTAAAGTAAACCTTTCCAATTTGCATTATAGAATCCTGAACAGCCAATATGAAATTTTATTTTAGAATTTTCCATATTGATTTGAAATAACTTCTGTGCCAACTCCTACAATTAGGATGGGTTAAAACAATAAATTATCAACGCTGATAATTATCATACCGAATTAGTAGGATATAAAAATAATTATTAATAGTTTTGCATTGTGATTACAAATTGCTGTCATACTTATTAAGAAAGACGGAGGGAACTGACCCACTGAAGTCTTGACAACCTACCGGAGGGAAAGGTGTTAAATTCAGCCTTTGAAAAAAGGAAAGATAAGTTGAAAAGGTTTTTATTAGTTGGACTAAATCGTTCTTATATAACTTCTTTCAGACTTGTCTGGGAGAAGTTTTCTCTTTTATATAAATAAATATTAAAAATATGATTCAAAAAACTACAAAAACATTCGGGAAAAAAAATGCGGTGTTATCCACAGCAGTTATTTTCTTTTCCGGAATTTATTTTACTCAGGCTCAGCAAACGCAGCCTGTCAAAGATTCGGCTTTGGATAAACAAATCGAAGAGGTGGTTCTGGTTGGTTCCAGAAGTGGCGGGCGCTCCAAAGCGGACAGTCCGGTTCCAGTAGACGTTTTTAACCTAAAGGATATTCAGCTGAGTTTACCGCAGACCAATATCAATCAGATTCTTAACAGTATTGCGCCATCTTTTACATCCACCATCCAGACGAATGCAGATGGATCAGATCATCTTGATCCGGCCCAGCTAAGAGGTTTGGGTCCAGATCAGGCATTAGTTTTGGTCAATGGCAAAAGACGTCATACTTCAGCTTTAATTAATGTGAACGGAACTCCCGGCAGAGGATCTGTGGGAACAGATTTGAATGCGATTCCTGCATTTGCCTTAAGCAAAATCGAAGTTCTGAGAGACGGTGCTTCTGCACAGTATGGTTCGGATGCTATCGCTGGAGTAATGAACCTTCAGCTCAAAAAAGATACAGGAAAACTAACAGGACAGTTCAATTATGGCGGCTATCTGACGCCGGCAGCCAATGATCATACAGGAAATTATGACGGGCAGCAGTACCAGGTAGATCTGAACTATGGTAATAAAATAGGGAAAAGAGGTGGTTTCTATAATTTGACTTGGTCTTCACAATTCCGTGATCCAACAAGAAGAGCCGGAACTGAAAGCGCACCAATTTACAATGCTTACAATGCTATTGAAAAAAGAGCGTTAGAAAATGGAGTGAATCTTTCTTCTTACTTTAATAATATTAATAACCTGAAAGGCACTGCTGGCGAACAGGATTTTGTTAATCTGATCCATCAATATGCGCAAGGTGTCAGTTATTTTAATTCTGTTTCACCCACTCTTCAATCTAGTATCCAGTCTGCAAATAGCATAACTGCTTTGCAAAATGTTCTTAAAACATCAGCATTTACAACCGATCAATTAAACTATTTGACAGACCAAGAGTTGGCTTACAGAGGACAGACCAGAAAAGACTTTAATATGCAGGTTGGGCAATCGAAACTGAACAATCATCAGCTATTTGCAAATGTGGAAGTACCACTGAACGACGACTGGAAAGTTTATACCTTTGGTGGTTACTCGATCCGAAATGGCGCTTCCGGTGGTTTCTACAGAAGACCGACACAATCAAGAACATTTACAGGACTATATATTGATGGGTATTTGCCAGAGATTCATACGAAGATTCAGGATGTGTCTTTGGCAGCGGGAATCAAAGGAAAATGGAATGGTTGGAATGTTGATCTTAGTAATACTTTCGGGCAAAACGGTTTCGATTATACGATTGAAAATACCGGAAATACAAGTTTAAGATTCAATTCGCCAAGTACATTTAAAGCTGGTGGGTTACAGTTTTTACAGAACACAATTAATTTAGATTTCAGCAAACAATTTGATGTTTTTGAAGGTCTGAATGTGGCATTCGGAGCGGAGCAGAGGCACGAGAATTTCAGAATCAATCCAGGAGAACAAGCATCTTACACAGCTTATGATGTCAATGGAAATCCACGGACTGCCACATCTGTGAATCCAACGGATTTCTTCGGTGCAGTTTTGCCGGGAAGTTCTCAGGTTTTTGCAGGTTTTCGTGAAGCAAATAGAACCAATAAAAGTAGAAATGCTTATGCTGCTTATGGTGACGTAGAGTTCAATTTTACCAATTGGCTTTTGGTAGATGCAGCGGTTCGTTACGAGGATTATTCGGATTTTGGTTCTACATTTAACTATAAATTAGCTTCAAGAATCAAACTGACGGACGGTCTTAATTTCCGTTTTGCAGGTTCAACAGGTTTCAGAGCGCCATCAATTCATCAGATTTATTATAACACAACTTCTACTTTATTTGTGAGTGGCGAACTGAGGGAAGTAGGAACATTCAGTAACGATCAGCCGATTGCTGTTGGTTTCGGGATTCCTAATTTAAAACAGGAAACTTCCAAGTCAGTCAGCACAGGATTTACCTACAAAATCCCTGCACTTAATCTGAACGTTACAGCAGACGCTTATTTTATCAGAATTGATGACAGAATAGTTCTAACGGATCAGTTTACGAGATTTGCTAATCCTACTACAGAGGCGCAACAATTGGTGAATGCCGAATTTACAAAAGCAGGTGTAAATGCTGCGCAGTTTTTTGCCAATTCCATTGATACTGAAACTAGAGGTTTGGATGTGGTCATCAGCCATTCTCTGTCAAAAGAAGCTTTCAAACTAACCAATGATTTTGCCATCAATTTGAATAACACCAGAAAAGTAGGAGATATCCACGCTTCCGATCTCCTTAAAAATGCAGGTCTGGAAAACACTTATTTTGGGGAACGTTCCAGAGTGTATCTCGAAGATTCTGTTCCGAAAATCAAAGCTAGTTTGTCTAATAACTTGAAATGGAAAGATTTCAATTTTTACCTGAGAAACACTTATTACGGAAAAGTTTACGGTGCGGATAATGTGGATGCTAATTTAGACGGAATATTGTTACCAAACGAACACCAGTTGATTTCGGACAAAATCATTACAGATTTATCCATTGGTTATGATATCAATAAGAATTTCAATTTGACAATTGGAGCCAATAATCTTTTTGACATTTATCCAACTAAAAATCTTGCGGTTTCCAGCAATAACGATCAGTTTGTTTATTCCAGATCTACCTCGCAATTTGGACAAAATGGAAGATATGTTTTCAGCAAATTAACCGTTTCTTTTTAACTAAAAATTTATTTAAGGTTTTTTTATTTTGTTTTAAAACGGCATCGGGAGTTTTCTCGATGCCATTTTGGTTTTTTGCAACTACAAAAGTCACAAAAGATTTTATGTTTTTAAAAGTTCATCAAAGTTTTGTAATTAATCTTTTTTGATCTTTGAATTAAATCTAATTTTATTTCCTTTTGTGACTTTTGTGGTTTATTCTAAATCTCCAATTTCACATTATTCAATCTCAAAGAATTCAAAATAACAGAAACAGAACTGAAACTCATGGCAGCCGCAGCAATCATTGGACTTAACAAAATTCCAAAGAAAGGATATAGCAATCCGGCGGCTAATGGAATTCCCAAAACGTTGTAAATAAAAGCAAAGAATAGATTTTCCTTGATGTTTTTCAGAAGTTTTTCGCTCAATATTTTTGATTTTGCTACACCGAGAATATCTCCTTTTAATAAAGTAATTTCTGCACTTTCCATAGCAACATCAGTTCCTGTTCCCATTGCAATACCGATATTAGATTGAGCTAAAGCCGGCGCATCATTGATTCCGTCTCCGGTCATCGCTACGATTTTTCCTTCGCTTTGCAGTTTTTTGATTTCATTCATTTTGTCCTCAGGAAGACAATTGGCTTTATAATTTTTTATTCCGAGTTCTGTTGCAACTGCTTTTGCGGTATGTTCGTTGTCGCCAGTCATCATTATCACTTGGATGTTTTGAGAATGGAGATAGTCGATGGCTTGTTTTGAAGTTGATTTTATTTTGTCTGAAAAACTCAGGAATCCAATTACTTTTCCAGATTTTGCGAGGTAAGAAATCGTTTTAGCTTCATCCTGTTTCTGAATTACTTTTTGTTTTAAACCTTCTGGAATTTCGATATTGAAATGTTTTAATAAAGCTTCATTTCCGAGTAGAACATCTTCATTATTAATTATTCCTTTCACGCCTTTTCCGGAAATATTTTCAAAGTTTTGGACATTTTCAAATTGTAAATTTTCTGCTTTAAATTTATCTAAAACGGCATTCGATAAAGGATGTTCAGAGTTTTGATTTAAGGAACCAGCAAGTTTTAAGATTTTTTCCCGTTGGTCAAGATACGCTTCGCTTGATTCATTTTTATTGATGTTTTCTAATGTTTCAATATGGTCTAGACTTGGTTTTCCTTCGGTCAATGTTCCCGTTTTATCAGTAATCAAAACATTGATTTTGTGCATCTCTTCCAGCGCTTCAGCATTCTTGATTAAAATTCCGTTTTGAGCACCTTTTCCAATTCCAACCATTAGACTCATCGGAGTTGCCAAACCAAGAGCACAAGGACAAGCGACAATTAGAACTGCAACTGCATTCACAAAAGCATAAATCAACTTATTTTCACCACCGAAAATATACCATAAAACAAATGTCAGAACCGAAATCGCAATCACGGTCGGAACAAATATCTTTGAGATTTTATCAGCCAATTTCTGAATAGGAGCTTTGCTTCTGCTTGCATCGTTAACCATTTTAATAATTTGAGAAAGCAAGGTTTCATCACCTACTTTTTCAGTTCTCATCAGAAAACTTCCATTTCCATTGATGGTTCCAGACGTAACTTTGTCGCCCGATTTTTTCTCCACAGGAATTGCTTCGCCCGTAATCATAGCTTCATCAACATTGGAATTACCTTCGGTAATTTTCCCATCGACAGGAATTTTTTCGCCTGGTTTTACTCTTAGTATATCATTGATTTTAACTTCTGCCAGTGATACTTTTTTCTCCTTTCCATCTACAATCAGATTGGCTGTGTCAGGCGAAAGATTCATCAAAGCTTCGATGGCTTTTCCGGTTTTCATATGCGCTCTGGCTTCCATCATTTGTCCCATTATCACCAAAGTCAAAATCACACAAACCGATTCGAAATAGAGTGGAACTCTTCCGCCGTGAGCTAATTCGTGAGGTAAAATATCGGAAACAAATAAAGCAATTAAACTAAAAATCATCGCTGCAGCAACACCTAATGCAATCAATGAAAACATATTAAGATTCCAGGTTTTGAAGGAAATCCAGCCTCGTTTCATCAGGAACCAACCTGCATAAAACAAAACTGGCAATGTCAAAATTAATTCTAAAATCCCCTGGATTTGATGAGAAAATGGCCAATCAATAAACATTCCGCCCATTGATAAAATAAAAACAGGAACGGAAAATCCTAAAGCTATCCAGAATTTTCTTTTTAATAATTTGTAAGTTTCATCTTCGTGGTCATTATCTTTTGATGGTTTTGGTACGAGATCCATTCCGCAAATTGGACAATTTCCGGGTTCGTTTTGCACAATCTCAGGATGCATTGGACAAGTGTATTCAATCGCTTTTTTTTCTGGAATTTTGACTAAATCCATTCCGCAAACCGGACATCCAACATTAGAATCATAAACCTTTTCGCCTTCGCAATACATTGGACAGTAATATTTACCTTCTTGGTGGATGTTTGGTGTTAGGTGTTTGGTGTTTTGATGCGTATGTAAACTTCCAGCATCCGGCATCTGACTTCTGACCAAATCTTCTGTGATTTCTTCCAAATGCATATGACAAACCGGACAACCGGAATCTGACTCATAAGTTTTGTCACCTTCGCAGAACATCGGACAAAAATAGTCTCCGATTTTGTCTTTGAAACTCTCGGGAAGGTTGGTTTTAGAATAAGTTCGAGGTTTATTTTTATGGTCTTCCCGTTCTTCTATCGGAACGAGGAACATATTACAAACGGGACATCTTCCAGGTTTGAAATAGAGTTTTTCACCTTCGCATTCCATTGGACAATAATAGACGGAACTTGGCGAGATTCTTTGATTGGGATGAGGATTGTCTTGACTATGATGATTATGATGATCCATTTCAGATAATTTTATAACACAAATTTCTGAAAAATAGATGCCAATCTGTTATAAATAAATGGAAAGATGTTATATCGATTTATTTCAGAAGATCAATCTCAATCAAATTATTGTCCTTCGCCAATTTTTCTAGTGCCATTTGATTCAATTCTTTAATGATTTCAGCAGATGTTCTGAATTTTCCAGTAGAATCGTGTTGATCAGGAATTTGTCCAACTAAATCTGCTGTGGGATTTTGACGGTAATTTTTAAATTTCTTAATGAATTGATTGTGATAAAACCAATTTTGATGGAACTGACCTATTATCAACAACTTTCTCAGCCAATTCTGTCTGAGTAAGGTTTTTTTGTTCGCGGAGAATTTTGACTTTGGATTGCATTATTTTATTTGAAAAATACGATGTGGACCTTTTGTTTTGGACTGTAAAACTATTTCATCAAATAAAATATCTTTTCCATTTAATTGAAAAGATTTCACATATTCGTAATAATATGTATTACTCGTTCTTTCAATCCTTACAGTTGCTTGTTTTGGAATAATAAATTCAACTGTGTAATCATCAATTTGCTTAACATCAACAACATTTTTATTCTCAATTTTATCAAATTCTTTTGGTGTTTTTAATTCATTGATGTATTGGAATTTTATTGTTCTGTAATCTGGCCAGTTTTTAATAGGAATTTTATACTTGATTATAATATATTGATCTTCACTTTTGAGGTTTTGAATATAAAAATCAGTTCTTATCGAACAGCCAGATAAAAGTATTAAAGGAATAATTAGTAAAAATAGTCGAAATTTTTTCATTAGTATCATATTAATTTAATATCAAACCTTATCCAAAGCAATCCTTTTTTTCTCCTTAGAATTCAGAAACTGAGTAGGAGAGAAGCCTGTAATTTTTTTGAACTGATTAGAAAGATGCTGAACACTTTTGTAACCTAATTTTTGTGAAATCTCAGTCAAATTAAATTCTTTATAAAGCAACAATTCCTTTGCTTTTTCAATCTTTTGAAGTATGAAATATTGCTCTAACGTTACATTTTCGTTCTGAGAAAAAAGCTTGGAAATAGAACTGTAATCTTTGTGTAATTCGGAACTCAGAAATTCTGACAGAATAAAATCGTCACTCAAATCTTCACCCGAAATTATCTGAATAATCAAAGTTTTGATTTTCTCAATTTGCTTTTTAGAAGAATCTTCCAGAATTTCAAAGCCAGTGGATTTAAGTTTCAGACTCAAAGCTTGAAGTTCTTTGTCAGAAATCTCATTCTTGGTTTCAATTTGGCCTAATGAAATCTGATTGATGTCAATGTTCAATTCTTTAAATATCGATTCTACCGCAGCAATGCAACGATTACAAACCATATTTTTGATAGAGATTTTCATATCCTCAAAAATAAAGAAATTCTGGCTATGTTTTAGCTTTTGGTATGGTCAAAATAATCGAAGTTCCTTTTCCTATTTCGGATTCTATAGAAATTATCGCCTTCAATCCGGATGCTCTTTTTTTGCATGTTCAGGATGCCGTTTCCTATTTCTGTTTTGTTTATATCAAAGCCTTTTCCATCATCTTTTATAATGATTTTGATTTGATTGTCGATTTTTTTTGCGTTGAGCGTAATGTTTTGTGCTCCAGAATATTTCATTGCGTTATTCACCGCTTCCTGCGTAATTCGGAAGATATTCATTCCTTCAACAGACGAAAAATAGAGATTATCCAAAACTGAATCCCGTTCGAACGTTATATTAATATGCTCATTAGCTTTTTGACCTTTGTCTACAAAACTCAGAATCCTGCTTCGGATTTCATTAAAATCAATCTCAGCATGGTTCATTGCCCAAATCGTATCGCGCAATTCGGTAATCGTTTCTTTGGTAAAATTTGAGATAGATAACAATTTGTGATTGATTTTGTCATCCGTAATATTAAAAGCCTGTTTCAAGGTTTCGATAGAAGAAATGATAAAAGTTAGTTGAGCTCCGATATTATCGTGCAAATCTCTGGAAATCGATAATCTTTGTTCCTGAAGTTTGTTTTGAGTTTCGATTTTGGAAATGGCGGTTGTGAGTTCGTGCTCTTGTTTTTGATGTTTATTTTTCAGAAATAAGGTTCGATAAATTAAGAATGAGATTATAATCAGAGACACGAAAAAGATGCTTAAGATCTTTATGGTATTTAATCTTTTTTTCTCGAGAATATTCTGTTCAAGTATTTGTTTTTCTTTTTTAGCTGTGTCAAATTTTATCTGCAACTCAGCCATTTTGTCATAATTTTCTTTATTGATAATATTATCTTTCAGTGCTTGGTATTTCTTATAATAATCGAGTGCTTTCGGGAGAGAATTATTGCGCTCATAGGATTGGCTTAGCATATTATAATCGTGACTTAAAAGATTGGTGATTTTATACTTTTTCGCAAGTTCTACAGACTTTTCAAAATTCTGAATAGCTAACGGATAATTTTTCATCGCAAAGTAAAGGTCTCCGTTGTAAGCGTAATTGTCCGCAACTCCATACCCATCTTTCATTGCTACTCGTTGTTCCATCGCCTTGTCAAAATATTGTTTGGCAAGGTCGAATTTTTTCTGATGAATGTAGATTTCTCCGATATTATTCAAACTGTACGGTATTCCCACAATATCATTTGCTTTTACCTTAATGTCAAGACCTTTGAAATAATAAAATAAAGCACTATCTTGTTGTTTAAGTTTGTCTTTTACAACACCATAATTATTATAGATACTTAGAAGTGGTTTTATGAAGTTTCCTCTCTCCGCAATTTTTAGTCCTTTCATCATATACTTTTCGGCATCGGGAAGATTAGTGGCTTTCAGTCGGAACCCTAATTCTCCGTAGAGAGACGAAACATTTTCAAGGTCGTTTTGTTTTTCAAAAAGTTCGATTGCTTTTAATGAATATTTGATATTTTCGTCATAATCTCCATTATAATAGTAGGCCAACGCTAGCAGGGCAGATGTTTTAGCCTCCGCTGTTTTATTTTGAGTAGTATGAGCAAAATGTATATTTTTTTTAAGCAGAGGAATAACTGTGTTCAGATTGGTTTGTACATAGGTCATTGGCAGATCGCTGATGGAATGAATCTGTTTCTTGGACTGTGATAATGTATGTGTAAAAATAAATACTGAGAAAAATAGCATCAATTTTATCATTGGCAATTTTTTTAGATTATTCTATTAGTCTTAGCCTTTTCAATCGCTTCCAGTTTGTTATGAACCTTTAATTTGGTGTAGATATTTTCGATATGTTTTCTAATGGTGCTGGGAGAGAGAAAAAGATTAAGAGCAATGATGTTATAATTAAGACCGCGGCTCAGTTGCTCCAAAACCTCAATTTCTCTTGTGGAAAGTTTAATGTTTTCATCGCATTTTTTGAGGTCAAATTCTTGAGGATTCCTCAGCAGTTTAAGTGTCTTGTATGTAATGGATGGACTCATAGCTGCGCCACCTTCTATAACTTCCTTTATGGACTTTTTCAGTTGCTCAGGTGATGTTTCCTTCAGAAGATATCCGTCAGCTCCGGCCTTTATGGCATTGAAAATATTTTCGTCATTGTCAAAAACTGTTAGAATCAGAATCTTGATCTGAGGATATCTATTTTTAACGAACTCTGTGGCATCTATCCCGTTCATCACAGGCATCTCTATATCCATAAGAATCAAATCGACATTAGAATCTTTTTCCAGATTATCAATTAAATCCTTACCATTCACGGATAAAAATTTGATTTTAAAATCTTCATAAAGAGAAAGTCTTTCCTGAACGGATTTTGCGAGAAGAAAATTGTCCTCAGCTAGTGCGATTTTTGTAATCATAATTAATTGATTTTATTAATTAGAAGGGACAAAAAAACATTTAATAATGATTTTCGGTTAAGTTAGTTTCTCAATAAAATTAAAATTATTTATAATTGATTGTGTTATTTTTCTGTAATTTTTTTAAAAATATCCATTTGCAGTTCAAAAATATCCGCACTAAGTTGTTCGTGCGCTTTTGATATTTTATTATTCAGATCGTTTTCCAGATTTGCTTTTTCACTATAGTGTTGTTTTTTATAATTAAACTCAGCCAGCAAGTTGTAAAGCTTGGCGAGCCTTAGCCGGTGTGCGGATTTTATTCGCCGCATTTTTCTCATCAAAATAAAAATGATGACGAGTAAAATTATAATAATGCTGCTGTAGATGATCTGTATCATAATTGAATCAAAAAGACCCCTCTTTTTTTTGGACGATTAGAGGGGTCACAATAAACCTACTTCGGTTAGATTATAGTTAGATGGTATTATTAGTTTGATAGTAAACATTCAGAATTGTTTTTGTCCATATTGTAAATAGTTTTTTGTCTTCAAGTTGTATTTTTTTCTCTGATGTTCTATTAACCTTAGCACATATTAAAAAAGTTAAGAGTTTATTGTTTTCCAAAATTCCTTTATTATAATAATTCTGACACTACGGCATTTGACGTATTTTCATAAAAAAACACCACGTGTTGTGATGCTTTGGAATGTTTATGTTAGATTAATCAGTTAGTTGCATTGTTTGGACTTGTGAATTGTGCGTTCAGCAGAGCGCAAAAGCTAACAAGGTTATTTTTTAATAAGCAAATTTTATTTTGGTGTTTTTAAAAGAATTGCAGATACTGTTGAGCAGTTTAAATTTTCTATTATCAAATGTGTTAATCAATTTTCTGTTTAACATTCTATATTTGTGGAAAAAATTAGAATATGTTTTCAGAGCTTATAGCCGGAACAATGCGATGGGGTATTTGGGGCGCAAATCATTCCGTTAAAGAAATTCAGAAGCTGATTGATGTTTGTGTGGAAGAAAATATCACCACCTTTGATCATGCCGATATTTATGGTGGCCATACTACAGAAGAACTTTTCGGGAATGCATGGAAAGACATGGATCTGAAAAGAGAAAATCTACAGTTTATTTCCAAATGCGGTATTGTAATGAACTCGGATAAGAAGCCTTCTGCTCTTAAATATTATAACTATAATAAAGATTACATCCTTAATTGTGTTGATGAAAGCCTTTCTAATCTGAAGACGGATTATCTGGATACATTATTACTCCATCGTCCGTCTCCGTTGATGAATCCAGAAGTAATAGCCGAAGCTTTCACTGTTTTGAAAGATGTAGGTAAAGTGAGGGAGTTCGGGGTGAGTAATTTTTCCGTCTCCCAATTTGAGCTTATCAATCAATATGTTCCGTTGGTTACTAATCAAATAGAAATTTCTGTGAATGAGATTTCTTCTTTTGAAGACGGAATTTTGGATCAGCTGATGTCAAAGGGATTAAGACCAACAGCCTGGTCTGTGATGGGAAGTTACTTTTCGGATCAGTCGGATGAAAATATCAGAATAAAAAAGGTGATTGTAGAACTTTGTGACAAGTATAATGCAGAGGAAAATCAAATTCTTCTGGCATTTATTTTAAAACATCCTTCAAAAATAATTCCTGTCATCGGAACGTCAAAAGCAGAAACAATAAGAACGCTGAGCAAAACTTTGCAGATTGATGTGGATCTGGAAGACTGGTTCCGTATTCTGGAATCTATCAAAGGCAAAGAAGTAGATTAACATTGTTTGCAGACTGTTTTTCAAAATTAATTTAATATTAATCCTAAATCATAGATTATGTATTAAAAATAATTGTATCTTGCGGCATTATTATAACGAAATCAATATTGTGTTCATTCTCTTTGTTGTTTTTCTTTTATAATTTCAAAAACAACTTTAATTTAATTTTTTTAAAATGAACATTTTTGTTTCAAACATCAATTACGCAACTAAAGATCATCAGTTGCAAGAACTATTCGAAGGTTATGGAGAAGTTTCTTCTGCAAAAATCATTACAGACAGAGATTCTGGAAGATCAAAAGGTTTTGGTTTTGTAGAAATGGGTGACGCTGAAGGAAGACAAGCTGTAGAAGCACTTAACCAAAAAGAATTTAACGGAAAAATTCTTAACGTTACAGAAGCGAGACCAAGAGAAGAAAAACCAAGAAGATCTTTCGACAATAACCGTGGTGGTTACGGAGGAGGAGACAGAGGCGGAAACCGTGGAGGTGGAAACCGTTGGTAGTCTAACGATACAAAAAAGTAAAGCGATCAAATATTTGGTCGCTTTTTTATTTCTTCTTTTTCTTCTTTTTGTCCTTATCCTTTTTCTTGGATTTTTTTTCACTAGTAAGCTCATTCACAAGATCTCTCACTGGATTATCTTTTTCGGTCTCCTGCAATGCAACTACGGTGGTTTTTACTTCAAAGAATTGATTGAAGTCCTTAGCCTGAATCAAGTTTTCTTCCATCAGTAGTTTTATCAGATCAATACGTGAATTATCAAAATAACTCTCTGCAAATTTTTTAGTCACGATTTTTTTATAATCTTCCCAGCTTACAGCAGGAGAATACAGATAGATTCTGCCTTGTTTTTCTGTGACTAAATAATTTTTTTCCACCAGTATTTTAAGAAATGTGGAGATGGTATTTTGATGCGGTTTCGGTTCCGGATAGGAATGGACTAAATCCCTGAAATATATACTGCCTTTTTTCCAGATCACACGCATTACTTCTTCTTCCGAAGCAGTCAGAGTTTGTAGTTTCATAGTTTTAAAAAATAATAACCTTTACCATAGTGAGGTAAATCAAAGATACAAAAATAGCAATCACCCCACCGGCTAAGACTTCTTGACTTGTATGACGCTTGAGAATGATTCTTGTAATACCGATTAGAACTGAAAGTAAAAACCAGCCAGCGCCAATAACAGGACTTATCGCATAAAACAATGCTGCTACATAGATGTTGAGACTCGTATGCATAGAACTTTTGATAAAAAAATTACTAGCCTGCATCAGCATTAACAAAATACAAAGCATCAGAACCGTCCAGTCAATTTCCTTATGAATAAAATAATCCACAGCAAGAAAGACAATCGTTGCCAGAATAATAAAAACATAGAGAGAATGTCTTTGTTTTCTGTTCGATACATCCATATTGGTGTAATTTCCTTTCTTAACGTTTCTGTAGATCCATAGTCCAACAGGAATAATTAACAGCAAAAGTATCGGTAGAAATTTCTTAGTTGCTTCTTCCCAAGTATAATTGACATAACTATAATAAAAGAAGTAAAGGACCAGAGATACTAATGGATTGAAAAAATTGGAGATAAATCTTGAGATTGATAAAATAATCGGGTCTTTGACTTCCATCGTTGCAAATTTCGCTAACAATATACAAAAATATCTTAAATATTAATTTTTGTTGATTTTGAAAAATCAAAAATTGATTAGTTTGTAAAATAATAATGAAGATGGTAAATAAATTGTATTGCGCAATCGATTATATTAATATTGTAAGTAAAAATTGTAATAATTATTCGTTTAGAAAAATATGATAATATGCATATAATAGAAAGTAAAATTTTTCTTATTTTTGCTACATATTTCAAAACAACAATGAAAGAATTTTCTAAAGAAGTCTACCTGAAGTGGTACGAAGATATGACGATGTGGAGAAGGTTTGAAGACAAATGCCGTTCTCTTTATCTAAAACAAAAAATCCGAGGGTTTTTACATCTTTACAATGGACAGGAAGCGATTCCTGCAGGATTTACCCACGCAATGGATCTGTCGAAAGATAGTATGATCACTGCATACAGATGCCACATCCATCCAATGGCAATGGGCGTAGATCCTAAAAGAATTATGGCAGAACTTTCCGGAAAAGCAACCGGAACTTCCAAAGGTATGGGTGGATCTATGCATATTTTCAGCAAAGAGCACCGTTTTTATGGTGGGCACGGTATTGTTGGTGGCCAGATTCCTTTGGGCGCTGGTATCGCTTTCGCAGACAAGTATTTTGACAGAAAAGCTGTAAATATCTGCTTTATGGGAGATGGAGCTGTTCGTCAGGGTTCACTTCACGAGACTTTTAATATGGCAATGAACTGGAAGCTTCCTGTAGTTTTCGTTTGTGAAAACAACGGTTATGCGATGGGAACTTCTGTTAAAAGAACAGCCAATCACGAAGATATCTATAAATTAGGATTAGGTTATGAAATGCCTTGTCTTCCTGTAGATGCTATGGATCCTGAAAAAGTTGCAGAAGCAGCTTACGAGGCCATCGAAAGAGCAAGAAGAGGAGACGGACCTACCTTTATTGAGGCCAGAACTTACCGTTACAGAGGTCACTCGATGTCAGATGCAGAGCCTTACAGAACCAAAGAAGAAGTTGCTCAGTACAAACTGGAAGATCCGATTGAGATCGTGAAAAGCAGATTGCTGGAAAATAATTGGGCTACAGAACAAGACTTGGAAGCGATTGACGAAAAATCAAGAGCATTCGTAGAAGAATGTATCGAATTTATGGAGCAGTCCCCGTATCCGGATGCATCTCAGGTTTATGACTTCGTTTATTCCCAAGGTAATTATCCTTTCTTAGACAAATTAGAAAACTAAAATATTATTAATTTGAAATTTAGAGTTTGAAATTTGAATTTAATAAAATCAAATTTCTAATCTCGAATCTCAAATCTCAAATCAATAAAAATTATGGCAGAAGTAATTACGATGCCCCGTCTATCCGATACAATGACGGAAGGTAAAGTTTCAAAATGGCACAAAAAAGTGGGTGACACTGTGAAAGAAGGTGACATCCTTGCAGAGATAGAAACTGATAAAGCAGTTCAGGATTTCGAATCCGAAATTAACGGAACTCTTTTATATATCGGTGTAGAAGAAGGTGCGCAAGCGCCTGTTGATTCTGTTCTTGCAGTTATAGGGAAAGAGGGTGAAGATATTTCCGCACTGATTGGTGGTGGAGCAAAATCTGAAGAGAAAAAAGTTGAAGAAGAACACAAAACTGAAAACCAATTTACAGCTGTTGAAAATAATGAGGAATCTGTTTCCACTGATATTCCCGAAGGCGTTGAGGTAATAACAATGCCGCGTCTTTCTGATACAATGACAGAGGGAAAAGTTGCTAAATGGCAAAAGAACGTTGGGGATACTGTAAAAGAAGGCGACATTCTTGCGGAAATTGAAACGGATAAAGCTGTTCAGGATTTCGAATCAGAGTTCAACGGTACTCTATTATATCAAGGAGTTGCGGAAGGTGATGCTGCTGAAGTTGATAAAATTTTAGCAATTATTGGCCCAGCAGGAACTGATGTTTCTGGTGTTGTTTCTGGAGGTGGCAAAAAAGCTGCTGCCCCAAAAGCTGAGGCTAAAGCTGAAACTAAAACAGAAGAGAAACAAGAGTCTGCACCAGTTGCGGCTTCTTCTACTGGTGATAGAGTGGCTATCTCTCCTTTGGCTAAGAAAATTGCTCAAGATAAAGGCATCGATTTTTCTGGAATCAAAGGTTCTGGTGAAAACGGTAGAATCGTGAAGAAAGATGTTGAAAATTATCAGCCTTCTGCACAACCAGCTGCTACGGTATCTGCTCCAAAACCAGCACCAGCACAGTCAAGTGTAGCATTCACACCGGGTGAAGATAGCGAGACTCCAAACTCTCAGATGAGAAACATCATCGCGAAGAGATTGGCAGAAAGCAAATTCACTGCGCCACATTACTACTTGACGGTTGAAATCAATATGGATAAAGCAATCGAAGCTAGAAAAGAGATGAACTCTGTTCCAGATACGAAAGTTTCTTTCAACGATATGGTTATAAAAGCAGTTGCAGTGGCATTGAGAAAACATCCTCAAGTTAATTCTTCTTGGGCTGGTGATAAAATAGTTCACCACGGCAACATCAATGTTGGTGTAGCAGTTGCTGTGCCAGACGGATTGGTAGTTCCTGTATTGAAAAATACAGATTATATGAACTATAACGAGATTTCTGCTGCAGTAAAAGATATGGCCGGAAGAGCTAAAACTAAGGCTCTTAAAGCTAATGAAATGGAAGGTTCTACTTTCTCTGTTTCTAATCTTGGAATGTTCGGAATTGAGACGTTTACATCAATTATCAATCAACCGAATTCTGCAATCTTATCTGTAGGAGCGATTATTGAGAAACCAATTGTGAAGAACGGACAAATCGTTGTTGGAAATACAATGAAATTGTCCCTAGCTTGCGACCACAGAGTAATCGATGGGGCGACTGGTGCTCAGTTCTTACAGACTTTGAGAACTTATTTGGAAAGTCCATTGACTTTGCTTTTAGGATAAAAAATATTCGAAATATTATAATCAAAAACCTTTCAACTTGTTGGAAGGTTTTTTTGTGATACTTAGAACAATTTGTTAAAAGAAAACACAACTTGTATTTAGGTCAAACAATCTGTGTAAAGAGTATCATAACTTGTATTTAGTTTATACGAATTGTTTTGATGTCTAAAGTTATTTTGATGTTTAATCTGCGTGAGGGATGGTAGTGGATATCCTTTTTGTCTTGGACGAAAAAGTTCTATCTAAAGAGAAAATCTTCTAAAGACAAAAATATAGTAACGGACAGCCCGGCCCGCTTGTTTTTGCCAGACTGGAAGTATTATTTTGGAATACTAAATCTTGTGGGCAAAAATAAAGGGACACGCCCAAATAATTATTTTTATCGGCTCGGCTTTTGATTATATTTGTTCCGTGAAAAAGCTAGGATTTTTATTTGTTTTTGTAGGTAGTTTTGTCTGGGCACAAGACCATCTTTCGGGTTTCAATATGATGTCTTTGACGTATAAAATTTCTCCAAAACTGATGCTTTACGGAGAAGGGCAAATACGTGCCAGAAAGGATTATACCTTGATTGATTATTACGAGACGAAAGGTGGAATCGGTTATAGTTACATCAAAGATCACCAGGTTTTTGTTGGTGCGGGTCGATATGGAACTTATGAGGACAGAAAGATTTCGCAGGAAGAATTCCGAATCTGGCTTCAGTACACGTTTTCTCATAAAATGGGAACCTTGAAATTAGACCATAGAGGAAGAGCGGAAAAACGCTTTTTCTACGCCAGCCAAACTGGGACGAATACGGAGGCGATGCGTTACCGATACAGACTGAGCGGTACTTTGCCTCTCAATAATTCTAAAGTGCAGGAAGGAACGTTCTTTGTGAATGCTTTTGAGGAATTATTTTTTGGTGCTGGAGAACCTAACTTCAAAAGGAATAGAAGTTTTGCAGGTTTTGGTTATCAGTTCAATAATTCTTTATCTGCAACTACTGGCTATATGTTCCAAAGGGAATTTTCTACGAAGAAGAATGAGAACTACCATTTTCTCTATTTTGCACTCAACTTTACGATAGATCCGTCTGACGATGAGAAGGATTTTTCTATTCCGATGGTGGATTAATTCACCACATAGACGCATAGTTTATAAAAGGTCAAATAGATGAAATTTCTATTTGACCTTTTTTTATTTTTTTGAAACGTAAGCAAAGTCTATCCTAATGTGTTTTTACTAATATTTCTCTGTGAGATAGAGATAAGCTTTCAGATATTTGTTGAAGCGTTTCAGATCTTTTTCTTCCAATAGGGTAGTGCATCTTGCCAAATCCATATTGTCCCTAAGGTCATTAATCTTAACTGCAATTGCCAAAGGACTTTTTTCGATTCTCGCAATGAAAGCGTCATAATCCAAATGTTCTTCTTCACGTTTGGTAAGACATTCTACAGCTTCTAAGATATATTCTGGGAAACCTTTTTCTTTTAAGTATTCTAAAGAAAATTCCGGATTATCTTCTACGACATCGTGTAGAACGCCAACGATTTTTTCGTCAATGGTTTTACCGGCATTCATCACACGGAAAACATGTCCAAGATATGGCGCATCGTATTTGTCGGTTTGTTTTTTGTGTGCTTTGGTAGCGATTTTTATGGCTTTGTAGAGGAGTTCGTGGGTGGACATTTTTTATTTCTTCTTTAATTGTATAGAATCTTTTGGCTTTTCAATTTTATATTGTTGAGGTTTTGTTTGTTGGAGCTCATAATATTGTTCAGCCGGTTTTTTATTAAGCATTTTGTATTTGGAAGCCTTGGCAGAATCTACGTTTTTATAAAAAACAGATTGATCTTTTTTTATTATCTCTGTTTTTTTATTAGTGCTATCTCGCTGAATTTTAGGAGATGTATTTTTATTGTTTTTTATTTGCGAATGAGCGAAACAAAAAGCAAAAATGCTTAAGAATGGTATTAACTTTTTCATTGATTCAAATTTTAGATTGAAATTAAAAAAAAACCTTAACATATATAGTTAAGGTTATATTAAAATATAAAATTTCAAATTACCTTCCTTTCAACTCATCCAACAATCTCTCGAGTCCATTCAAATCAGAAATCAAAACTTCTCTTGCCTTCGCACCATTAAATCCGCCAACAATTCCTGCTGCTTCCAATTGGTCCATAATTCTTCCGGCTCTGTTATATCCTAATTTTAATTGTCTTTGCAACATTGATGTTGAACCTTGTTGAGTAGAAACCACGATTCTTGCACCTTCTTCAAACAATGCATCTTTTTCATTCGGGTCAAATGCCCCGACTGTTGAACTACTTTCTTCACCGGAATATTCTGGAAGAAGATAAGCATCAGAATAACCTTTTTGCTCACCGACAAATTCTGCAATTCTTTCCACTTCCGGCGTATCTACAAATGCACATTGTAAACGAGTCAAATCATTTCCGTTGAAATAAAGCATATCTCCTTTTCCAACCAATTGTTCCGCTCCAGGCGAATCCAAAATCGTTTTAGAATCTACTCCGGAAATTACACGGAAAGCTACCCTCGCAGGGAAGTTGGCTTTAATCATACCTGTAATGACGTTAACAGAAGGTCTTTGCGTTGCAACAATTAAATGGATTCCAATGGCTCTTGCTAACTGCGCCAATCGTGCAATCGGATGTTCCACTTCTTTTCCTGCGGTCATAATCAAATCCGCAAATTCGTCCACAACTAGAACGATGTATGGCAAATATCTGTGTCCATTTTCAGGATTAAGTTTTCTTTGAGCGAATTTCGCATTATATTCTTTGATATTTTTACAAAACGCATTTTTTAGCAATTCGTAACGGTCATCCATCTCTATACAAAGCGAATTCAGAGTGTTGATTACTTTTGCATTATCTGTAATGATTGCATCTTCTGTATCAGGTAGTTTTGCCAAATAATGTCTTTCAATTTTTGAATAAAGTGACAATTCTACTTTCTTCGGGTCAACCATTACGAATTTCAGTTCGCTCGGATGTTTTTTATAAATCAATGAAGTTAGAATCGCATTAATACCAACCGATTTACCTTGACCAGTTGCTCCAGCCATCAAAAGATGAGGCATTTTTGCTAAATCTGCTACGAAAACTTCATTAGAAATTGTTCTACCAAAAACGATTGGCAAATCCATATCAGCAGATTGGAATTTCGGAGAAGCTACAACCGAACGCATCGAAACCATTGTTGGGTTTTTTCTTGGAACCTCGATTCCAATTGTTCCTTTTCCTGGCATTGGTGCAATGATTCTGATTCCAAGTGCGGAAAGATTCAACGCAATATCGTCTTGTAATTTTTTAATTGCTGCAACTCGGATTCCTGCTTCTGGTACAATTTCATAAAGTGTAACTGTTGGACCAATCGTAGCTTTAATTTCAGAAATTCCTACATTGAAAGTTTTTAATAAACCTACAATCCTATTTTTATTTTCCTCGAGTTCGTCTTTATTAATAGTGATTTCCTCGTTTCCGTAATCTTTCAGTAATTCTACAGAAGGCATCTGGAATTTAGCCAAATCCAATTTGTGGTCATACAAACCGTGTTTGCTAACTAAGTCATCTGATTTTTGTTGTTCTGCATTAACAGGGAAATCTTCGTCTTTTTTAATTTCTACATTGAAAGCAAAATCATCCTCAGCTTTTACAACTGGAGTTTCCACAACTGGCTTTTGAGGCTGAGCTGTTGTAGAAGATATAATAATTGGTTCAGGAACAGATTCTTTAACCGGCTCTATGATTTCTTCTCTGAAAGATGTTTGATTCGGTGTTTTGATTGGTTCAAAATCCTGAGTGACTTTGATATTGCTAAAATCATTTTCAGTTTTAATTGGAGTTTCGTTCACAGCTAATTTTTCTGGAGCGTTTTCATTTTCCAATTCTTCGTCTGCATCGAATTCTTCATCAGAATTCGGCATCATATTTTTTAGTTTCCCGAACGTATTATCATTAATGTCATTCAGTTTATTTTTGATAGAACTCGGTCTTAGATTAAATTCAAGAACAAAATACAATGCGAAACTCACCAAAAGAACCATCCAAAGACCGACAGAACCGATGTAAGATTTCAGATAATCCATAATCTGATAACCGTAAACACCACCTAGAACGCCCTCGCCATTAGTTACGGCTCCAAAGAAAATCGGAGTCCAGCAAATGAAAAACAAACTGTGGGAAATGGTTTTCCAAGGTTTGAAATAATTCTTCTTAAAAACCAATGTTCCGAAAACAAAAAACAAAAATGCCACAACAAAAGCCGCTACACCAATGCTTTCAAAAATGAAAAGATTTCCCAGCCAATCACCAATCTTCCCGAAAAGGTTGGAAGATTCTACAGTTTTGTCTGCCATAGTTCCTGCCTGGCTCTGATCGGCTTTCCAATTCATCAAATAAGAGACGAAGGAAAGTGTTAAAACGACAGATAAAATTATCAGCGTAACGCCTGAAATGATTCTCGGTTTCGATATGATTTTGCTTGAGTTGGAAGGCGTGTTTTTTTCGTTGTTCATTTTCAAAAATAGTCAATAGATGCAAATTTAATATTTTTTCTGACCGTTAGAAATTAAAATAACCTGAGTTCGGGAT
>NZ_RJTU01000080.1 GCF_003730015.1 Epilithonimonas hominis | reverse complement strand
GAGACGGATTCTTTTTATTTTTAAGACAAATAAAAACAAATGCTTGTTAAAGTTTATGGAGCCGCTATACACGGTGTTTCTGCACAAATTATTACCATAGAAGTCAATGTAGATACTGGGGTAGGTTATCATCTGGTGGGATTGCCGGATAATGCCATCAAAGAGAGTAGTTACCGGATTTCTGCAGCTCTTAAAAATTCTGGATTTAAAATTCCGGGAAAAAAAATCACCATCAATATGGCTCCGGCGGATCTCCGAAAAGAAGGATCTTCTTATGATCTGAGTATTGCTTTGGGAATTCTGGCGGCATCTGATTTGATATTGGCAGAACAACTTTCGGAATATATTATTATGGGAGAATTGTCCCTTGATGGCGGACTTCAGGCAATAAAAGGCGTGCTTCCAATTGCTATAAAAGCCAGAGAAATGGGTTACAAAGGTATCATTCTTCCAAAACAAAACGCAAGAGAAGCTGCCATTGTCAATAATCTAGATGTTTACGGTGTGGAGAATATAAGACAAGTTATTGAGTTTTTTAATGATGAAATCCCTTTAGAGAAGTTCGAGATTGATACAAGGAAAGAATTTCAGGATAAAATTGATCATTTTCCATTTGATTTTGATGAGGTCAAAGGTCAGGAAGCCGCCAAGCGCGCCATGGAAGTTGCAGCTGCTGGCGGACATAACATTATCCTAATTGGTTCACCTGGAAGTGGAAAAACGATGATTGCCAAACGCCTGCCGAGTATCTTGCCACCACTTAGCCTAAAGGAAGCGTTGGAAACCACAAAAATACATTCTGTGGCGGGAAAAATGGGCGCAGAAACTTCACTGATGACCATTCGGCCTTTCCGCTCTCCGCATCATACGATTTCGGATGTTGCATTAGTTGGCGGAGGAAGTTATCCTCAGCCGGGCGAGATTTCCTTAGCTCATAATGGCGTTTTATTTTTAGATGAAATGCCAGAATTTAAAAGAGCTGTCTTGGAAGTAATGAGACAGCCTTTGGAAGACCGAGTTGTTACAATTTCCCGCGCAAAGTTTACCATAGAATATCCGGCGAGTTTTATGCTGGTTGCCAGTATGAACCCTAGTCCCAGCGGTTATTTTCCAGATGATCCAAACAATACCTCCTCTGCTTTAGAAATGCAGCGGTATATGAACAAATTATCGGGACCTCTTCTCGACAGGATTGATATCCATATCGAAGTTTCTAAAGTTGAATATGAACAGCTCGCAGAAAAAAGGAAAGGTGAAAGTAGCCAAAGCATCAGGAACCGTGTAATCAAAGCTAGAAATGCTCAAACAGAACGTTACAAAGATTTGGATATCAGTTATAATGCCCAAATGGGACCAAAGGAAATTGAAAAATATTGTGAGTTGGATGATTATTCACAGCTTCTCATCAAAACAGCAATGCTTAAACTAAATCTTTCGGCGAGAGCTTATGACCGTATTCTTAAAGTAGCCAGAACTATTGCAGACTTGGAAAACTCGGAAAATATCGAAGGGGATCATATTTCTGAAGCGATACAATATAGAAGTCTTGACAGGGATTTCTGGAACGCTTAAAACATTCCGCCATCATTCTGATTCTCAAAAAAAGTATCGATTTCTAAGTTTCCGGATTTAGAAGCAGCGACAGCCAATTGGTCGCAGATTTCATTTTCAGGATGTCCGGCGTGACCTTTAATCCAATGGAATTTTGGGTTATGAAGTTGATAGAGTTTATAAAATGCTTGCCAGAGATCAGGATTTTTTACATTTTTCCAGCCTCGTTTGATCCATCCATAAATCCATTTTTGGTTAATTGCATCAGCAACATACTTACTGTCGGTGTAAATATGGACATCATTATCCGAAGTTCTTAGATTTCCCAGGGCAACAATTACCGCCATCAGTTCCATTCGGTTGTTGGTGGTTTTTCGGAAGCCTTTGGAATAGGTTTTCTGATAATTTTTTTCCGGCACCCGCATTAAAATACCATAACCACCAGGTCCGGGATTCCCGCTACAAGCACCGTCTGTGAAGATTTCGATTTTCAAACTAGAAAAAATTAATGATTAATTGTTGTTTTTTGTATTCAATCAATTATCAATTGTTATTTATCAATCATTACACTAGAATGGCATATCGTCGTCATCGTCATCATTCATTGCAGAACCCGATAACTGATTATTATTTGGCAATCCAAAAGCAGCGCCAGGGTCTATGGTAATATTAATTTTATCAAAACCAGAAGGTTCATCTTTCTGTCCAAAATTGGATGGTGTATACTCGTAATTGGTTCCAAGATCAGCAAACTTACCGATATTCTTATGGAAGGCTAAACGAACATCTGCGGTTGCACCATTTCTGTGCTTGGCAATGATGATTTCTGCCTGATTTTCCGTGCTAGTTTCTGCGCCTTCTTCGTCATTGTCCCAGACCGCAATTTTATAATATTCCGGACGGAAAATGAATGAAACAATATCCGCATCCTGCTCAATCGCTCCGGATTCCCTAAGGTCGGAAAGCATAGGTCTTTTGCCAGGTCTTGTTTCCACGGTTCTGGAAAGCTGGGAAAGTGCTATTACAGGTACATTTAATTCTTTGGCAATTGCTTTTAATGATCTGGAGATCATCGCGATTTCCTGCTCTCGGTTTCCGCCGCCTTTTCCGGAACTGGCCGTCATCAGCTGAAGATAATCGACCATTATAATTTTCACACCGTGTTGCATTACCAATCGTCGGCACTTGGCGCGGAAGTCGAAGATTGACAATGAAGGCGTTTCGTCAATATATAGTGGTGCATTTTCTAAAGCGGAAACGTTGGTGAAGAGCCTTTGCCATTCATCATCAGACATTTGTCCTTTTCTTAATTTTTCTGAGGAAATACCAGTTTCGGAGGAAATCATCCTCGTAATGAGCTGAACCGAAGCCATCTCCAGAGAGAAAAGTGCCATTGGGATATTGTGGTCCACGCAAATATTTCTCGCCATCGATAGGATAAAAGCTGTTTTTCCCATCGCCGGTCTTGCCGCAATAATGATGAGGTCAGAGTTTTGCCAACCTCCGGTTTCTTTATCAAGGGCAGTAAATCCGGACGGAATTCCGGACAAACCTTCTTTATCTTTTAACGATTTGATTTTGTCAATCGCTTCTTTTACTAATGAATTGGCAGTGTCGAATCCTTTTTTAATCGTTCCATTCGTGATTTCAAAAAAAGATTGTTCAGCTTTGTCCAGCAATTCAAAAACATCAGTGGTTTCCTTGTAAGAACTGTCGATAACATTGGCAGATACATTAATCAGAGAGCGAAGAATGAACTTCTCCAAAATCACACGAACATGATATTCGATGTGCGCAGAAGAACTTACACCCATGGTCAAATCTATTATATAATGGTCGCCACCGGCAAGATTCAGTTTCTCATTCTTTTTCAAATCCTGAATCACCGTCATCAAATCGATAGGAGAGTTGCTTTCATACAATTTCAAAATTGATGAAAAAATAGTTTGATGTCTCGGATCGTAGAAAACATCAGGTGTCAATAAATCGATGGAATGGTCGAGTCCCTTTCTGTCTATTAGAAAAGTTCCGATGACGATTCGTTCAAAATCCAATGCATTGGGCGGCATTTTGCCATCCGAAATAGAGAGTTCCTTTGCAAAATTACCGTGAATCAAACTCGATAATGTATCTTTCTGTGCCATTGTACAAAGATAGAATTTTTATGACTTTCAATAATTTTAGTTATGAGAAAACAACTAACATTTATCGGGTCATAATGTTAGTAAATCAAAATCATTTGTAACATTTCGCTATAATATCGAACTTAATAGATATAAACATTAGCAAATTCTAAATTTCATTAAATTTAACAAATAAAGAAATCTCTATGCTGCAACGATTTATCAAGTTAGAATTCCAAAGTTTTTTCAGATCCAGTTCTTTGGCGACTAATATTGTTGTTAAGATTTTCCAGCTTTTGGGAATGTTGTATTTTCTGGCGATGTTTGTGTTTATAGCTTTCGGAGCGTACTATTTTCCGAAAAAAGAATTGCATATCGATCCATTGCCATTCATCAGCAAGTTTATGATTTATTGGCTGATAGCAGATTTGTTCCTGAGATATTTTTTCCAGCAAATGCCAACACAGAATATAAAACCTTTCCTGACGATGAATATCAAGAAAACAACACTCGTCAATTATATGATTAGCAAGACGTTTCTGTCATTTTTCAGTTGAGGCGGACTTTTTATTTATTTGCCGTTATTAGGAATTTTGCTTTATAACGGTTATTCGGTTTGGGGGAGTTTCTCTTGGGTTTTGGCTGTGATTATTCTGAGTTTTAGCATCAATCTGATTAATATTCTTCTCAATGGTAAAGATTTAGCCATCTGGATTATTGGTGGCCTTTTGGTTCTTGCTGGCGGATTGGATTATTACAATATCATTGTGCTTTCATCAGCTTCAGAGAAGTTTTTTATGATGTTTTATAACCATTGGTATTCGATTGCGATACCCATTGTGATATTCGGTCTTCTTTATGGTTTCTGCAGAAAATTCATTTATGATAATTTCTATCTTGACAAAGGTCTTGAAATGAAACAGGAAGTTGGCAAAACAGAAAATATCCAATTTCTGAATAAATATGGCGTTCTTGGAACTTTCATTAACAACGATATCCGAATGATAAAACGAAGCAAAGCTGCAAAATCCATTGCCTTAGGAAGTTTTCTATTCTTGTTTTATGGATTGCTTTTGTTCAGTTCTCCCGCTTACAAAACCGCTTATATGCAACTATTTATGGGACTTTTCGTAACAGGTGGATTTCTGTTCTTGTTCGGACAAAGAGTTCCTTCTTTTGATAGTTCATATTATCCACTGATGATGACGCTTAATGTTCCTTACAAAGAATATCTGAAAGCCAAATGGTGGATGATTGTGAGCGCTGTGGCTGTGAGTATGGTTTTGGCTGTTGCTTATGCATTTGTGAGTTGGGATTTATATTTCACGTTTTTGGCGGCCGGACTTTACAATGTCGGCGTCAATTCTCAGGTCGTTTTGTTGTCAGGCGCCTATAACAAAAATCCGATTGACCTGAATGCAAGAGGTAAAACTATGGGAAAAAAGAACAATTTCAGTTTCAAAAATATCATCTTGATGTTGCCACAGATGGTTTTGCCGATGGCAGTTTTCGGAGTTTCAAAATATTTTTTCGGAACAACGGTAGCTGTGGCGAGTTTGGGTCTTTTAGGATTGATTGGCTTTTTCCTCAGAGAAAAATTCTTCGATTTCATTGTCAAATTGTACAAAAAAGAAAAATACTCAACCATTAAAGCCTTCAAAGGAAATTAATATAATTTGGGCAGCTATTTGATTACATCGAAAGCTATTTAATACTTATTTTTTTATGGCAGCTTTTCCGTCTTCCGCTCCCAATCTTTTTGTCATTGCGAACGAAGTGAAGCAATCTGTAGAAAATTTGTACAATCGCAATAACAAAAAGGATTTCCGCTCAAGCCGGGCTGCGAGAGATTCAACTTTTAAAATCTAGTATCTAATATCTCACTTCTAACATCTATAAAAATGATAACAATAAATAACCTTTCCAAAGTTTACGAAACCAAAAAAGTCTTATCCATAGAAAAGCTCGATTTCCAAAAAGGTCAAACCATTGGCTTGGTTGGCAATAACGGTGCGGGAAAAACTACATTATTCAGTTTGATTCTGGATTTGATAGAACCAAGTTCAGGATTTGTTTCCATCGACGGAGAAAAAGTCAATGAATCTGAAAATTGGAAAAACAAAGTAGGTGCGTTTATCGATGAAACTTTTCTGATTGGCTATTTGACTCCAGAAGAATATTTCTATTTCTTAGGAGAACTCAGAGGTCAAAGCAAAGCTAACGTTGACGATTTCCTGAAAAACTTCACTGATTTCTTCAACGGAGAAATCCTGAATGCCAAAAAATACATCCGCGACCTCTCCAAAGGAAATATGAAAAAAGTCGGAATTATCGGAGCATTAATCGGAACTCCGGCAATTATCATTCTCGATGAACCTTTTGCGAATCTTGACCCTTCAACACAAATTAAATTGAAAAACCTCATCAGAGATTGGTCACAAAACTCAGATTCTACATTCCTGATTTCCAGCCACGATTTAGCGCATACGACAGAAGTTTGCGAAAGAATTGTGGTCATCAACAAAGGCGAATTGGTAAGAGATATCAAAACTTCTCCTGAAACGCTGAGAGATTTGGAGCAATACTTTGCTGACCAAGTAACTTCGAATTAATTTTTAAACCACATAGACACATAGTTTTATTATATTTTCTATGTGTCTATGTGGTTAGATTTTTTAGCATTTTAATGTGAAGAAACCGCTTTAAGTCCCACGATGGAAGCAATTAAAGTGAAAATAAAAAATAATCGCCAGAATGTTGCCGGTTCTTTGAAGATAAAAATTCCAACCAGAACAGTTCCCACCGCTCCGATTCCCGTCCAGACTGCGTAAGCTGTTCCCAACGGGAGTGTTTGTGTTGCTTTGATTAACAGAAGCATACTTGCAACCAGAGAAATTCCAAATCCTGCATACCAAAAGTAAGATTCGGTTCCTGATGTTTCTTTGGCTTTTCCTAAACAAGATGTGAATCCAACTTCAAAAAGCCCTCCAAGAATTAAAAAAATCCAGTTCATTTATTTATTAATTTTAATTATGCAAATTTCTGAATAGGATGCTACGGATTTTTTTACAAATGTTAAAAAATTAATCAAATTTCACTTCGGATTCTGCTCAGACTAACTTGCGTTATTCCCAAATAAGAAGCAATGTAAACTAATTGAACTCGCTGAATAATTTCGGGTTGTTTTGTCAAAAGTTCTTCATAACGTTGACTAGCTGTTCTGAACTTTCTGGAAATGAATAATTCTTCTGTTTTTACCAATTCTTTCTCAGCTAATTTTCTTCCCCAATTTGCGATATTTATATCAGTTTCAAATAATTTCCGCAAATCATCAATTTTTAATTGGTACAAAATACAATCTTCCAAAAGCTGAATATTTTCATAATTCTGATGATTATCAATATAACTTTTCATCGGTAAAACCACATCGCCTTCTTTTCCAAACCAAAATGTCAAATCCTGATTTTCTTGCGGAACAAAAGCTCTTACAATTCCTTTTTTAATAAAATAAATCGTTTTCTCAACTTTTCCAGCTTTGATGATAATGCTATCTTTCGGAAACTCGATTTCTGAAATCAAATTCTTTAAAACAGATTTAGAGTTTTCTGGAAGCTTGAAAATTTGGTTCAGAATTGTATCAATATTCATAAGCGAAATTTAATAAAAATAAAAACTCCTAGCATTACCTCGGAGTCTGTCTATTATCTTTTGTCTAAAAGTCTATCATCTATTTAAGACTTCCAACCATATCCTCTGGTTTCACCCACTCGTCAAATTGTTCAGCGGTCAAAAGTCCAAGGTTCACGGCTTCTTCTTTCAGAGTAGTTCCATTTTTGTGAGCTGTTTTAGCAATTTTTGCTGCATTCTCGTAACCAATGTGTGTGTTAAGCGCAGTCACCAACATCAATGATTTGTCAACCAATTCTTTAATTCTCGGCTCGTTGGGCTCAATTCCAACCGCACAATGGTCGTTGAAAGAAATCATCGCATCTGCCAACAATTGTGCAGACTGTAAGAAATTCGCAGCCATAACCGGTTTGAAAACATTCAGTTCATAATTTCCTTGCGTTCCTGCGAAAGAAATAGTCGTATCATTTCCTAGAACCTGAGCGCAAACCATAGTCAAAGCTTCGTTCTGTGTAGGGTTTACTTTCCCAGGCATAATTGAAGAACCAGGCTCATTTTCAGGAATGTGAATTTCTCCAATTCCAGAACGTGGACCAGAAGCCAGCAATCTGATATCCTGAGCAATTTTGTAAAGAGAAACAGCCAATTGTTTCAAAGCACCGTGAGTTTCCACGATTCCGTCGTGCGCTGCCAAAGCTTCAAATTTGTTCGGAGCAGTTACAAATGGAAGTCCAGTGAAGTCGGCAATATATTTCGCCACCACAACATCATAACCTTTTGGCGTGTTCAGTCCAGTTCCAACCGCAGTTCCACCAAGAGCCAATTCTTTTAAATGGTCAAGTGTATGATTAATTGCTTTTTTCGCATAATCCAATTGCGCAACGTAACCGGAAAATTCTTGTCCAAGAGTCAAAGGCGTGGCGTCCATAAGGTGCGTTCTTCCGATTTTTACAATATTCTGGAATTTTTTCGCTTTTTCATCCAATGTATTTCTCAATTTTTCCAAAGCTGGAAGCGTATCTTTTACAACCTTAGTGTAGGCAGCAATGTGCATTGCTGTTGGATAAGTATCGTTGGAAGACTGAGATTTGTTCACATCGTCATTCGGATGAACTTCAGTTTTTTCGCCCAATTGTCCTCCGCTGTTGACGTGAGATTTGTTGGCAATAACCTCGTTCACGTTCATATTAGATTGTGTTCCGGAACCGGTTTGCCAAATCACCAGTGGAAACTGGTCATACAATTCTCCTGCAAGAATCTCGTCACACACTTTTCCGATTGCATCTCTTTTTTCAATTGATAGAACGCCCAATTCCGCATTGGTATAAGCTGCCGCTTTTTTCAGGTAAGCAAACGCATCGATGATTTCGCGCGGCATACTTCCTTCCGGACCGATTTTGAAATTATTTCTGGAACGCTCAGTCTGCGCACCCCAAAATTTCTCTGCAGGCACTTGCACTTCGCCCATCGTGTCTTTTTCAATTCTGTAATTCATTATAATTTTTATTTAGATAATAATTGTATAAAGTTATTTAAAACCATTACAAATAACGAGCAAAACAAATGATTATCATCAGATTTTAGCAAATATTTTTTCTGGTCTGAGTAAATTTACGCGGTTTTAAAATAAAATAATGGATTTCATATATCAGGATCCGTATCCGATTCTAAAAGATGATACGGTTTACAAAAAATTGACTTCAGACTTCGTAAAAGTTGAAAAATTAGGAGACAGAGAAATTTTAACCATTGATCCGAAAGGACTCGAACTTTTGGCGGAAGAAGCAATGGCAGACGTTTCTTTTATGCTCCGTTCTTCACATTTGGAAAGTCTGAGAAGAATTATTGATGATCCTGAAGCGACTGATAACGACAGATTTGTGGCTTATAACTTATTACAAAATGCAGCGGTTGCAGTAGAAGGCGCTTTACCTTCTTGCCAAGATACTGGAACAGCGATTGTGATGGGTAAAAAAGGAGAAAATGTTTACACTGGTGTTGATGATGCTGAATATCTAAGCAAAGGGATTTTTAATACTTATCAAAAAAGAAACTTAAGATATTCTCAGGTGGTTCCTTTGACGATGTTTGATGAGAAAAACTCGGGTTCAAATCTTCCGGCGCAGATTGATATTTATGCTAAAAAAGGAGATTACTACGAATTCCTATTCCTAACAAAAGGAGGTGGTTCTGCCAACAAAACATTCCTTTATCAAAAAACAAAATCTTTACTGAATGAAAAATCTCTTGAAGAATTTATCAAAGAGAAAATTTCAGATTTGGGAACAGCTGCCTGTCCTCCTTATCACTTGGCTTTGGTGATTGGTGGAACTTCTGCAGAGGCCAACTTAGCAGCCGTTAAAAAAGCATCAGCGAAATATTATGATAATCTTCCGACCGAAGGAAATGAAGCTGGACAGGCTTTCAGAGATTTGGAATGGGAAGCTAAAGTTCAGAAAATCTGCCAGGAAAGTGCAATTGGAGCACAGTTTGGCGGAAAATATTTAACACACGACGTCAGAGTAATCAGATTACCGCGTCACGCCGCTTCTTGTCCGGTTGGAATGGGCGTATCCTGTTCAGCAGACAGAAATATCAAAGGAAAAATTACGAAAGAAGGTATTTTTCTGGAGCAATTAGAACAAGATCCAAAAAGATTTTTGCCTGCAACGCCTCCCCATTTGGAAGAAGCGGTTGAGATTGATCTAAATAAACCAATGCCAGAAATTTTAGCCGAGCTTTCCAAATATCCAATCAAAACAAGATTGAAGTTGAGCGGAACTTTGATTGTTGCAAGAGATATTGCTCACGCAAAGATTAAAAAATTATTGGATGCTGGACAGCCAATGCCTGAATATTTTAAAAACCACCCGATTTATTATGCAGGACCAGCTAAAACTCCGGAAGGAATGGCTTCAGGAAGTTTCGGGCCAACAACGGCAGGAAGAATGGATGTATATGTAGATGAGTTCCAAAGTCACGGCGGAAGTATGATTATGCTCGCGAAAGGAAACAGAACAGCAGATGTGACCAACGCCTGCCACAAATATGGAGGTTTTTATTTAGGCTCTATCGGCGGTCCCGCTGCAATTTTAGCAAAGGATAACATTCTTTCTGTTGAGGTGGTAGATTTCCCAGAATTAGGAATGGAAGCAGTAAGAAAAATCGAAGTGAAAGATTTCCCTGCGTTCATTATTACAGATGATAAAGGCAATGATTTCTTCGCCAATCTTGCGCGTTAGTTAATTTAAATTTAAAATAAATAGTAAAAATCATCTTTTATCTTTTGTCTTAAAAAGAAAAAGTCCTATTTTTGCTCAAAATATATAGCATTATGATGTTATCAGCTTTTTGGCCGTTTTACCAATTTCTTTGGACCGTTTATTTCTTCACAATGATGTTGTGCGGATTTTGGTGTATTTTGATGTTTTTCGGATTTATCGTACCACTTTGGTTAACAGAGGGTGTTGCAGAATACTTCGGGAAAATCAACAAGAACTTTGATCCTGAAAAAATAAGATATAAGAAATTGTATGAGCAGGAGGGTGTGGAAGTACTTTACCAAAGACCTGCAGGAGAAAAACCGGCTTCACACGGTCACCACCATTAATTTGGCAATTTTCTTTTCGTGAGAGATTGCACTCAAAGCGAAACAATATATAAAAAAGTCCATCCTTTTAGGGAATGGGCTTTTCTGTTTTATAACCAAAAAGACAAAAAGAGATTTATAAGAATCATAATTAAATTACTAATAATAGATAGAGTGTTTGGTGAATATAATTTGGAAACTTCCATCATCAATTATCTCGCTTCCATCTTAAAAGTTAAATCCGTATCTTTGCAAACTAAAATTTACCTATGTCTAAGTCATTAATTCCAAAACTGGAAGCGATAAAACAACGATATAACGAGGTGGCGGACCTTATCATCCAACCAGATGTAATTACGGATCAGAAAAGATATTCCGCACTTAACAAAGAATATAGTGACCTTGGAAAGATTGTGAAGGTTTTTGATGAATATAAAGCTGCGCTTGACACAATTGCTGAGTCTGACGAAATCATTGCTGACGGTTCTGATAAAGAATTTGTGGAAATGGCAAAACAGGAAAAGTATGAAGCCCAAGATAAACTTCCTGCTTTTGAGGAAGGATTAAAATATCTTTTGATTCCGAAAGATCCTGCCGATGACAAAAATATCATCTTGGAAATGCGCGCAGGGACTGGTGGTGATGAAGCGGCGATCTTTGTGGAGGATATGTACAGAATGTATTCCATGTATTTTAAAACCAAAGGATGGAAACACGAAATCACAGATTCTAGCGAAGCGTCCAAAGGATACAAAGAATTGATAATGAAAGTAGAAGGCGAAAGCGTTTACGGAATTATGAAATTCGAGTCCGGAGTTCATCGTGTGCAACGTGTTCCGGAAACCGAATCTCAAGGCCGTGTTCACACGTCAGCCATTACGATTGCGGTATTGCCGGAAGCGGAGGAAGTGGATGTAGAAATCAATCCTGCGGATATTGAAATGCAAACGTCGCGGTCCGGAGGTGCTGGTGGACAGAACGTTAATAAGGTCGAAACCAAAGTTCAATTAACACACAAACCTTCTGGATTGGTTGTAGTTTGTCAACAAGCGCGTTCTCAGTTGGCTAACAGAGAACTAGCAATGGAAATGCTAAGAGCAAAATTGTACGATATTAAACTTCAGGAAGTGGTTGGTGATATTGCAGCACAAAGAAAAACCATGGTTTCTACAGGTGACCGTTCGGCGAAAATCAAAACTTATAATTACCCGCAAGGAAGGGTGACCGACCATAGAATCAACAAATCGATTTATAATTTGGATGCTTATATGAATGGCGATATCCAGGAAATGATGGATGCCGTGATTATGGCAGAAAATGCAGAAAAACTGAAAGGTGAGGAAGAAGGAATTGCCTGATAGATGTTAGAAGTTAGAAGTCGGAAGTGTGATGTTTCTAAACTTTAAAAATAATTCACAGAGCTCAGTGAACTTTCATTGGGCTTTTTTATTTTGTTTTATCGATGCCTCTTAATCCATTAAATTGGATTCCGTACTTCCAATTACAATAAGCGAAAAACTGATATAATCTGTATTCGAAATCGAAACCATGATTTTCTTTTTGGTCATAATCTATTGCGACTTCGCAAAAATTGGGATTGATTCCTGAAAAATAGCGATTGTTCCATTCTGCGACAAGGAGCTGATTTCTTGACTTTAATCCGCTTTCCGTGAACATTGATTTAGGTTGCGCTCTTGTTGCGACAAACGTTTCATAATCCGTATCCAAAACGGTGATTTCCCATTCATCTGCTGAGTCTGTTTTCTTTTGGGCGGAAATGTGTGGTTTCGAGTCATTTGTAGTTTTTCCCAAGCCAGCAGCGCAAGACCAAATGAAAGCGGAAATGATTATTATGGCGAAAAGATTTTTCATTGCTGATGTTTTGTTTAAAGTTATGGCTTATTTTATAACCAAAGAATTATCTGTCAATTACTTTTTCTTGGGGTGATGAAACGAAACAATATTGCGTCCGCTTAATTTCTATTCGTGCAGTTTCTTGCAGCCCGGCTTGAGCGGTTATCCTTTTTGCGAGAGGCTATGCCGAGCAAAAAGATAATAGCGGAAGACGGAAAAGCTGCCATAAAAAATAAATATTACATAGCTTGCGATATCATCAAATATCTGTTCGAATAAAAACAAAAAACCGTTCCAAAATATTGAAACGGTTGATTTGTTTTAAGGTTCCCTCTGGAGAACCACGAACGCTGGAAAGTGGTCTGAATAACCTCCAGTGAACTGGTCGCCATTCCAGGAGCGGAAAGGATAACCTTTATAATTACCCTCTTTGGTGATCAGATAATCCGGTGCAAAAATTTCTGCTTTGAAAACGGTGTAGTCTTTACGGATTTCGTTTTTCGGGGCATGAAGGTTGGATGAAACTATAATCTGGTCAAATAAGTTTGGGGCATCCTGATAAGCTAATGAAGCAACTCCTTTTTTATACAATGGATACATCAGATTGAGATAGTGGTTTTCTTCGTTAAGATCTTTTGGGTTTCCAACTGCTTTCAGATAATTTTTTAAACTTGGGCTTATGGGATCGTCATTGAAATCTCCCATTGCGAAAAGCTTGGTAGACGGATCTAGTGATCTCACACTATCCATTTCTTTTTTGAGGATCGCAGCTGCTGCATTACGTTTAGGAAGAGAGACTGCTTCTCCACCTCTTCTAGACGGCCAGTGATTCAGGAAAAAAGCTACTTTTTCATTATCAAGAAAACCTGTCAATACCAGAATGTCTCTCGTATATTCTCTTTTTCCGCTATCGCCATAGATTTTGACTTCTTTTTTCCAGGATTTAGAAGGCGTGAACCTTCTTTTCTGGTAGATAAACGCGACGTCTATACCTCTGTAATCATAAGAGTTGTAATGAACTACACCATAATCATACTTTGCAATAGCAGGTTCTTTTACGAGATCTTCTACAACTTGTCTGTTTTCTACCTCAATAAGGCCAACAACCACGGGTGCAGTGCCTGTGTAAGCTCTTCCCATTTCCGAAATTACTTTAGCCTCATTTTCCAATTTTTGCTTATAAATTTTATAAGTATAGTTTTTCCCGCTCTTTGGAGTGAATTCTTCTGAGCCACCCTGCATTCTTACAACTTTCTTTCCTGCAAGGGATTCATCATTCCAAACGCCTTTGTAATCTTTTTCTGTAACTTCCAGATATTTGATAGAGTCCAAAGGAATACTTCTGTGGAATGCCGGGTTGCTCTTATCCTTAGTTCCGTCTATATAATCCGCAGATCGAACAGTGTCCCAAAGGTTTTCTACGTTCAGAAAACCAACAGTGGCTGCACGGACTTGCCTTTTTTGTGCAAATAATAAGGAAATGCTAAGAATAGCAATTACGCTAAATAAATTTTTCATAATAAAAAATGTAAGGCTACAAAAGTAATTTTTTTTACATAGCTGCAAAATAAAAATTTGATGTTTTTAAAAAATGTTATATAAGTATTGAAGATTTAAAATTTCGTTAAAATAAAAATAAAATGTTAAAAAGTTTTAATTATCAAAAAATTATTTACATTTGCCTTCCCGTGTATAACGGACTGTATATTAGAAAAAAAGAGCAAACAAAACCTAATTGATTTATGATTAAAAAATTATCATTAATCTCCTTATTTACAATGCTTCCGGCATCATTTTACTTTGCACAGACTACGGTTTTTGCATACCTGAAAGATGCGGATGGTAAACCTGTGGAAAAAGCACAAGTTAGTTTAAAAGGAGAAGGTAATGATGTTACGGCAGACAAAATTGGTTATTTCCAATTCGTAGATCTGAAATCCGGACATTATCAAGTGGTGGTATCAAAATCGAATTTCGAAACAAAAACTTTGGAATTTGATGTAACCACAGAAAAAAGAAAAGATTTGGGGGTAATTACCCTTTATTCTACACTGACAGGAGTGGATCAAGGCTTGGCAATCCTTGATAATGCTGATGAAGAAGGCAGCGGACAGACTTCTACAGTTGGTCTTCTACAGTCTTCGCAAGATGTGTTCAACAGAATTGCCAGTTTTGACCTTGGATTTTACTGGTTCCGCCCAAGAGGTATTGACGGAAGAACTTCCGAAAATATGATGAACGGTGTTTCTATGGTAAAATCGGATAATGGTAATGTAGATTTTTCTAATTGGGGAGGTCTTAATGAAATCGTTAGATATCCTGAGATATCGGCTAACCATTCACCTTCAGAATATGCATTCGGTGGTGCAAGTGGCGTAATCTATAAAAACACAAAAGCTAGCGAATACAGAAAAGGTTTTCAGGCTGTTTACTCTATAACAAACAGGAACTATAGGCAAAGAGTCTCTTTAAGATATACATCCGGAATGTCAAAAAGTGGATGGGCATTTACCTTAATGGGAGCTAAGAGATGGGCAGAAGAAGGAATCCAGGAAGGAACTTTTTATGATGCATACGGTACTTATCTTGGTATTGAGAAAAAGTTTAATAATAATCACACCATAACTTTTAATGCTTTTGCTTCTCCATACAGGAGATCTACCGCAAGTCCAAGTACTGAGGAAGTCTTTAATTATCGAGGTGTACATTATAACTCATACTGGGGATGGCAGGATGGAGAAAAGAGAAGTGAAAGGGTTAGAAAAGGTTTCCAGCCAGTTCTTATGCTCCAGGATTTTTGGAAAATCAATAAAAAATCCAATCTTTGGACATCTGTTTCTTATCAATTTGGTAAAGACAGCGGATCCAGATTAGACTGGCAAAATGCTCCAAATCCAAACCCTACTTATTACAGAAACCTTCCAAGCTATATAGCATCACTTAATCCAGCGGTATTAACGGCAGATCCAAATAATCTAGGTTCTCTTGCAGGTGCTTACGATGCTTATCAGAGTGCAATAAGCGCATGGCAGAATGGCGATCCAAATATTACACAAATAAACTGGGAAAGATTGTATGCCAAAAATATGGATCAGTCTGCGGTTACCAATTACGGTGTAACAGGAAAAAGAGCTATCTATTTTCAAGTTAATGATGTGAGTGATGATAAAATCTGGAATGCAGCCACGCACTATACTTACAACTTTACAGACACTTCCAGATTTATACTTAACCTGTCTTATCAGAATTATAAATCAGAACTATACAGAGAAGTTAAAGATCTGTTAGGCGCTGATTTCGCATGGAACAGAGATCCCTTTGCCGCAACTAATAATCCTGGAACATCAGGATTATTCAATGAAGGTGAAGAAAATGTTGCAAAAAAGGTTGGAGATAAAATAGGTTATAACTATACGTTCAGAAGACAGGAAGTGAAAGTTAATCCTGGATACAAATTTTCTCAAGGAGCCTTTGATGTATTTGTTTCGGGTATGTTTGGTTATTCTTCTTCAAACAGAGAAGGTCACTTCAAACATTATCTTTATGCAGATTCTTTCGGAAAAAGTGCTGATAAGAACTACTGGAATTACGGTATGAAAGGACAAATCGTCTATAGGCTTGATGGTAGAAATTTCTTGATTTATAATGGCGCATACTTTTCACAAGCACCGTATTTAGAGGATATTTTCATTAATCCAAGACTAAATGCATCAGTTGCGCCTAACCTCAAGAATACAATTATCAATGCCAATGATTTGAGTTATGTTGTCAATACGCCTTTCTACAAAATCAGAGCTTCTGTTTTCTTGGTAGATACTCAGAATGAGACCAACGTACAACGTTTCTTTGCAGATGGCATACAGATAAACAGTAATGATGGAAATGGCGATGCAGGAACTAACTCTGGTGGAAAATATGTACAAAGTGCATTTATTACTCAGGTAATGTCTAATGTAGAAAAGAGAAATATGGGTGCAGAGTTGGGAATGGATATTAAAATCTTGCCAACATTATCTTTCCAAGGAGCAGCAAGCTATGGTAAATTTACTTATAAAAACGATCCCGATGTATATTTTGCATCTGATGCGATTGGCGTATTCGCTAATGATCAATCTTTTGTGAAGTTTGGAAAATCTTATATTAAAGATTACAAACAAGGAGGTACCCCTCAAACGGCTTTCTCTGTTGGTTTGAGATATAGCTCACCAAAATATTGGTGGGTTGGAGCAAATTGGAACTATTTGGATGATAATTATCTTGATCCTTCCGCTATAATGAGATCAGAAAACTTTGTGCAAAATCCTAATTCTGGCACTCCATACAATGATATTTCCGAATCAGAAGTAAGAAGACTCTTGAAGCCAAACAAGCTTCCATCAGCATATTTTTTTAATGCCAATGTTGGAAAATCTTGGGTTTTAGGAAAATATTATGTACTAATTTCTGCAAGTGTCAATAATATTTTTGACAATACAAAATATATTACCGGAGGTTTTGAGCAAACAAGAAATATTAAATACGATACATTTAGTGTAGATTATGACAGAGCTACATCTTTATTTGGTCCTAAATATTGGTATACACAAGGACGTTCGTATTTTGTAAATTTACAATTCAGATTCTAATAATTTCTAAAAAAATAAAAAATGATCATAAATAAATTTTTAAAAACAGTGCTAATGTCCGCTTTGATTGCAGGGACATTCACTTCGTGTGTAAAAGATGATGAATGGAGTACCCCAGAGATTCTTTGCAACAACAGATTTGATGCCCCCACTATCTCAATGGCGGATTTTGCAGCAAAGGCTCCAACATCTGGGACATACAAAATTCCAGCAGACGGACCAGCGGTGATTTTGGATGGATATGTAGTTTCTTCGGATGAAAACGGAAATTTCTATAAGACAATATCTTTTCAAGACAAACCTGTAAACCCAACTGTTGGTTTGCAAATAGAAGTAGATAAAGCTTCAAATTATACAGATTTTCCAGCTGGATCTCATATAAGAATAAAAGCAAATGGCTTGGTTCTTGGATGGGATAGAGGCACAAGAAAAATAGGTTCAGTAGATCCTACATATGCAATAGGAAGAATCCCTAGCGTTTCGCTAAAAAATTATCTTGCAGGTGTTTGTAATGGAAGCAACAGACTAGATGTAGCAACTTTGGTTCCTACACAAGTTTCTAATCTTGCAGATGCGCAACAAGTAAAATATCTAAATACGTTGGTAAGTGTGCCAAATGTTCAGTTCACTGACTCAGAAGTTTCGCCTACTGTTAAAACTTATATTGACCTTAATCCATTGGCAGACACAAATAGAACGCTGATTGACGGAAATAAAAACAGTACGGTCATAAGAAATTCTAGTTATTTCGCTTTTGGTGCAAATCCTTTGCCAACTGGGAACGGAACTATTTCTTTCGTTGTATCTAGATACAATACTGATTTTCAAATGTTAATAAGGGGAATAGATGATGTTAAATTTACCAATCCGAGATTTGGAGAGTGTGAAACAGCTACGCCTAATCTTACTCTCGGTGAGCTTAAAAATCTTTATCCTTCCAACGCTGCGGATCCAAGACAAATTACTGCGGATTACATTATTGAAGCTTATGTAAGCTCTTCTGATAAAAGTGGTAATATTTATAAAACATTATATGTTCAAGACAAATTAGAAAATCCTACCCAAGGACTTGGTATTGTTACAAACGTAGTAAATATGGTCGGCAAGTATCCCGTTGGAACAAAGGTATACATCCACGCAAAAGACTTATGGCTTTCAAAAGTTGGAGGAATTGTCCAATTAATTGATAAAACATTCAACACAAGCACCAATGCGTACGATTATTTCTTGAGTAATTTAAAAATGAATACAAACATTGTGAGAGCTTGCACACAACCGACTACTCCAATTGTTCCTCTGGTTGTTAATTCATCTATTTTAAGCGGTGACACAACAGGAAACTTAGTTGGAACTTTAGTTAAATTTGAAAAAGCACAGTTTTCAATAGATGCTGTATACGGATACAATAATGTTATAAACACTTATGCTAATCCTGGCCTAACGACAAATAGAACCATAGAATTCTTCAAAGCAGATGGTACCGCTGATGGAACTATTATAGCACGAAACTCTGCATATTCTACTTTTGCAAATGCTTCTATTCCTTCTGGAAGTGGTTCAGCCTTGGCAATATTAAGTAAATACAATAGTGATTGGCAGCTTTATATAAGAGATCAAAATGAAGTTGATTTCTCAGGCAACAGATTTGATTCTGGTCCACCTAAAGGAGGAACTAGTATTACTTACAGCGGTTCTTTTACAGAAAACTTTGAGAGCTATCCTTACAGTTCTTCTCCATATTTTAATAATTTCCCAGCATATGTAAATGATCCATTCTTAGGAAGCAGATATTGGGAATTGAGATCTTTTAGTGGTAATAAATATGTACAACTTAGTGCTAATGGTGCCTCAAGTAGTATTAAAACTTACTTTATTGTACCAATAGATTTTACTGCGGCTAATACTTTATCCTTCAAAGTGAATGTAGGTTTCTATAACGGTGATGCATTAAAAGTATATACGACAACCAATTATACTCCACTAGGAAACATTGGTGATGCTACCCTTAATAATATCACTTCAAATTTCACTATTCCAAAAACTCCAACTTCTGGTTATGGGACTTTAGTTTCGGCAGGAACTTATAATCTCCCTACATCTCTCACAGGTAATGGTTTTATTGTTTTTGAATATGACGGTGGTTCTTCTAATGGTATTACAACAACAGTTCAATTAGATGATATTACAGTTCAATAAATAACTAATTTCTTCAATAAAAAAACCGCTTTTGAAAAACAAAAGCGGTTTTTTTATCCCAGATTCCGCATTAGAAAATAAACAGTCCCAAAGGGACGATTTAATATTAATAAAAAATAAAATTAATTTTTTGCAGCAGGGAAACTCCTTTGGAGTTTTATCTGTGTAGAAAAATATCCAAAACCAATCTGCGTTCCATAGGAACGCTATCTGTAGTGTTTTATTTGTTATTATAGCGCACCGGGCTTAATTTCTTATTGTGTCTACACAGATTCTGCTCCTAAAGGAGCAATTTTATCATTTTCGGAGGTTTAATACAACCGGCTATTGCGTAATTTGGGTTTATTGAGTTGGTTGTTCTGCTGTTTTCTCCACAATTGTTTCCGTCTGTTTGGAGACATTTGGTTTTTGTTCTTTTAATAATTTCTCCTCATTCTTTCCCTTATCTTCCTTCTCAGCCTTTTCTTTCTCAAGCTTTTCTTCCTGCAATTTCGCAATGGCAGCAAGGCTGTCTTTTTCACGTTTTATGGCAACAGCATTGATCTTCGCCATCACACTTTCAGACGTAGCGCCTGGACCGAAAGAATCTACTGCTGTAGTATCATAAGTAGTCGTTCCTTAACAAAAC
>NZ_RJTU01000062.1 GCF_003730015.1 Epilithonimonas hominis | reverse complement strand
TATCGAGGATTCATTTAAAACAATTTTAACCTTTCTCTGCCTTACAGCGCTCTTATTTCCCATATTGGGAATTGCACAAACCAACGATAATGTCAACAGCCTATTGCAATTTCTAAAAGGTGACGGCGCATTTGAACGATGGTATATGGAGGTCTTCACCCAATTGGACACCGACATCCAAAGCAACGCCATTGCAGCGAGTATGCTTGGAAGAACCATCGGAGGTTTGGGAGCGTTGATGTATCTAGGATACCTCGGTTTCCAAATGCAGGAAGGCGCAAGACCTTGGGAAGTGACACCGATGATTAGACCCATTATTATTGGAATGATCCTCCTGCATTGGGTGAGTTTCTATCAAATGATTCAATATCCATTGCAGAAATTGGCGCAACCGTCCAAGGATATTTTTTTATCTATTGAAAATCAGGCGAACGACATCCGCGTCAAAAGATTTGAAAAACAGACCCAATTGTTGGAGTTCCTGATTAAGCAGAAAGCCGAGGAGGAAGCCAAACAAAAGGAATTGCAAATCAACGAAGACAAAGGTTTTGGCGACCGAATTATCGAGGGAATGAGCCAACTTTTCACCCCGATTCAGGAATGGATGATTAGGATGGATTTTCAATTTCAGAAACTGATTTCGGAAGTATTGGAGGCGGTCTCGCTGACCATTTTGCGGGTATGTACCTACTTCATTTTCTTTATCCAAAAAATTTGGAGTTATGTGCTGATTGTGCTCGGTCCTGTCGCTGTAGGTCTTTCGCTGATTCCGGGATTCGAAAGTTCCTTTCAGAATTGGGTGGCGAAATTTATCAACATCAATCTCTACACATTCGTTTCCTATACCATCATCAACATCGGTCAGCAACTGATTATTTCAGGATATCAACTTGAAATAGAACGCTATGACCTGCTTTTGAACAACGGAACCGTCACCGACCTCAATATGCTCGCCGCCTACATCTCCAATAACGGGATGATTCACACGGTACTTTTCCCCTGCGTCGCGTACATCGTGACGGGAATCGGCGTGCTGATGACGCCGACCATTGCAGACTCCATCGTTTCTGCGGGAGGTGCAGGAATTATGACCAAAGGTAAAAGTGCGGCAGCTAAAGTGATAAGCGTGGGTAAAACGGCGGCGGCTTCGGCGGCAACAGGAGGAAAGGCAATCGCTGTATCTGCCGCCAAGAGTGCGGGTGAAATGGGAAAATCAATCAAGGCTTTACGATAAAAATTAAAAATTATGCTGATAAAAAGTATTGAAGAAAAAATAAAGATTAACAAAGCAGTTTCCATCACGGCTTTGACGGTGTCTCTTTTTATGGTTTTGGCAGGATTCGGATTTGCGTACCAACTCATCAAGGAATCGAGAAAATCGCTGTATGTTTTGGATAACGGTGTTCCGATTTTGGTAAAACAGACTGACGAACTCCTAAACCGTCCCGTAGAATATCGATCGCAGGTGGAACTCTTCCATCGACTATTTTTCACGCTCGCTCCCGATGACCAATACATCAAGGAGAATATCGAAAAATCGCTTTACTTAATTGACGATACCGGAAAAAAAGAATATACCAACCTGCGTGAAAAGGGATTCTACAATCAATTGATTTCCTCCAACTCGATGGTGACAGTTTCTACAGATTCTATCCAAATCAATTCCAACAACCGAAAGTTTATGTTTTTCGGGAAACAGATGATCAACAGAAAAACGGCACTCATCGTTAGGAAACTCATTACGGAAGGTCGTTTCGAGGACATCGTCCGAAGTCCGAACAATCCGCACGGTGTGCTGTTGAAAGATTGGCGCATCATCGACAATTCAGAAATCTCCAACCAACCCAAATTCTCCTATTAGTATGCAAGAAAACATCATCAAAAAATACGGTATACTGAAAGAACAAATTTTTTCTCAACCCCGAAAAGTGTTCGCCTATGCAATGGCGGCACTCATCCTCTCACTGATTTTCTCCATCCTGCAATACTGCTTCTTTCCCCCTAAAGTAACCTTGGGAAGCGCGATTCCCACCCTGTACTCTAAAAGCGACAAGGTGAAGCAGAATCAGGACGCCAAAGAAAAATCGATGGAAAAAATTGTGGGCGAACTTTCGGCCTTTAAAGCAAAAAGTTCGCAGCAGTCTTTGTCGGAAGCCGACAGCATCAGGATTGAGTACCTCTATAACCAATATGAAAAATTAAAAAATGGACTTTAAAAAAATCAACCTTAAACAACAGAAATACATTCTTCCGCTCATCGCTTTGCCCTTTATCTTGTTCTTAGGTTTTCAGGGAAGCAAGTTTATGGGAGGTGAAGATGCTAAGAAACCACCACAGCAGGAACTTTCCGTGTCGCTCGGTGATACGCAGGACTCCATCCTTTCCAAAAACGACGCCTACGACAAACTGTTTTCCAAAACCGACGGTAGGACGATGTTGGACGGACTGCAACAGGAAAATGACAGCCTGAATCAATTCACCGACAATTTGGAATACCGACAGAAACGCTACATCGATTCCCTGAACGAGTCGAGAAAAAGTCAGATGACAACAGCTTCAACTCAGGGACAGAACTCCTACTATAAACCGAAAACTTCTGATGATAGCGACTTTCAGCGTTCCAAGGACATCATCCGAATGTTGAACCAAGAAAGTTCGGGTGGTAGTTCAAGCAATACGCAAAATGTTGCAGCAAACACCTCTCCATCTTCCCAAGATTCAAAAGCGTTGGATCCCGTAAAGATGATGCGTCAACAAATGCTCGTGCTCGATTCCTTGGAAAAATCTAGAGACCCCGAATTTCAGGCGCAATTAAAGGCGCAGGAACTGCTGAAGAAGAACAAGGAAAAGATGGACGCCTTTCTCAATTCCACCTATTATGTCGCGAAATCCAATATCCACAACGGGTTCAATTCCATTTACCGTGAAAAGGAGGGCAACTTTGTGAAAGCGGTCATCGATGAGAATTTGACCGGATTTTTAGGGAGTAGAATACGATTCCGATTGTTGGAAGATGTCTTCGCAGGCGGACAAAAACTTCCGAAGGGAACCGTGCTCTATGGTCAGATTTCGGGATTTTCATTGCAGCGGGTGAACCTGAACGTGGTTTCCGTAATGCGCAGTGGCGAAATCCTACCCATCAATTTAACTGTTTACGATACCGACGGAATGCAGGGACTTTATGTTCCGAACAGCACGTTCCGTGAAATGTTGCGCGAACTCGGAAGCAATTCCGTGCAGGGAACGAGCATCGATTCCGAAGGCAAGGGATTTTACACGAGTCTTTTGTCGGGCGCGTTCCGTTCCGCCTCACAAACTGCGGCTAACCTGATTAGAACCAACAAAGCTAAACTCAAGTACAATTCCTACATCTTTCTGATTAACGAAAAAGACCTTAAACAAAATCCCAATCAACCTTAACATTATGAAGACCTTTTTTTACACCATCCTCTCCTTTTTATTTTCGGTGAGCGTTTTTGCCCAAACTTCCACACCCGAAATCCGCATCACCCAACTTCCCGAACTCGACATGGGAGAAGGCGTGAACGTACACATCATTTCTCCGGAACCGATTCAGTTTGTCGACTTGTCCTCGGATTTTTTGGTGGGCGACCTTCCCGCAGAAAATATTGCGAGAATTAAAATCAATCCCGCTCCGAAAGATTCGATTTCCTCGAAACAATTCAACAAAAAAATAATGAAGTCGAGCGAGGAAGTCGGCGTTGTAACCGTAGTTGGACAATCGTTTATGGCGCAATACCGCGTGCTTTTTAGAACGAGCGACCGAATCAATGTGCAGACCAACATCCAAATTCAGCCGGAAGATATGCAGCCCCTGGAATTTCCGAAACAGGCTTTTTCCAACACGGAACTCTACCGATTTTCGAAAAACATCATCGAAAAAACCTACAAAACGCCTTTGAGGTCGGTAAACGACCTGAAACTCTCCCTGCAATTGAACAATGTGTACGTGGTTGGAGACTACATCTTTCTCGACATCAATATCGCCAACAAGTCGAATCTGAGTTACCAAATTGAAGACGTAAAGTTTTCCGTGGAGGACAAGAAAATCTACAAGGCGACCAACAACCAAAGCATCGCAATGAAACCAATTTACCGATTTCAGTCGCAGAAAGCATTCAAGAAAAACTATCGAAACATCTATGTCTTCAAGAAGTTTACCTATCCGAACAGCAAAATTCTGAAAATACGCTTCGTGGAGGAACAACTTTTGGGAAGAACCATCGAGATGGGAATCAAGTATTCCGACATCCTGAACGCAGACACTTTTTAATCATTTAAAATCAAAAATTATGGCAACCAAAACCACCAACAAACTGAAAACACTTTTTCTAAATCTGAACCTCGACGGACTTCTGACCCTGAAAACCGACAACCCGAGATTTGTTGACGAATTCAACGACACCGTCAATGAGGCAAGCATCATGAAGTTTCAAAAGGAATTCATTAGCCTGTTTGACGAAAAATATTTCTGCATCCGCTTTTTCTACGTTTACGATTGGCTTCAATTCAGAAAACGATTTGAAATCTCCGCTACCGATTCCGAAAAATTTGAAAAAACTGTCCAACTGATTAAGCCGCTTTACGGCGTAAAAGTGTATTACGAAAAGGTTTCCAAGGAACATTTTACGGACATCATCCTTTTCCTACGGGAATTTGCCTCGTTGTGCCACATCGACATCTCATTGAACGACATCAACAACATCATCGAAAACAGATACCCATAATGCAGGAACAGCAGCACCAAATCAAGATTTACGGATTCTTCCAAAAATTAGTCTATGCCGTAGTGGCGATGGAATGTATCACTTTGTTTTTTCTCCACGCTAATGTTCCCGTGCTTTCAAAATTGTTGGAGGGATTTGCAAAGATGGGGATTTTCTCACCGCCCATCAACGCCAAAATTTCGACACTGATTTTAATCGCCATCGTGGCGGCGGGCACCAAGGCGAATAAGAAACAGGATTTAAACGTTGTAAAATCTATCATCCTCCCTATTATTTTCGGGGTGGGAATGATGGTGGGTTCACTTTTCCTCATTCCTTTTACCAACGACAAGTCCATCCCAAACATTCTACCCGGAATGAATGTTTTCCAAATCGGGTACGTATTACTTTCGTTATTGGGAGCAATGATTGCACAAATGGGAGCGGACAGCATCTCCAAATATATGCAACACAAAATGGGGAATGACCGATGGAATGTTGAGGAGGAAAGTTTTGCGCAAAACACCGAATTGGCAGAAACCGACACTTCCGTGAATCTGCCCTATTTGTTCCGATATCAAAAAAAGACACACAACGGTTGGATTAACCTTAATCCGTTTCGTGGGACAATGGTCATCGGAACACCCGGTTCCGGAAAATCGTTCGGCGTCATCAATCCCGCCATCCGACAGATGGTTGCCAAAGGTTTCTCGCTTTGTATTTATGATTTCAAGTTTCCCGATCTATCACAGATTGCCTACTATCATTATCTTTTGAAGAAATCGAATGATGAAGACTATCAGCACCAATTCAACATCATCAATTTGAATGAAGTGGAAGGCTCGAAACGCGTGAATCCCTTCAAAAAAGAATATATCCGCACATTAGCAGAAGCTCAGGAAATGGCAGAAGCGATGGTTTCAGCATTGCAAAAAGGTGGTGCAAGTGCAGGCGGTGGTTCCGAGCAGTTTTTTACGCAGTCGGCAATTAATTTTCTATCCTCGTGCATCTACTTTTTTGCAACTTACGAGAACGGAAAATTTTCTACACTTCCCCATCTTTTGGCTTTTATGAACAAGAGTTAAGAGGATATTTTCGAGACGCTCTTTACCCACGAGGAACTGACTTCGCTTCTCTCTCCCTTCAAGACGGCGTATGACAACAAGGCATTCGACCAATTGGAAGGACAGGTCGGAACCTTGAAAATCTTCCTCTCAAGATTGGCGACTAAGGAAAGTTTTTGGGTGTTTTCGGGGGACGAAGTGGAGCTGAAAATTACAAATAGAGAAAATCCGTCGATAATGATATTGGCTTCCAATCCCGGAACGCAAGACATCAACTCCGCTCTCTACTCATCCGTCTTGAACAGAACTTTGACCTTGATTAACAACAAGGGAAATCTTCCCGGCGGAATCATTGCGGACGAGTTCCCGACCATCTACATCCACAAAATCGACAATGTGGTGGCAACCGCAAGAAGCAACAAGATTGCCGTGCTTTTGGGACTTCAGGAAATTCCGCAACTACGACAGTTTTATAAAAAGGAAGTCGCCGACACGATTTCCGCCATCGTCGGGAACATCCTTTCAGGTTCTGCAAGGGATAAGAACACGTTGGAATGGCTCGAAAAACTTTTCGGAAAAATCAAGCAGAAAACCTATTCGCAGAGCATCTCGCAACAAGGAACCACGACGAGTATCAACGAAAAGATGGACAATATGATTCCTGCAGGAAAAATTGCCGCACTCCGCACCGGAGAAATGGTCGGAATGATTGCGCAAAGCGAGGAAAACGACACCTCGGAATACAAGTCATCGGCAATCAGCGGGAAAATCAACCTCGATATGCGGAAGATTAAATACGAGAAACAGAACTATGTGAAAATGCCTACGTATTACAATTTCACAGACAAAACAGGAAAAAACCGAAAAGAGGAAGTACTGATGACGAATTTCCGAAGAATCAACAAGGAGGTGGAACTCATCATCGACGCCCTGAAAATTTTAAACTGACCAAAATGAAACGATACATCCTACTTTTTACGCTGCTCATTCAATTTTCGCTAAAAGCACAATTCAACACCGTGACTTTTGTGAAGAAAATGGAAGAAAGCAAACCCGAATTTATTGAAAATTCAACAAAGGAAACCAATTCTAAAACCGAAGAAACAAGAGTTTCCGAAAAGGAAAATTTCTTTCTTAAAAATTCTTCAAAGAAAGTCTTGCGGAAGGAACTTGATTCTCTGAAAAAGATGTTTTTGGAGATGAACAAGTTAAAGACAACTCCTCCGCAATTTGACACCAAACGCGTGGAAGATTCACTTATCCAAATCCTGAAAAGAAATCTTTCTGTGGAAAAATCGGGATTGCAAAAATCCTTAAAACCGAAGGAAGAAAACACGCTTTCCCCGAACAAGATTATGATGCCCGTGAAAAATGCGCTCAACCTGAGTTCAGGTTTTGGAAACCGCTTCCATCCCATTTTTGGCGGACAGAAATTCCACAACGGCATCGACATCAAGGCTCGATATGAAAATGTTTTTGCCGTGATGGACGGCATCATTACCGAATCAGGATGGGACAGTAAAGGTGGCGGAAACTACATCAAAGTCCTGCAGCACAACCGTTTTGAGACCGCCTATCTGCATCTCTCCGAAATGTACTACAAAGCCGGAGAATTCGTAAAGGCGGGATTCATCATCGGCAAGAGCGGAAACACGGGAAACTCTACCGGACCGCACCTGCACTTTTCCGTGAAGGAATTTGGGAGGTTCATCAATCCCCTGAATTTTCTGAACGAACTCATTCAAGCAAAACAATTAATCGCACAACATTATGAACACTAACCCACTACCAACAGACGACCTGAAAAAGTTCGGAATCATCGAAGCCGACAATTTGTTCTCAAAAAGATTGAACGCCAACGACATCATCGAATTTATGCAGGGAAAAATCCTTGTCGCCGACAACGAGAAAGACCGAATCACCTTCCAACTGACCGACAACAACTCCAAATTGGAGGTAAAGGTGTATCAAATGGAGCATTCCCTTTCCGAAATTCTAGACCAATCCAAAAAAGAATCGATACAGTATGTTTCGGAGAAAAATCTGAACGACCAAAACCCCGATTTAAACGTTTCCAAAAAGGCGTTCCTCTACAACGAATCCACAAAATCTTTGGAGGAATACGATATGGTTTTGAATGCGGAAGTTTTGACCGAGACTATTTTAGGACGAAACGATTCCGAGGAAATCAACCGCTACAAGGACGAACTCCTGAAACTGAAAGAATTCCTGCAGGATAAAATCGATAAGTACCCCGAAATCGCCAAGGACATCATCAACAACCTCAATATCGTGTCCAAAGAAATCAATACCGTGAACGAGGTGGCTCAATCCCCGAAGCAGGCGCAAAAACAGCAACAGTCCGAAGTACGGTTGGACGTAAACGACCCTGACCTTTATCAGGACGCGAATTCCGAAAGGGAAGCCAAATCACAGCAAGAGGAAGAGGAAAACGAGCAAGAAATCGAACAGGAACAGGAAAAACGAAGAGGATTCCGCAGGTAATTTTTTATAGCCATGGATATAGACCTTTTTAATTATCAGAGCAAATATGGACCGAACACGAATTTTCGCTTTCCAACGGACGAGGCGACGAAATATCTCAAAACTTCGGAAGGCAAGGTTTTACCGTACAAACTTTTCAGCGGGAGAAATGATGCTCACCCAAATTCCGCCATCCTACGGGAAAAGGACAATCAAGGTTACGCCAATGATTTTGCGCTCGTAGAAAGGCAGTTTTCGGAAAATAAAAGTCTTTCATTTCGAGCGGGTACGAAAGTTTCGGATGTGAACGATGTGGCGTGGCTTTTCCGTTCGCTTGAGGACGAGGCGGTGGAACACACTTTTGCGCTTTACAAATTCAAGGACGACAGTTACCTCGTTCAGCATCTTTCGACAGGCGGAATTACTTCCACGGTCGTGGATTTGCGGTTGTTGACGGGGAATGTCTTCAAAATGCAGCCCGAAAGCATTACCCTCGTCCACAACCATCCAAGCGGACAACTGATTTCGAGCAAACACGACCGACTGATGTTGCAAAGATTGCACGACATTTTCGACCACACGGGAATAAAGGTGGAAGACGGCATCGTCATCAATTTGCGTTCGGGAAAATATTTGGTTTTTAACGGCGAGTTGGGAAACGACCGGGTGTTGGAACTTTCCGAGCAAAACCAACTGCAGGGAAAAGTCAGCACCTTTTCCTTCAACAAGCAGATTTTTGCCGCCAATTATCAACCGTTTAAAATCAGCAGTCCCGAAGATACCGCCGCCTACATTTCGAGCCAAAAGTTTGGTTTGTCCGACAAGACGGAAGCCATCATCCTGAACAATGCGAACGACATTGTGGGGAAGTTCATTCTTCCGCAACATCGGCAATTCGAGAAATTGACAGAACTGATGACCATTCACGCCGGAACGGGAGTCATCCTCTACGGAAACAATGTGAACGAGCAGATGTACAAGGAATACCGCGAAAAACTCGAACTGATGGGATTCACGGCTTTGGATGCGATTTTATTGGAAAGCGGAAATTTTCATTCCCTTTACGAAAAGACCAAAATCAATGTCTATGACCATCTCGTGGACAAATTCAGCAAAGATAATCTGAATGCGGAACCGATGGTAGGGGAATTGGGAAATCGGTACGGCTCGAATGAAAAGATAACGGTAGAAATCGGAGTTTATGCGAATGATGAAGCCAAATCCGTGGCACCAAAACCTTTCGATTTTGACTCAACCGAAGAACTGAAGGCATATTTGGATTTGACGATGTCGCAATATGATACAGACCCGATTCTTTTGGTGAGAATCGCCGAAGGAAAAGAGCCTTTCTTGTTGGACAGGCTTTCCCAATACGCACTGAATGAACTGATGAACGAGGTGGAAAACCATTATTCCTCAAAAAATATCGTTGAAAATAATTTGATTGAAAATCAGCAGGAAAAATTTCTCAAGCAAATTCCCGAGGAGCGTCAAGGCGAAGCATTCCACATCAAAGTCAATCGTTCGGAAGCAGAATATCTTTTGGCGAACGATATTTTGGAGGACATTATGTGTAAGGAATATGGCGACGACGATGATTGGGTCGGCGTTACCAAAGACTATATGGATGAGGAAATGGGTGGTTTTGATGAGGAATACCAAACATTTGAAATCGACCTTTCCCATAATCCGAAAGAAGATTTTGTAAAGGAAATCCTTGAAGAACTCGAATTATTTAACGGCGTTTTTCATCAGAAGGAGATTCCAAAAGATGTTCAAAGCCATTATGAATTGACGTTTTTCGACAAGTACATTACGCCCAAAACCAAAGCCTACAAAGATTTTATCTCCGAAATGGAAACCACTTCCCCCGAGATATTCTTTAAGGACGGAGAACGCGAATTTTCCGAAAAGGAAAAAAAGTGGATGCAGATTTATGATTTTAGAAACGGACTGAATCCCGCTCCAAAATCTGCTTCCCAACAACAAAAAACAAATCAAAACAACCAAAACAATCTTATTAACAACCCAAAAACAAGCATTATGAGCACACAAGAATTCGACACTGCACAGTACCTGAAAGACCAAATGAAATATCTAGGTTTCGGCGAAGGAGAGAAACTCCATAAAGATTTGGAAAACGGCATCAACGGCGAGGAAAGACAGTTTGAAATCAAGACGACTTCTGACAAAACCCTGCCGGAAAACAAGGTGGATTTTACCCTGAAATTCAACAAGTCAGAAAAAGGCGGAATCTTCCTGAACGCTTATCAGGCAGAACTGACCAACGACAAAGGCGAAAAATTCACGCACAACTTCGGCGTGGGCAAGGAAAACTCCTTTACCGCAAAGGAAGCCGTAAACCTTCTCGAAGGTAGAGCCGTGAAAACGGAACTGAAAAACACCAAGACCGACGAGATGATTCCCGCCTTTGTGAAACTGAAATTCAACGAGGCCAAAAACGACTATGGAAACTACAAACTCGAAATCTACAACGAAAATTACGGGGTGGACACAGGGAAAATTGTGGATAAGGCAGGTCTGATTTTCGACAAGCCGGAATACAGAGACAACGTCATCAAGTCTTTGGAGAAAGGCAACATCGTGAAAGTGAAATTTTCACTCGACAACCAAACCGTGGAAGGAAAAGCCGTTTTGAATCCGCAGTACAAAAACCTCAACCTGTACGACAACGAGATGAACCGAATCAATACCAACAAGCCTTTGAAGGGTTTGGAAGTTGAGAGTCCCGAAAAGAATCAGGTGAAACAGCAGAGTATTTCAAGAGGAATCTAAAAACCATTTCAACATCTAATCTTCGGCGGTAAATGACGGTGTTGTTTACCGCCTTTTAACAACCATCAATACTATGAAAATTATAATTCTGCTTTCCGTTCTACTATCCATTGTTTCGTGCAAAGAAAAAGTCATTTCAAAAAAAGGCGGAATCGACATTATTTCCAACGTCTATATCGGTGCTTCCAAAAATCTTGAAAACCGCAAGAGTTTCTTGATTTCGAGGATGAATTATTCGGGCGACTCCATCGTGGAAATTGTTCCCGAGCCGGAACTCCCCGAAATGAGCAGACATCTTTTCTTCATCAAAGATTCCGTATTTTATCCATTGGAACCTGCGGAAAATTTGTTACTTTCTGAAATTTCAAAGAAAATGAAACCTTTATTGGTCTTTGACAAAAGTGCGGGTGCCATATTTTCAAATGACCCGATTCCCAATTATAGAAACCGAAGAAATTTGAGCGATACCATTTTGTTCAATAAAAAATTCAGACGCTTCGAAATCAATTCGCCGTGGAATTACACGAGGTATTACGTCTATCCAACCGATACGATTTTGCCGTATGCACTTTATAGACACGCTGAGAAAGATTATTCCGGAAGAATTGAGCGTATCGATTCCTATAACAAGAAAGATGACGTCTTTGTCTCGATGCAACTGATTCCACGAAAAAATTGGGACAACGAGGCGAAGGAAATTTTTGAGTTCAACCAATTTGCAAACCAAAGGAAATAGTGGAAAACAGATATTCTCAGGATGAAATACGGCAGATTTCGGAAAGCCTTTCCGTGTTGGATTATTTTCAGGATTTGGCGCGAAGAAATCTCGTGCGCTACGACCGAAAATCGGGAAAAGACCACTATTTCCTCACACCTGAAAACAAGTTTTCGGTGAACGAAAGAAAATACTTCGACTTCAAATCGAAGGAAGGTGGCGAAATCATCAAAGCCGTGATGCATTTTGAGAACAAAAGTTGGAAGGAAGCAATGGAATATGTTAAACAGTTTTCTCCCAATCCATTTAACAACCCCATTTCCACAAATCAACAACCTACAAAAATCAAGAACTCTTCAATCGCCGTGAACTCCTCTCCTAAAATATTGAACATCATTCCGCCTAACAACGAAACGCTCATCGATTATTTTGAAAATCGGGGGATTTCTCGGGAGGTTCTTTTGGAAAACACCAAACAGGTTCATTATGAATTTAGCGGAAAATCCTATTTCGGATTGGGTATCAAAAACCTTTCCGGCGGTTACGAACTGCGAAACCCGATGATAAAGACCAAAATAGGAAAAAGCGACATTTCCGTGGTGGAAGGAACAAGAAAGGATGAAGTTATTGTTTTTGAGGGAATGACCGATTTGCTTTCTTTTTTGCAACTGCAAAAGGACAATCAGGTGAAGAACACCCGAACTTTGGTGGCGCTCAATTCTGTAGTAAATTCGGACAAGTTCATCAAGGCCTTCCAAGATTTTGAGGGGAAAATTTTTCTTTGTCTTGACGGCGACGAAGCAGGAAACTATGCCACGAAAAAAATCCTTTCCGAAATGAAAGACCTTAAAATAAAAGATGTTCGACTTCTTTACGGAATTTCAGAAACGGGATATAACGATTTGAGCGATTATCTGCAAAAGAAGGTGGAGAATCTGAAAAAAAGCCTTAATTTAGAATCTTCAAAACACAGCCAAAATGGAAATCCTGAACCTCAATCCGAAACAATATCCCAAACTCTCCAATTGGGAGGAAGAACACCTAAACGAGACCTTGGAACACCTGAGCAAATCAGCCAATCCGAGCAAGAAAACCATCAGCAGATCGGACAAAAAATGGACGGCGAAAATGCTAGAAATGGATTTACAAGCGCAGTCGGGAGCCATCTTCGAGGAGCAGGAAAAATGGGAACACCCGCACTTGGAACACAACCAAAAAATGCTCAAGAAAATGCGGGAACAGAAAATTCCGTGGTCGGACGGTTATCCGGAATAGATGGCAAAACAGGAATTGCTGAATTAGACCGAATTTTAGACCAACATAGGGGTCACAAACTGACCAACGAACAGGTTGCGGAAATCGTCTCCGCGACTTGTTTTGTTTCGGATGATAAGGAAGTTCATCTGAAAGAGCATCTGAACATTACCGACGAACTCAAAAATATTTGCCGTCAGTTCAAAAGTGGCGGAATGCTAAAGGAAGGTCGTGGAATTCTTGACGAATATTACACGGACACCAAAATTGTCGAAGCCGTCCGAAATTTAATCAAAGACCATTTTTCGGGAAAAGACCATATTTCTGTGCTTGAACCGAGTGTAGGAACGGGTAATTTCATTAATGCCTCGAAAAAATTAAGCGAAAACATTTCCGTCAATTCTTTTGAAATTAACGAGACCTCGGCGAAAATTGCCAAAATCCTAAATCCTGAAATTACCGTCAATCTGCGTTCTTTCGAGACGGAATTTATCCTTGAGAAAGGCACGAAGAAAAATCCTGAAAATTTTTCGGAAAAATACGACTTGGTTCTCGGGAATCCGCCGTATGGAGAACATCGTGGAATATACAAAGGTTTAGGCGAGGAAAGCAAAATCTCGAAATACGAGGACTATTTTGTGAAGCGTTCCTTAGATTCTTTAAAACCAAATGGAATTTTAGCAATGGTGCTTCCTTCGGGATGGATGAACCGACAGAAAAAATTGAAATCCGCCGAATTGCTAGAAGCCTACCGATTGCCTGCAGGTGCTTTTTCGGGAACGAAAATCGGAACGGATATCGTGATTTTGAAAAAGACTTCCGATAAATTGTCACGCGACTATTCCGATTATTTCGAGAAAAATTCAGCCCATATTTTGGGAAGCATCAAGGAAAAAACCAACCGCTTCGGAAAACTTGAGGAATATGTTTCCGGAAGTTTGGAAGACGCTCTCGCTATTCTTGAGCAACTTCAAAACAATAAAAAGCAAGTCCGTATTGGAAATCTTTTTGAAGACCTTGATGCAGAAATTTCACCGCCACCAAAACCTTTGCAAAAAACGGAAAGAGGTTCGGAAAAAAAAACGCAGGATGCAGAAGAAAAAAATGCAGAAGTTTTTGACCGAACTGCTCAAATCGATTTGGCAAAAACGAAAGTGGACGACGTTTTGGCGCTACTTTCCCATATCAAGTTCAAGTCTTCACTAATTAATGCGGAGATTTTACGGTATGAAAAATTAAAGACTGAACTTTCAGAGAAACCCGACATATTTAACCCAAAACAGATTGCGGAACTGCTGAAAAAAGCGGAAATCATCATCAAATCTAGAAAGGAAAGAAATTCCGAATATGAGATTCAAACAAAACCTGAAATCAAGAAAGGAATCCTGAAATATCATTTTTTTAAAAATGATGAAATCGTTGATACGGCGCTTCAAAATTCTTCCAACATCAGTCCCGAACAGCTATCTGCTTTTGAGGATACGGAATATGACGGAACACTCAACAACAGAGGAAAACATTACGAATTTGCCAATTATTTTGAAGGACGATGGATGCACGATTTCTATTATGCTGAAGGAAATATTTACGCCAAATTGGAGCAATTGGAACGGGATTTTGCCGATAAAAATGCAGTCGGCGGAATGGAAAACCAATACGAAAAACAGAGGTCGCTCCTTGAAAGTGTTTTGCCTAAACCCAAAAGTTTGGAAAACATCATCATCAGTCCCAACCACGAGTTTGTCCACCAATTTTCTATGGGAAAAGTGGAAAAAGAAAAATGGAATCCGAACACGAGGCAAACCGAAACCTTGAAAGAAGATGCGTCTTTGGCGGAAACTTTCAAAACTTTTGTGAGTTCGTTGCCCGCTTCTGCTTTTGCAGGTTCGTCTTCGTGGGAAGTGCGCAGTTTTGTGGACAATGAAAATGTAACCGGAAGTGACAAGGAAAGAAATGCGCTGATTCGGGAAAGGAGAAAAGATTCTGCAAACGACCTTTTTAGAAAATATGTGAAAGAGGAACTTTCCGAAGAAACCCGAAATCGCTTTGTGGCGGAATTCAATAGAAAATTTAACAATATCCACGTTCCGGATTATTCGCAGTTTCCTTTGTTTTCGAAAATTAACAAAAATTTTAAGGGAGAACCGCTTTCCTTGACCGAAGTTCAGCGAGCAGGAGTCGGAAGATTGACCACGAAAGGTGTCGGACTTTTGGCGCACGAAGTGGGATTCGGGAAAACACTTTCGGGAATTATCTCGATGCACGAAGCGATGCAAAGAGGAAACGCAAAACGACCTCTCATCGTTGTTCCCAATGCAAATATCCTGAAGCAATGGGTGGAAACCATTTTTGAAACGATTCCCGAAGCGAAATTGAATATTTTGGGAAACTTGGGAAGGGATTACGATTTGTCAAATTTTGACAACAAGGACGGGGAAATCACTTTGGTGACTTACGAAGGTTTCAACAATATCGGGTTTTCGAGGGAAACGACGGAGCAACTTGCGTCCAAGTTTTCCTACATCACCGAATCGGAACTCAAATCCGTAAAAAACAGCGAAAGAGATTCGCAAATTGAGATTCAGAAGGAAAAAGAGGTGGAAGGAAAAATGAGGCGCGGAAAAATTTATGATTGGGAGGATTTCGGTTTCGACCATATCACTTTTGATGAAGTGCACAACGCCAATCATATCGTCGGAAAAGTGCGGATTAAGGACAGTAGATTTTCTTCGGATTTTAGAAATCAGAATCAGCGGACTTCGGGTTTGGGAATCAATGCGTGGATGGCGTGTCAATACATTCAGGAGAAAAATAACGGCAGAAATGTTTCGCTTCTTTCGGCGACGCCTTTTACGAATAAACCTTTGGAGTACTACTCTATTTTGTCGCTCATCGCCAATAAGCGTTTGGAGGAAAGCGGATATTTCAATGTGAACAATTTCTTTGAAACCTTTATGGAAGCCGACAACGAGATGGAAATTGGTGCGACAGGCAACGTGAAATTCAAGTCCAATGTTCGGAGATTTAAAAACAATTCACTTTTTCAGCAATTGCTGTCGGAGTTTATTGATTTGAAAGGCGAAGAAGACAATCCCGAATTGAAGCGACCGAGCCGAATCAACAAGGAGTATAAAATTGAGCAGAACGATTTGACGAAAGAACAATACGAACTTTTGAACGATTCCTTTTCCGAGAAGGAACCGGGAGCGATATTAACGCATATCCTGAATGCGAGATTGATTGCGATTTCACCCTATCTTTCCATTCATTTTGAAGATGAAGACCCTACCACAAAAGAGTTTATCGAAAATTCGCCGAAACTGAAATTGACGATGGATTTGATTGCGCAAAATAAAAAGGACGTTCCGAATGCAGGACAAATTATCTACTCCGAATTGGCGGTTGCAGAATTTCCAAAATTGAAGGAATACTTGATTTCGGAAGTCGGCTTTAAACCCAATGAAGTCGGAATTATTACAGGTGCGACCACAAAAAATCAGCGGATTGACATTCAGAATAATTTTAATTCGGGGAAAATTAAGGTAATTATCGGAAGCGAGGCGATTCAGGAAGGAATGAATCTGCAGGAAAAAACTTCGGATATGTATCTGCTTTCCCTACCCTACAATTTTACTTCGCTTCGGCAAGTGGAAGGTCGCGCTTGGAGACAGGGAAACCAATGGGAAAATGTACGCATCAATTATATGCTGATCAATGACAGCATCGATGTTTTTATGCTTCAAAAATTGCAGGCAAAACAAGCGAGATATCTTGAAGCAATGAAAAAAGGTGCGAATGTGGTGGATGTTTCCGATGTAAATACACAGGAACTGAAAACTGCCATCATCACAAAACCTGAAACTCGTGCGAATATCGAGATTGAACTGCTGAAGAAAAAACTGCAAAACGAAAAAGACCGATATGTTGCCGACCAATCCTTTGTCCTGCGAAAATTTGAGGATTACACCAAAGTGAAAGACAAGTTGGATTACGCCGTTTCTAGTCTGAAAAGAGTGGAACAATGGGCGAAAGATGCGGGCGAAGACAACACTTGGAACCGACACATCTATAATTACGAAGCCAATGTGAGCCGAGCAAAACAGGAACTGCAGGAAACGATTGACCATCTTGCAAAAAAAGGCGTGAATATCTCTGAAATAGAACTCCAAAACGAACTTACCGAAAAGAAAATTGCCGAATTTGAGGAACAGATTGAGAAGCTACCCGAAGTTCAGTCGGCTTTGGTGTTGCAATATCAGAGGGAAAATGAGGAACGGTTGAGAAAAGTTTCTTTGGTGGATCATTTGGATGACAGGAAGGTGGAGAATGGGGTTTTGTACTTGAGAGAAAATAAAAATATGAAAATAGCGGAATCGGGTAAGAAGTGGAATAGATGACAAGTTGATAAAATAGTTTTGTTTATTTTTCGCCAATTCAGTAGCAGTAATATTCAAAAAAACTTTTGAAGTTTAACATAAAAAATTAGACTTTAAATTCTTTTGTACAGATAATCTTAATTTATTAATAGAGCTTACCACAATTTTTACTATTTGTGAATATTATTTTTCTTTATATCTTTACTTCATATAAAATCTTAAAGTGTTTTGCTTTAAGTCCCTAACAGAAAACTGGTAATTTTTAAGACAACGGGACTGATAAGTAAGAACGCTCACGCCGTGGCGTGGGCGCTCTCTTATCCGTTGTCGGGTATACCAGTACCCCTGTTTGGGTAAGTGTAGTGTCCTGCGCCATTTTTTGTAGGACTCCACGTATGAAAAAATACTGATAATGAGCACTATACCTGAAAGAAGCCCTGAAATTGACAATAGCATATTTACTGTTGGGAAATATAATGTCTCGGGAAAATCAATTATTAATCTTACAAATCGATTCTATCTAGATATTTCTAAAAAATTTTTGACCGACCAAGAGTTTGAGATAATGGAAAATATACTTCTGAAAGGATATTCTTTTCAATCTGTTTCATCCGAATTTGGAGTGTCAAAAGACTCAATCCGATATATTTACAAAAAGACATTTTTTAAAATCAAATCAGTCTCAAATCTTGTATTGGAAATTAATGAATTAAAGGAAAAAAGAAATCAGCTTCGTGCAAATTATATTTTAGAATATAGACAGTTGATTAAAAGAAAAATCGGCGATGAAACGTCATTTGTCGACAAAAAAATTTCAAACAGTCATTTTCCTTTCAGTAGGAGATTGTGGAATATGTTTGAAAAATTGGATATCCATAAATTTAGCGATCTATTTGCAATCCCACTTGAAACTTTTCCAAAGTTTAGAGGCTTTAAAGGAAAATGTTTGCAAGAGTTTATTCAATTTATTGAATTCGAAAATCTTGAAGAAAAATTTGAGGGTGATTTCTTTTTTTTCAAAAGAAAATTTAAATAGATGATAATTAATTTGCAGGACGCTCTATTTTCGGAACCTGGTTTAGAGAGACAGTTTCTACTGGATTATTTTTGAGGAAAGGAATTGCATTCTTTAAAGAAAGTTTCCAATTGGTAATCGGTTTTCCCAAATTATTTTTCCAGCAGTTTTCCATCCAAGCATCGTATTTTTCTTTCAGCAAATTTTCTAGGTGGTCTTCGTAAAATTCAACAGTTTTTGCGAAAGCGAGAAATTCAGCAAAAGTTGGAATCTGAGATTGTAAATCTGAAATTTGAGATTGTGATAGTTGGTGAATAGAACTTCGTTTAATAGATTTCGGTTTTGTAAAATTAATTTCAGAAGAAACATTTTTTGATTTTGGTGGAACTTTCTTTTCACTTTTAAGTTCTTCCTTGGCTTCGTTGTTAATCAGACTTTTATTAAACTTAAAATCATAATACACTGAACCTCCTTTTGGAATTTCGTAATCTAAAAGTCCACTTGCTCTTAATTTATCCCTGCAAATTTTTACTGTATTTCTTCTAATGCCCAAGTCTTTGGAAATCTGAGAATCTGAAAGCGAAAAATTTTCTGTCTGAAGTTTTTCCATTTGCCAAATCAAATACAAATACATTGCGACACTAGTAATTCCTAATGTTTGATAATCATAGGTATTCCAAAAATTTTTAGCAAATTTTTCATATCTCATTTCAATCACCGATTACTTTCTGAAAAAAGTTGAAGTGCTTTTTCAACATCAATCACAATCACTTTTCCGTTTTGGATAATTGCGTCACCCAAAATTCCCGAAGCTTTTACATTATAAGCTTTCGAGCGAGAAACACCCAAAATTTTTGCTAAACCTTTTATTCCGTATTCGTAGTTTCTTTCTTTGGTAATTTCTTTGTGAAGGTCTTTAAACTCTTCAATCGTAAGTTGCCATAGATATTTCTTGTTATCAATGCCGTCAGTTACCTTCATTATATTTCTATTATTTTTGAATATTTTACTAATATAATCGGCTAAAATAACTCTTCAAAAGAGGATTTTACAAGATGTGTAATTTTTAAACAGGTTGTTAACAGGTCATTCCAAATACCCTTAAACATTCATTTTCTCTTATCTTTTGATATTTCATCGTAACCAAAAAGGTTAAACATTTCACGCATTCTTGAGCGCAAGCGATTTCCATAAATGGATTCAATTTCACCCGCGGTAAGATTAGTGGTTATATGCGTAATCAATCCTTTTTCCTTGTACAAATCGTAACGAGTTAGAAGAATTTCCGCCATTACATTGCAATCGTTACCGAAATATTTCGAAGTAGTTTCTGCTCCAAGGTCGTCAAAGCAAATAGCACGCATTTGCCTTGTTTCGTTGTAAAGGTTTCCACGAGAGTATTTTTCAATAGTTTCAAATCCTGTCTGCATAAATTCTGAAACAATCTGACGTGTTGCACAAACTCCAAAATTTTTTCTGCTTGATGGAATTTTTTGCATTAATTTTAACAAAGTCGTTTTTCCACACCCAATTGGTCCTGTTAGGAGAATTCCTTTGCTTAAATCAATTTTCATTTCCTTTGCCACCAATTCATCTTCAAGGAACCAAGCCAAAATTGCAAAGATAATTCCCTGCTCATTTTTGGGAATTTGAAATTTTTTGCCGAGATGTTTTTCAGCAGTTTCGATGAGGAAGGAAACCACTTTTTTGTAATCATAAGACATCTCGATTTCTCTTGTCGGAAGTTGCATTGCGAAATTTTTATAGTTTTTCTTGATAAGATTTCTGTACGGTAGCATTTAGATGGTGTGGTTGAGGGATCCTACCGAAATTTGGAATCGAAATTTTTGATTTTTCTGTGGTGGAAAAATTATACTTTTTGCAATTCAAAAGCCATTTTCTTGCGCCTGCTTGCCAATTTTTCATTGGCGAGTTTCCGCCGACAAGCCAACCGTTGCTTTCGTAATGATTGAAAAAATTTTCGGCTTCCCATTTTGTGGAATCTTTTTCTTCAAAATACATTTGCACTTCAAAAAATTCAGGTGGGATTTTTGAACCCTGCTTTTCAATTTTGATTTTTACTGACTTTTTATCTAACAATTTTTTTTGAGGTTGCGCTAACTCTTCCTCTGTTTTATAGTTTGTATTGTTTGATATGTTTGTAGAAGGTATCAATTCTTGTTCAAAACCTGTATCGATTTTGATATGGTAGTTGTTCATCACTTGTTCACTACCTGTTCGATTTTTGATGTGGTTCTTGTTCAGTTTTTGATACGCTACCTGTTCAATTTCTGATACGGTTTGGCTAAGTTTTTCACTACTCGCAGACTTTCTGATATGGTTAGATTTAGAGATTTGTTCATTTTCTGATTTGGCTAAATCGTAGTCATCTGAATCATCAAATTCAAATAAATTTACAGTGCTCCCTTTGTAGGGATTGAAAGAGGGTATATATTCAATATAGCCGAATTCCTGCAATTCTTTGATGCATTTGTGGTAAGTTCCATACGCTGAAATCTTACTTAATTTCATCATTTCGTTTCGCGAAATACTGATGGGATTTCGAAAATGATTGACATTCCAAAATTGAAATAATGCAATATAAAGACTGATGTGAGTAGGGTTTAGGCGCTCATCTTCTTGGATTTTGTCGAAGAAGCCCGTTAAATGCCGAATATAATTCATTTCAAAAATTATTTTTGATTCAACATTTTTTCGATGTCTTCGTAATTGTAATAAAGTGTTCCGCCCACTTTCGAAAACCTTAAAGTTCCATTAATGCGCAAAGTTTGTAGAGTGCCAGATGAAATTTTCAGAAGTTCCTTCACTTCTGAGGATTTAAGCCACAATTTCTGCTCGGTTGTTTTGAAATGAAACAACCCTTTAATTTCTTGTAAGAGTTCTGATTTGAAATTTTGAAGGTCTTCTTTTGTCAATACTTCGAGTGCCATAATTAGTATAATTTTGATTATGGCGACAAAGTTTATGCTTTTCTATGGTGTTTTATCACAAGATAAACCGAAGTTGTGAATGATTTTTTATTAAAAAAAAATCTTAAAAAGGCACGAATAATTATGCATTTTCAACCCTTATAACTTATGAAATAAAAAATCACAAGCCCTTGCAACTTGTGATTACTAATAGTGTGAAGTTTCTAATATTATAAAAATACTCTACCAACTAAATTCTTTAATAAACCCGAAACCTTTCTTTAAATATGAGATAGGGATTTTGTAGCAATCTTCATTATTTGTTGGTTCTATTTTTAATTTATTTTTGTTTTTATTTATCATATCAATGGAAACAAAATTTGGTTCCTCGATAATACCGCCGTCTTTTGAACGTTCGTAAATTGCCAAAATAATTGGCGTTTGGGAACTTTCTTGCATATTGCTATGCTTCATTAAATCTTGAACATTAAAATAAAAAACTTTTGGATTTTTGTCTGGATAAAATCTCTTACACTTTACTTCGATTTCTAGATTCCGATAATTTCTAACAAGAAAATCCCCTCTTTTATAACGAGTAGTTTTATCAAGCTTATAATTAGCAAAACTATCTACATCTTGGTTAATTTCTTCCAACATTAAACTTTCCCTCCTTGCCTGTTCTTTAAAAAGTTGTTGAGCTTTCATTCCTGCTCGGAAGTCCAGGTTGCAATAATCTTTGTATTTTTCTGAATCTCCAACGCGCACTGGTTTCCAGTTTTCTTCGCCTTGATAGATAATTGTGTCCTCCTTAATCTTATCAGAAAATGCAAGCTCTTTTTCAGTACGAATATATTCATGTTCAAGAACTCCATTATTTAAATTAACAATGTGAAATCCCATATTTTTTATTTTTATAATTTATTTTAATTTTCATCTGCATCGTCCATTCGCTTTATCAGAGTTTCTTTCAGATTATCTAGAAATTTTGTTTTGGAAGATTTACGTATTCTAATTTCAAGGAAAACTCTATGAAACTGTCCTAGATCGATATTGAACATTTTCTCAAAACTTTCTGCAACTTCTTTTAACTCCATTGCACCATTATTAAAAACACCTTCTGCATGCAATGCGTAAAGTAATTCTATAAGTGAAACTTTTGGTGCTGTCCATTTTAATCCTGAATGTAACAATGGTTTTTCATCTTTACAATAATTCTTGTAAAGGTTTGATAATTCATTTTCCAGATATACCTGCAATTGGTCGTTTGCAATAATTTTTGCAACTTTATAGTCATGTGAGGTGGTGAAGCTGTGATCGGATTCAAAAAAATATGTGTCTAAACTTAATTTAATATCGTACTTCCCTCGTAAGAAATAATGATTATCTAAATAATTGCTACCTGTTCGGTAATATTTGTAAAATTCTAAATTATTCTCAAAGTAGTTCTTGAGTTTGGCTAATTCTGCCTCATAATATTTCCTGATAATCTTCTCGCCACCATTTGGTTTTTTTGTTTCAATTCTAAAAATTGAATTGTGATAAGTTAATATAGATAAAATCCTAGGTTTGACATTTTTGAAAAAGTTGATTTCTTCTTCTGTATTTTGGAATGGGTTTTTGAGAACGTAGTTCTTTAGTTTCGAGAGTGAATCCAAACTCAACTTGATGGCTAGCTCGGAAAATACGATAGGATTATCTATTTCCATAGATAGTTCCCTGATGTTCTCCTGTAGCGTTTCAATTATATTTACAAAATATTCTTGCATTTAATATTGATAAGCAAAGCAAAAATATTATTGAAATATCGTAATCTAAAACCTTACAGGTCGTGATTTATAAATTAGGACAAGTTTATTCTTCATTTGTATCTAAAAGTTCATAATCTACCAATTCGTTATAGACGGTTTCCATTTCAGAATTTAGTTGTTTAATGTATTCATCGCAAATGTGAAAGTACATATCATCTTTTTTTTCATCTTCCAGTTCAAATTTTAAGAGACCTTTTTTAAGTTCTTTTATTAAATTATTAAAAATTGCTTTGACAGAATTTGGATTATCCTCTGTTAGAATTATTTCCAAAGGAGTGTCCAAATTAAGAATTAAGGAGGTTGCTGTTGCCTCTCGTTTGATATTTGCTGTTTTAGTTTCCATATATTTTTCCTCTTTCTCCGAAGGCTTCTTTACCTCCTTCTAATGTTTTCATACTTATTTCTTTCCAATCTAATTCATCATGAATTCCGTAAATACATTTCAATTTATTAGAAAACGGATTTCCTGTTAATGTGTAATATTGTCCTTGGTCATGAAGCCTATATATCGAGTTGTAGGGCAAAGTTCTCACTGCAATGTTTGCGTCATGAGTCGCAATTATCACTTTTTTACCGAGCAGTGCTTTTTCCCTCAACAAAGGTACAATTACATCATTTATATAATCATTTCCTAAACTTTTTTCTGGTTCATCAATCAAGTAAATTTCCTTGTCCTCGCTTAATTCTTTATGCAATAAGATCATCGAAGACTCTCCATTAGAAGGACTATAAGACTCATTATTCAGAATGAAATGTTTGTATTTCAAAAGTAAATCACTTACTGAATTAATTGTTTCAATACCATCGATCGCATTCAATTCTGTAATTTTCTCGAATAAATTATTATTATATAAAGATCTCTGTATCGCTATTATTGATTTTGCGAAATCTTTTTGAGGTGTTTTTCTAACTTGCTTTACTGGAGTATAAGCACTATCAGTAATATTGCCATCTTGAATTTTAAGATTTGTTTTGCAAAAAATTTCACCTTTCTCTCCTAGGCTTCCAGCGTATTCTTCAATCGGTTCAATTTGTTTACTAATATTTTGAAGAATTTTTTTTATAGTTTTTTCAATTTTTATACGATTACTTGCGTATTCTGCAAATCCAGTTTTTGCAGGTTTTTGAGGTTGACCCGTTTTTTTTGCAATTTCTGTACTAAAAAGATTAATTATTTGATTTAGCATTTTTACACTTGTTTTCTCAATGAATTTATCTTCTGTATGTTTTTTCAATGAAAACAAAATTTTATTCAAAACTCCAATTAATTCCTCAAGCAGTTCCAAATTAATATAATCTTTTAAATTGTCATTATCTCTGGTATAAGTAAGAAAATCATTAAATTTTTGAGAAATGGCATTTAACTCACTTAATTTACGTGACATTACAGTATCATCCTGCAAAATAGTGTCCTTTATTTTTAGATTTTTTGAAATTTTATTTGTTTGCTCTAAAGCGAAATGTTGTTTGTATTTTGAAATACTAGTAATATCTTCTTCACTTACTTGCTTAATAAACTGGATTTCTTCTTCACATCCATCTATATTCAATGTAGCAAAATCGATGTTGCCCGAACCTCGTAAATCAAATGCCTCACTCAGATGTTGGTCATTGGATTTATAAACATTTGTTTTGTATCCTAAATCATTGTAATATTTTGACAAATTATCTAAAATTTCTGTCTTTCCGGTTCCTTTCGAACCAAATAAAATATATGACTACTTGATATTA
>NZ_RJTU01000008.1 GCF_003730015.1 Epilithonimonas hominis | reverse complement strand
GGGTTTTTCAGTGACCTCATCATTGATCCGGTCTTTTTATGTTGATTATCAATCATCAAATTAATTATCCCAATTTCTTGGAATCTGCCACGAATTGTGCCAATCCTGAATCTGTAAGTGGGTGCTTAAGAAGATTAAGGATAGAGGGTAGTGGAGAAGTGATGACATCTGCGCCGATCTTTGCACAGTTGATGATATGCATAGGACTTCTGATAGATGCAGCTAGGATTTCTGTATCAAACATATAATTGTCATAAATCACTCTGATTTCTTCAATCAAATTTAAGCCATCCACAGAAATATCATCCAGTCTTCCTAAGAATGGAGAAACATAAGTTGCTCCAGCTTTTGCAGCTAAAAGTGCCTGTCCTGCTGAAAAAATCAATGTACAGTTTGTTTTAATACCTTTATCTGAAAAATATTTTAGGGCTTTTACACCATCTTTAATCATAGGGATTTTTACCACGATTCTTTCGTGAAGCGCAGCTAACTCATCACCTTCTTTTATCATTTCTTCGTAAGTTGTAGAAAGAACTTCTGCAGAAACATCGCCATCGGAAATATTACAGATATCAACATAATGTTTGTTGATAGCTTCTTTGCCAGAAATACCTTCTTTTGCCATCAGTGAAGGGTTTGTAGTTACACCATCCAGAATTCCCAAATCCTGAGCTTCTCTGATCTGATCCAGATTGGCCGTATCAATAAAAAATTTCATAAATAGATTTTTATATGTTTTATTTTTCGCAAATATACATTTTTAGTTTACGTTTAGAAAATGCAAAAAAAGAAGTCCGAAGACTTCTTTTTTTATTACTTCATTGCAGTTTCTTTTGCTTTGAATTCGTTATACTTAGCAGTATTCTGTGTGGTCATATACATACCTTTCAGAAGGCTTACCACTTCCTTGTTATTAGGATCGTTAGCATATAATTTTTCAGCGTAAGGCAAAGCTTTCTGGAATCTTGCTCTTCTCTGTTCCAACACTTTATTAGCTTCATCAATTTTTCCTGCTTTCTTTAGATCTCTGTATTGATTGATAGAAGTTTCATCTTCGCCGATAATAGCAAAAACAAGATTGTTGAGTGCATTTGGAAATTTAGGATCAAGATCAACAAGTCTTTTAAAAATTGTCTCTGCTTCAGCTTGCTTAGAAGGATCTTTGCTTAGCATCACGCCAAGATTGTAAAGGCTTTCTTTATCATTGGGATTTGCAGCGATTTTAGCATTCAAGTTTTTAATAAACTCATCAGTTTTGCCTGATTTGAAAAGGGCGTTACCCTGAGTCTGGGAAAGAGATTGGTTTTTAGGGAATTTCTTCAAACCTTCTTCAGCAATTTTAGCAGCTTCATCATATTTTTGCTGTTCAAAAAGTAACGAAGCGGTAACTTCATAAAGTTCTTCTTGTTTGCTAGGGGTTTTTTCTACTTTAAAATCGGAATAGCCAGCCTGAGCTTTTTTATAAAGGTCAAAAGCAGTTTTGTCCAGATTCTCTATTTGACCGGTTTTAGTATTTTTCGCTGTGTAAACAGTTTCTTCACCAGTATAATTCGCTTTGATTAAGGAAGCTAAAATATCAGCAGCTTTACCTTTGTTTTCAGGTGACTGAGCATATGCTACACCTGCATAGTAAAGGAAATTCTTATTATCTTGGCCTGCTGCTTTGAACAGATAATAAGTTTCTGCAAATTTTGCTCCCGCTACATTAAAATTCTTACTGTTGTATGCGTTAGTAGCTTCTTCATTGGCTTTTCTAAGCAAGGGATCGATGGATTGTCTCAGTTTTTCGGTTAGAGAGGGCGCGTATTTTTCTTGTTTTAGAGAAATGCCATTTCCAAATTTGTCAGCTGATTCTTTTCCTACAAAATAAACTTTATTTTTATCGGCATCTTTTCCTGAGTAGATTTCTTCTGAGCCTAAAGTATTTATTTTAGCCAGATATTCGGCACCTTCGGTACTTTTTCCGGATTTTAAAAGAGATAAACCTTTGGCGTAATAATATTGTTCCAAAACAGAAGGTTCAAGAAGATATGTTTTCTCTCCAAACATTCCTTCAGCTTTTGATAGTTCTGAATTAGCAGTCGTAAGATCTCCAGAATCTACTGCTTTTACAGCATTAGCAATTTCTTTTTTTTGTGCGAAAGCGATGGTCGCAGTAAGCATTGCTAAACTTAAAATTAACTTTTTCATTTATTATACTTTATAATTTATTCGTTTTCTTCTGAGTCATCTTCATTTTCTCCCGCTTCTTCATCTTCAATTTCTCGCAGTTCATCTTTATCCCCGAGATTGATCTGATTGTCTCCAGACTGTGGTTTTTCTTTCAATTCTGGGTTATTGCTGTCATTTTCTGCACCTTCTTCATTTTCTTCTATTTCCACATCTTTGTCCATTTCTACCTTAGCGATTGCTGCAATTTCGTCATTACCTTTCAGGTTTATGACTTTCACACCCTGCGTATTTCTGCCCATCACTCTAAGGTCTGCAGTATTCATTCTGATAGCAACTCCAGATTTGTTGATAATCATTAATCCGTCTTCATCAGTAACGCTTTGTATAGCAATCAGATTTCCTGTTTTTTCAGTGATATTAAGGGTGATGACACCTTTTCCGCCTCTGTTTGTAACTCTGTAATCTTCCACAGCGGTACGCTTTCCATAACCTTTTTCGGATACTACCAGTACAGTGTCATTCTCAAGGTCATTAACCACAATCATTCCGATTACTTCATCATTATCTTCAAGGGAAATACCTCTCACACCGATTGAACTTCTGCCGACTGCTCTTGCTTTTTCTTCAGGGAAACGGATACATTTCCCATTTTTAGTAGCAATCATAATTTCGGAATTTCCGTCAGTAAGTCTTGCACCTAGTAAGGCATCATTATCACGGATTTCGATGGCGTTTACACCATTAGTTCTAGGTCTGGAGTATGCTTCCAGAGATGTTTTTTTGATGGTACCGTTTTTGGTAATCATCACCACATTCATCTGGTTGATGTATTCTTGATTTTTAAGATCTTTTGTTCTGATGTAAGCTTTGATTTTATCATCCGGTTCGATGTTTATCAGATTCTGAACAGCTCTTCCTTTTGCAGTCTTAGAGCCTTCCGGAACTTCAAAAACCCTCAGCCAGAAACATTTGCCTTTTTCTGTGAAAAATAGTAAATATTCGTGATTAGTAGCGGTTACGATATATTCAAGGAAATCTTCATCTCTTGTAGTTGCGCCTCTGTTTCCAACGCCACCTCTGGATTGTACTTTATATTCTGATAGTAAAGTTCTTTTGATATAACCGGCGTGAGAAATTGTTAATACAACTTTTTCATCAGGGATAATATCTTCGATGGACATTTCGCCACCGGAATAATCAATTTCTGAACGTCTTTCATCACCATATTTTTCTTTGATTTCAAGCAATTCATCTTTGATGATCTGGTAACGTCTTGGCTCGTTAGAAAGAATATCTTCAAGATCTTTGATTAAAGCCATTATTTCCTCGTATTCTGCACGGATTTTATCGAGCTCCATTCCGGTCAGACGAGCCAATCTCAAGTCAAGAATAGCCTGTGCCTGAATTTCCGACAACTCAAACTCAGAAATCAATCCTTCTTTTGCAGCCTGCGGATTGGCGCTATGGCGGATAATTGCAATGGCTCTATCCAGAGATTCCTGAGTACCAATGACCTTCATAAAACCTTCAAGAATGTGAGCTCTTTCTTTGGCTTTTCTAAGTTCATATTCTGTTCTTCTAACGATCACTTCGTGTCTGTGCTCTACAAAATGATGAATCAAATTCTTCAAGTTCAATTGCTCAGGTCTTCCTTTAACCAATGCAATGTTATTAACTGAAAACGAAGTTTGTAGGGAAGTGTATTTGTATAGAAGATTCAATACGACATTCGGAATCGCATCATTTTTAAGTTCATAAACAATACGAAGGCCTTTTCTGTCGGACTCATCACGGATTTCGTAGATTCCTGTTATTTTTTCATCTTTTACAAGTTCTGCAGTTCTGGCAATCATCTCGGCTTTATTGACCTGATAAGGCACTTCCGTTACAATGATTGCATTTCTGTTTCCAATTTCCTCAAAATTGACTTTTGCTCTTAGAACTATACGTCCTCTTCCGGTGTGAAATGCATCCCGAACGCCATCGTAACCATAAATGATTCCACCAGTAGGGAAATCAGGTGCGATGATGTGTTTCATAAGGTCGTCTATAGAGATTTCATTATCATCTATATATGCACAGATCGCATCAATACTTTCCGTTAGATTATGTGGCGCCATATTGGTTGCCATACCAACGGCGATCCCGGAAGTACCATTTACTAAAAGATTTGGTATTCTTGTTGGAAGAACTGTTGGTTCTGTTAAGCTATCGTCAAAGTTATTTTGAAAATCTACAGTTTCTTTATCAAGATCGGCAAGGATTTCATCGGATATTTTTTTAAGTCTTGCTTCGGTGTAACGCATTGCTGCAGGTGGGTCTCCATCCATAGACCCGAAGTTTCCCTGTCCATCTACCTGCTCGTAACGCAAGCTCCAAGGTTGTGCCATTCTCACCATCGCGTCATAAACCGATCTGTCTCCATGAGGGTGATATTTACCCAAAACATCTCCAACGATTCTGGCAGATTTCAAATGTTTTCTGTTAGAAAATACATTAAGACCATACATACCGTACAGAACACGTCTGTGAACAGGTTTCAGTCCATCTCTTACATCGGGCAACGCTCTTGAAACAATGACCGACATCGAATAATCGATGTAAGAGGTTTTCATCTCGTCAACAATGTTGATTGGTATTAACCTTTCTCCTTCCTTTTGCATAAAAATTTTTAATTAATTGTAAATCAGAGGAATATACAAGCTTCTGATCTATTCAGTTTTTCTGATTTTTGTAACGGGCTAATTTACAAAAAAAATACGATTTTTGTGGTTCGAATTTATCAACAATAATCCTAAAAAATAAAAAATGAGCATACTAAGTATTACCTTCCATACTACCGAACATCAAATTGCGGACTGGGACATCTATCTTGAAAGTGAATTGCATCAAATGATTGAAAATCTTTTGGATGTAGATAAATATATATTATCAGATGTTCATTCGGAAATGCTGAATGAAGGAAAAAACACCAATCTTTTTTTGTGGTTTGATAACGATGAATTGCGCAGCCAGTTTATGGAAAGTGAACTGGTAAATCTGGCAGAGCGAATAGCAAAAAAATTTGGCAATGAGGTAATGGTTTTTCCTACATTTCTCAATCCGAAACAAAAGAGATTCTAGGAAGTTTTAATTCCTATTTATTATATCCCAAATAATTGCATTAAATTTGCACCTAAAATTTAGACGAAATACATTAATCAAAAGTACTCAATACGGAGTACAAACAAACAATTTATGAGTGCACCTCAAGCAATTACAGAGCTGATTACTCTTGCAGACGGCAGAGAAATCACAATCGAAACAGGGAAACTGGCAAAACAGGCTGACGGATCTGTTGTAGTAAAAATGGGCGGAACAATGCTTTTAGCAACAGTTGTAGCCAACAAAGAAGCCAATCCTGGTGTAGACTTTTTACCTTTAACGGTTGATTACAGAGAAAAATTCTATGCAGGCGGTAAAATTCCTGGAAACTTTTTCAGAAGAGAAGCTAGACCATCTGATCAGGAAATCCTGACAATGCGTTTGGTAGACAGAGTTTTGAGACCTTTGTTCCCTGAAGATTTCCACGCGGAAGTTCAGGTAATGATTTCATTAATTTCTTATGACGGACAGTCGATTCCTGATGATTTGGCAGGTTTGGCGGCGTCTTCAGCAATTGCAATTACCGATATTCCTTTCAACGGACCAATGTCTGAAGTGAGAGTAGTAAGAATCGATGGTCAACTTTCTATCAATCCAAAGTTCGAAGATCTTGCAAAATCTGACCTTGATATTATGGTTGGAGCGACAAAAGATTCTATCGTAATGGTGGAAGGTGAAATGAAAGAAATCACAGAAGCAGAAATGCTTGAAGCGATTACTTTTGCTCACGAAGAAATTAAAAAACAAGTAGAAGCTCAGGAAAGACTAGCACAAAAAGTTGGTAAATCTTTCCCTAAAAGAGAATACAACCACGAAAATCACGATGAAGCCATCCGTGAAAAAGTGTGGAAAGAAACTTATGATAAAGTTTACGAAGTAGCTAAAACGCCTTCTAGCAAAGAAGAAAGAGGCGAGAAATTCAAAGCGGTACGTGATGAATTCTTAGCTCAATATGTTGAAGATGCTGAAGAATTGGAAAGAGTAACACCTTTCGTAAAAGTATATTACCACGATGTGGAAAAAGAAGCGATGCGTCAGATGATTTTGAATGATAAAATCCGTCTTGATGGTCGTGATCCTGAAACAATTCGTCCAATCTGGAGCGAAATAGATTATTTACCAGGAGCGCACGGTTCTGCGATATTTACAAGAGGAGAGACTCAGTCTTTAACGGCTGTAACGCTTGGTTCTGTAAAAGATGGAAATATGGTGGACAGCGTAATGGTAAATTATGACGAAAGATTCTTCTTACATTATAACTTCCCTCCATTCTCAACAGGTGAAGCTCGTCCTTTAAGAGGAACTTCAAGAAGAGAAGTGGGTCACGGAAACCTCGCTCAAAGAGCTTTGGCTAATATGATTCCTGAAGAAAATCCTTACACGATCCGTGTTGTTTCTGATATCCTTGAATCTAACGGTTCATCATCTATGGCGACTGTTTGTGCAGGAACTTTAGCATTGATGGATGCAGGTGTTCAAATCAAAAAACCGGTTTCTGGTATTGCAATGGGATTGGTAACTGATGTTAAGTCAGGTAAATTCACTGTGCTTTCTGATATTTTAGGAGATGAAGATCACTTAGGTGATATGGACTTCAAAGTAACAGGAACTGAAGACGGAATCACAGCTTGTCAGATGGATATTAAAATCCAGGGATTATCTATGGATATTATGGAGAAAGCGCTTCTACAGGCTAGAGAAGGAAGACTTCATATCTTAGATAAAATCACGGAAACAATTGCTGAACCAAGAGAAGATGTGAAACCTCACGCTCCGAAAATGGTGATGATGGAAATTCCTAAAGATTTCATCGGAGCTGTAATCGGGCCTGGTGGAAAAATCATTCAGCAGATGCAGAAAGATACTGATACTGTTATTGCTATCGAAGAAGTTGGCGAAATCGGTAGAATCGAAATTTCTGGTGTTAGCAGAGAGAAGATCAACGAGGCGATTGCAAAAATAAACGAGATTACTTTTGTACCGGTTGTAGGTGAAGTTTACCAAGGTAAAGTAGTGAAAGTAATGGATTTCGGAGCTTTCGTCGCGATTGCCAAAGGTACTGAAGGTTTACTTCACATCTCTGAAATCGAGTGGGCTCGTCTTGATAAAGTTCCTTACAAAGAAGGCGACGAAGTGGAGGTGAAATTTATGGGTTATGATGACCGTAAGAAAATGAAACTTTCTAGAAAAGTTTTGTTGCCAAGACCACCAAGACCCGAGAAAAAAGAAGGTGAGCAAAGAGGTCCAAGACCGGAAGGGCAAAACAGATCTGATAGACCGGCGAGACCAGAAGGTAACAGAAGACCAGAGGGCGAAGGCGAGAAACCTGCCGGAGAACAAAATCCTTCTAACGAAGCTTAAGATTATTAATTAATCATATGAAAACCACCGAATTTCGGTGGTTTTTTTTATTACCGATGAATTTTAATTCTTTGGCAGCAGATTTTTTATTTTTTCTGAAAATATTCTGATAGTTTTTTATTCCTCAAACAGATGATAGAATAGATAATTGTTAATGAGTGTCATAAAAAATTATTACAAAATGATTGTTCACACTTATCGGATGAGTCTATTAATTTGGTACAGACCGATTCCCTCATTTTAATTCTTTATCACCATTGTCAGTTCTATTAACTGAAAAATGATATTTTTGACAAAAAATTGTAATGATATTAGAACAGCTAAAGAATTCTCCTGAAACGATTAATTTTAACGATGTTATTGTCTTTATAGACGAAAATTATAATTTCAAACCCGTAAGATTCGTCAATGGAACTATAGTGAATGAGGCCAATCAAAATAATGGCTCCTGTAAAATTTTCAGTTTTGCTAAAATAAACAATCTATCCGAAAAAGAAACCTTGGCTTTATTTGGCGATTTTTATAGAAATGACGTTCTCCTAAATCCTGAAGGAGAGGATCATCAAAATATCAGGAACTTTATAAAATATGGTTGGAATGGAATTCTCTTTACTGAGGATGCGTTGGAAAAGATCTAATACCTTTGGCTCACTTCTTGTAATTAAGTTCAAAATTTAAAATTATGAAATCAAGATTATTAAGAATGGCTTTGACCTGGGTAGCGCCAATTGTAATTGGTTATGTTGTTAAGAAGTTTGAAGAGCGAGTAAATACAAAACAAACTAAAAAAGCTATTAAACCATAACAATACCGCTGATTCCAGCGGTATTTTTTATAATTAATGGTGTTATATCAGCGTGAAATATTAACAAATGATTATTTTGGCTTAAATTTTGAAACTTAAAGAATAATCAATAATACAAGGTCATTATAATTATTCTTACATTTAATTAAACTATAAATTTTAACTTATGAAAAAATATTTCACTATTATTCCATTATTTTTAATTTTGGGATTACTAACAAGCTGTGAAGCAATAGAAACAATTTTCAAAGCCGGAATGTGGTGGGGAATTATCCTTGTGGTAGGTGTTATTGGCTTAGTGATGTGGTTGTTATCAAGGGGTAAAAACTAAGAAAAGCGGGAAGTTTCCTAGTCATGGTCGGAAGAAATTCCGGCCATTTTTTATGACTAAGTTTTGAATACCTTTCCGGGGTCTCCGCCTGCAAAAATGATAAGTATTTCGGTAATCATATCGCGAAGTTCCATGGCAATGCGCCTTTTTGCGGTTTTGTAGCCTAAAGCGTTGGCTTTTTTGTAAATCAGCAAAAGCATTGAGGCAATCATCGTCATGTATACCATCACTTCGATGCCATTTTTGTTGAGCGAGACCAAATGGCTCAGATTGAGTTCCTGCTTTAGGAATCTGAAGAAAACTTCAATATCCCAGCGTTTGCGGTAATAGTCAGCAATTTCCTTGCTGGTGAGTTCAAACTCGTTGGTTAAAAACCAAAACTCTTTCTTTGTTTTTTCGTTACGGATTACCACCAATCGAAAATCAGTTTCTACTTTTTCTTCGCGGTGATGCACGTTTCCACGCTTGTTTTGTACCGGGATTCCGGTGTAGAGTTTTACTTTACTGTCTTTCAAGACTCTCCAGTCATCCCATCTCTCCAAACCTTGCGAAGTGAGATAGGATTCGACTTCTTCAAACTTGCGGTTTTCTTTAGAACGGACAATGAATTTTACCGACTTTTCTTCAAATTCCTTCATCACCCTTACCGACTGCAAACCCCTGTCGATAACATAAATATTACCGTGATGTTCTTCCTTTTTTACCTGCTTTAGGATGGCTTCCGGCAGCGCATTGTCTTCTGCAGAATATTTCTGTCCGGTAAAAACCTCTGCTCCCGAAGGCAGAACACCATCAAAAGAAAAACTAAACTTCACCAATTTTTTACCGCTTTTCTGGTCGATGCCTTCCTTGAGTTTTGAGCAGGTATCGGCGACAATAGTACTGTCCACCCGGATAAGGTTGTATTTCTCTATCTCGGCTTTATCGTAGAGTTGCGAAAATCTTCCGTACATCTGCTCGTAGATTTCTTTGAAATAATTAGGGTCAATTTTGGAGAGCCTCTCCGAGATGGAGCTTCTGCGTACTTTTTCTTTCTCGCCCAAACCGAAAAGTGCTTTGAAGCCGCTGCTGTTAAATGTATCTTCAAGAGTTCTCTGGCTTAGTTTTTCATTGTCGAAGATACAGAAAAGCAAAAGGTAGAACATTTTCTTGCCATGAAGCACCTTGCTGTAATAGTCCACCTTCGTGGTTGCAGAAAGATGGCTCAAAAGAGCTTCGGGAATAAAATCCAAAACTTGTTTAAGAGAAATCTTGTGGTCTTTAAATACTGACATAAGTTATTGATTATCAGATATAAAGATACGAAATAAAACCCATTAATCCAAATTAAATCATTGAAAATCAACAAGTTAACCAAAAAAATCAAAAAATTTTAAATACAAAAAGTCGGAAGAAAAATCTTCCGACCATGACTAGGAGATTTCCCGCTTTATTTTTTTATAAATAAAAATTAGAGATTTTCAAATGTTTGGCTCAGATCATTATACCCGCCGCCATTATAAACATCGGTCATTCCTTCGGATTTGAAATAGTCCACTGCTTTTCCAGAGCGGTTTCCGGATCTGCAAAAGAAAATTTTTGTTCCGCTCAGGTTTATAATTTCCTGTTTTCTGTCTTCTAGTTCTCCCAAAGGTATATTTTGTGCTTCTTCTATATGCCCATCCATTTCTAGTTCTAGCGGCTCACGTACGTCTATAAGGTGATAATTGCCGGCTCTTAATACATCTTCTATTGCCATTTTTTTTAAATTTTAAGTTATAGAACAAAGCTAACTAATAATTTTGTTTAAAATCATATCCAAAATTAAAAATTGTTAAAAATTAAATGTCTTAATTTTGCGAATCGTAATGAATCCTAAAGAAAGATATACGCAACTTATAAAAACCAAAGCTTCTGCTTTTGGTTTTCAGTCTTGTGGGATTTCCAAAGCAACTTTCCTGGAAGAGGAAGCTAACAATCTGGAGAGATGGCTGAAAAAAAATTACCATGGCGAGATGAGGTACATGGAAAATCATTTTGATAAGCGACTCGATCCCAGGTTGCTGGTAGATGGTTCGAAGTCTGTGATTTCATTAAGCTATAATTATTTTCCGGATAAAATAATTGAAGCAGATTCGTTTAAACTATCCAAATATGCTTATGGTGAAGATTATCATAATGTTATAAAAGATAAACTCAGAAATCTTGTGGCAGAATTGCAGGAAGAAATAGGGGAGTTTTCATTCAGGGTGTTTGTAGATTCGGCGCCTGTATTGGAAAAAGCGTGGGCTAGAAAGTCTGGTATTGGCTGGGTTGGTAAGAATGCCAATCTCATTACAAAAAAAAATGGGTCATTCTATTTTCTGGCTGAGATTATCTGTGACTTGGAGCTTACTGAGGATTTTCCTGTGACGGATCATTGTGGGAGTTGCAGAAAGTGTATTGAATCCTGCCCAACACAAGCCATTATTTCTGATAAGATTATTGATGGAACCAAATGTATTTCATACGCAACTATTGAACTGAAAGAGCAGATTCCTGACTACTTTAAAGATAAAATGGATGATTGGATGTTCGGTTGCGATGTCTGCCAAGATGTTTGTCCTTGGAACCGATTTTCTGCTCCAACGCTGGAAGAAAAATTCCAGCCCAATTCTCAACTTCAAAACTTTACAAAACAAGACTGGAAAGATATTACCCAAGAGATTTTCTCCGAGGTTTTCAAAAAATCTGCAGTCAAAAGAACAAAATTCGCTGGACTGAAACGAAACCTCGATTTTTTATCTGACTAAATTTCCGTTACCGATTATCTTTTTTTCTGGATTCTTTTCGGGGCCACTTTGACTCTTAATTTTAATCGTTTGCGATATTGATGTTTTTTTGCCATATTTTGTTGATTTTATGCTAATAAAATTCAATAACTTTTCTGATAAAAACAAGAATTTTAATAATATTTAATATTTTGATTTTGTGTTCATATTTTTATTAATTTTATAGTTCGCACGTTGGGCAAATCATAAGATGAAAAAACCGTTATTATTTATCCTAAAAGTCATCGGCTTCTTACTGGGAGCCGTTTTTTTATACGTTATTTTGGGTCTGTTGATTCCTTGCATTCCTGTGCGCGCAGAAAAGACGGATGATGCAAAAACCATAGAACTCTATATTCTTACCAATGGTGTTCACACAGATTTGGTAGTTCCTGTCAAGTCAAAATACATCGATTGGAGCAGTAAGCTGCCCTTCGAAAATACCAAAGGACAAAAGACTGATTTTGATTATATTTCTTTTGGCTGGGGCGACAAAGGTTTTTATCTGGATACGCCAACCTGGGCAGAGCTAAAGTTTTCTACCGCATTCAAAGCGGCGTTCTGGCTTAGCGATTCCGCGATGCATTGCACTTATTACAAACAAATGAAAGTTGGAGATGATTGTAAAAAGATGATGCTCACTGAAAAACAATATCAGCAATTGATTCATTTCATCGATTCCAAATTTGATAAAGACGCTTCCGGAAAATATATTCTGATAAAAACAGATGCTGTCTACGGAAATGATGATGCTTTTTATGATGCGAAAGGAAGCTATAACTTTACTTACACCTGCAACACTTGGGCAAATAATGGGTTGAAAGCCGCAGGACAGAAAGCCGCACTTTGGACACCCACGGATTTTGGGATTTTTCAGCATTATAAAGATTAACTTAATGAGAAGGATTTATTATGTTCCCGGTATCCTAAGCGCTGTAATGATTCCCATTTTGTTTTGGTTTTACGGAAATCGAGAATTGCAAAAACCCATCCCTAATGTGATAGATTTAGGTTTACCACATAAAGTTCATTCGACAAGTTCAAAAGAAGAGAAAAATAGAATTTATCAAAATTCTTTTGAACCTTACAGAAGCTGGAACTACAAGAAAATCATTGTAAAACCTAATACTGCAAGACAAAATTCAAATTATTACGTTTCTGAATTAAAAAAATTACAACAAAGAAATCAAAAAGAAACAGGAATTGAGTTTATCATCAATGATGAAAATTCTTATGATGATTTTATTTCTATTTTGAATGATTGTCATATCTCAAAACAAGAAATGTACGGTGTAGATATGGATAAAACTTGGCATTTATTTGTACTTGTAAATTATAAAGACCCAAAAAAAATTGATAGAGGGTAGAGGGTATGATATCGTTTATGGAAATGATAATATAATTTATGACTATAAGGAGAGTGACTATTTTCAATGTATTCAAAAACTATCCTACCAAATTTCTCAACTTCCCAAACAAGCCTTCTATTTTATTTTTGGTTTCTTGATTTTCTTAAATATTTCAATGTTAAGTATCAAAGAATCTTTTCAAAAACATTAAATTTGCCCATCAAAAAGCTAAAAGCCAATCGCTATTAGCCAAAAGCAACAAATATGACTTCACAGCAAATAAGACAACAGTTTTTAGATTTTTTCAAAAGCAAAGAACATCTCATCGTTCCTTCGGCGCCTATTGTGCTGAAAGATGATCCTACGTTGATGTTTTCCAACTCGGGGATGACGCAGTTTAAAGATTATTTTTTAGGTTACAAAGAACCGAAAGCTTCAAGAATTGCCGATACACAAAAATGTCTGAGAGTTTCCGGGAAACATAATGATCTGGATGATGTGGGCAGAGATACTTATCACCACACGATGTTTGAAATGCTAGGGAACTGGTCTTTTGGCGATTATTTTAAAAAAGAAGCGATTTCGTGGGCTTGGGAACTACTGACCGAGGTTTATAGAATCCCGAAAGAAAATCTTTATGTGACCATTTTTGAAGGTGATGAAAAAGAAAACCTTGAAAGAGATACAGAAGCGTATGATCTGTGGAAACAATTCATCTCGGAAGACAGAATCATCAATGGTAATAAAAAAGATAATTTTTGGGAAATGGGAGCGAGTGGACCGTGCGGACCTTGTTCAGAAATCCACGTTGATCTGAGAAGTGAAGAAGAAAAATCCAAAGTTTCCGGACTTGATTTAGTCAATAACGATCATCCTCAGGTTGTTGAGATTTGGAATCTTGTTTTTATGCAGTTCAACAGAAAAGCAGACGGTTCTCTGGAAAATCTTCCTGCAAGACACATCGATACGGGAATGGGATTTGAGCGTCTTTGTATGGCTTTACAACAAAAAGAATCTAATTATGATACGGATGTTTTCACGCCTTTAATTGCTAAAGTTGAAGAACTTTCAGGTAAAAAATATACTGGAATTTTAACAGACGAAAAAGACATCGCAATCCGTGTAATTGTTGACCATATCAGAGCGGTTTCTTTTGCCATTGCAGACGGACAGTTGCCTTCCAATGGCGGTGCAGGTTACGTAATTCGCAGAATTTTGAGAAGAGGGATTTCTTATGCTTATCGATTTTTAGACAGGAAAGAACCTTTCCTATACCAATTGGTGGCCGTTCTTCAGGAACAAATGGGTAAATTTTTCCCGGAACTGGAAAAGCAGGGAACTTTGGTTACAGAAGTGATTAAAAGTGAAGAAGAATCTTTCCTGAGAACCATTGAAACAGGATTGATTAGAGTTGATAAATTAATTCAGCAGACGATTTCAGAAGGTAAAAAAGTATTGCCAACAGAAGAAGTTTTTGAATTATACGATACTTATGGTTTCCCGGATGATTTAACAAGAATTATTGCGGAAGAAAAAGGTTTAACGATTGATGAAGCGGGATTTGAACAAGCTCTTAACGAGCAAAAACAGCGTTCAAAAGCAGATTCTGCTCAGAAAGTTTATGATTGGGTTACTTTGGAAGAAAAACCGGAAAACTTTGTAGGTTATGATAAAACGGAGTCGGAAACTTACATCACAAGATATAGAAAAGTAGAAAATAAAGACGGAGAATTTTATCAGGTCGTCTTGAGCGAGTCGCCTTTTTATCCGGAAGGTGGTGGACAAATAGGTGATAAAGGCGTTCTTGAAAATGCCGTTGAAAGTTTCGAAGTTTTGGAAACTAAAAAAGAAAACGGACTGATTATCTCTTTAATCAATGGACTTCCGAAAGATGCCGGAGCTGTTTTCTATGCTAAAGTAAATGCTACAGACAGAAAAAATTCTCAAGCAAATCACTCGGTAACGCATTTGTTGCACGAAGCTTTAAGAGAAGTTTTGGGAACTCACGTTGAGCAGAAAGGTTCATTCGTGGGTCCGGACTATTTGAGATTTGATTTTTCTCATTTTTCTAAGATGACAGAAGATGAATTGGCTTTGGTTGAAGAAAAAGTGAACGCTAAAATCCAGGAAAGTATTGCATTGCAGGAATTCAGAAATATCCCGATTCAGGAAGCTTTGGACAGAGGTGCAATGGCTTTGTTCGGCGAGAAATATGGTGATAATGTAAGAATGATCCAGTTTGGAACATCAATGGAACTTTGTGGTGGGACACACGTAAAAAACACCAGCGAAATTGGACTTTTCAAAATTGTCTCCGAAAGTTCTGCAGCTGCTGGAATCAGAAGAATAGAAGCCATTTCTGGTGATAAATCGGCAGAATATTTCAAAAATCTTGAGAAACAGATCGCAGCACTTTCTCAATTACTAAAATCAAAAGATGTTGTAAGATCTATCGAGAAACTAATTGATGAAAACAGCACATTGAAATCTGAAGTGGAAGCTTTCAAAAAAGAAAAAGCAAAAGGTGAAATCGATGACTGGAAAGGAGCATACGAGCAAAAAGGTGATAAATTACTTTTGGTTAAAAAAACTTCTTTGGATGCAGGTTCGGTAAAAGACATCGTTTTCCAGCTGAAGAGAGAAATCCCAACTTCTATTACAATTATTCTTTCAGATGCGGACGATAAACCAATGATTACTGTTGGTGTTTCTGATGATCTTGCAGGTGTTTATCAAGCAGGAGCATTAATAAAAGAGCTTGCAAAAGAAATCCAGGGCGGTGGCGGCGGAAATCCGGGCTTCGCAACAGCGGGAGGGAAAAATCTTGATGGTTTGGAAAATGCGTATCAAAAAGCTTTAAATATTTAAAATCTATTAAGATTTACTTTAAAAGAGAATGTCATATTGATATTCTCTTTTTTATTTCAATTAAAATAAATGAGTGTATTGTCAAAATTATTGCATAATTTTAAACTATTGTAACCGCTATGTTATGCTTACGATAATTGGAAAGTAAGTGAAGATTACAAGAATATTCTAAAATTATTAAAAATTGCTAAATGAAAACACTTATTCTAGTGCGTCATGCTAAAAGTGACTGGCCGGAGAATGTTGATGATTTTGACCGCCCTCTTACAGAACTTGGAAAAATTAATGCACCAAAAATGGCTGAATTTCTTAAGTCCACAGGTGTAACAATAGATTCCTTCATCAGTAGTCCGGCAAAAAGAGCAAAACATACGTGCGAATTGTTTTCCACAGTTTTTAATAAGACATTTCAGACCAATGAAAAATTATACAGACCGTCTGAAAGTAATTGTCTTTCAGTAATTTTTGATGTAGATGATGCGGTCAATTCATTGGCGCTTTTCTCGCATAATAACGGAATTTCAAATTTTGCCAATTCTCTTTCGTCAGAATTAATCAATCTCCCTACCTGCGGTATAGTTGCTTATGAAATCGACTGCGACAGATGGTGTGATTTTGAAATGGCGGAGAAAAGATTTCTATATTTTTATTCTCCAAAAAAATGTCTGAACAACAATCTAGATTAGATATTGCCAATCACAAACATATTTTCCATAGTCGGAACAGCACTTCCTCCTTGTTTTTCTAGGGTAATTGCAAATGCTTGAGCATTAGGAATATTTGCTAAAGATATTTTGCTGTCCTTTTCTTCGCTATACATTCCTGCACTAACGGGTTTTCCATCGGCTATAGCCCAAAGTTGATACTGCATACCTTCAGGTGCCTTAGGAAGATCTTCAGCATTCAGGTAAACATCTTTTGTCTTTTTATCCCAGAAAACTACAGCTTTCGAATCTGCGTGTTTTTCAACACCTCTTAGAGAAACTATCATCATATCAGGATCCGTAAACATTTTTAGTTTTTGGTTCATTTTCTGATTAGCAGAATCGAGGTTATTTATCTCATTTTGTAAAGCCGTAAACCTATCTTTATTAACGGATTGATCATTCATCCAGAATAGATTTCCAGCAAGACTTACCAGAAAAAGCACTGACGCAGCGGCTGCAAAAAGTTTCCAGTTAGTGTTACCGATTACTCTGATTTCTTCCTGAGGTTTTTCCAAAGGAATTTCCGACTCAACTATTTTATTGACAATCTCTTGACGTTCATTTTGGATTTTATTCCAGACTTTTGACTTCAAATCATCAGGAGGCTTTATAGCCTGTGCGTCTGCCAGCTCTTCGAGAATCTTTTGCGCTTCCTCAAAAGCGGCTTTTACCTCTGCATTATTCTTCATAACACACTCCAAAATGCCTGCTTCCTCAGGAGAAGCAAAACCTAGAATATAAGATTCTATAATTCCGGATGATATGTATTCTTTAGTATTCAATTTATTGATAATCTTTTAATAGATTCTTTAATTTCATCAGTGCGTTTCTCATTTTAGTTTTTACAGTTCCAAGAGGTATTTTTAGCTTTTCAGAAATCTCGTTCTGAGTGTAACCTTGATAATAAGCTAATTCTATCAGCTCCTGTTTATCCGTTTCAAGACTTTTCAAGACATTCTTTATTCCTAAAAAATCAGAAGACTCATCACTTTCAGAAAGTTCTTTTGAGTTATATACGAAATCTGGAAGCGATTGGTTTTTAAGTTCGTTTTGAAAACCTTTGGATTTGAGATAATCAATGGCAGTATTCCTAGCAATGTTGATAATCCAGGTGTAGAATCTCCCTTTCATGGAATCATACTGGGCAATAGAATGCCATATTTTAACAAAAACATCCTGAATAATTTCTTCTGTATACTCTTTTGAATGAACAATCCTAAGGATAACGCCATATAACGCCCCGGAATAGTTGTCATACAAATGATGAAAACCATTTTCGTTTTTATCTTTCAACAGAACGATAAGTTGCTCCTCAGAATATTTTGTTTTAATAATAAATTTTTTTTCGATTCAAAAGTAGTAAAATAAATTTTATGACAAACCAAAACCAAATAAACTTTTGTTTCGTAGATAAATTAATAATCAATTTAATTAAAAAGATGAAAAAGTTAATCCTTGGAAGCATTTTTAATCTAACATTATCACTAGCGTCAGTTTGTTATTTTGCACAAAGCGGTAATTTCAAAATTAAAAATCCTCACTACTCCAGAACCGATACCAGAATACTGAAGGTTAGTAATTCCGAATGGAAAAAAATTCTGAAACCCAGTCTTTACAAAGTTGCAAGAGAAGCAGATACAGAAATGGCTTTCACGGGAAAATATTATGAGTTTGATGAAAAAGGAACTTATTACTGTGCTGTCTGCGGAAATTCACTCTTCCTTTCAACCTCAAAATTTGCTACAACCTGCGGCTGGCCTTCCTTTTATGAGCCTGTTCGCCGGAATAGTGTCAAATATAAAAAGGATACTTCATACAATATGGTAAGAACTGAAGTTCTTTGTGGTCGTTGTGATTCTCATCTTGGACATATTTTCGATGATGGGCCAAAACCAACTGGAAAAAGATTCTGTATGAACTCTGTTTGTCTGGATTTTGTGCCGTTAAAGAAAAAATAATAATCTGATTATCAGTTATTTATAATTTATTTTGAAAAAAATAAATCCAAAACAAATCCACTTGTCGTAGATGACTTTAAGAACAAAATATTAATTAAAAAATAAACGAAATGAACACACGTACAAAAATGGCAGCACTTGGAATGATCGCTTTATCATTCGCATTTAGCGGAAATGTCGCAGCTCAGTCTATGAAAGAAAAAACAGTAATGGTTGGAGGAGCACCAATGTATCCTTCAAAAAACATTATAGAAAATGCAGTTAATTCGAAAGATCACACCACACTTGTTGCCGCAGTAAAAGCTGCTGGTTTGGTAGAAACTCTTCAGGGTAAAGGACCATTCACAGTTCTTGCACCTACTGATGCCGCATTTAACAAATTACCACAAGGAACTGTTGAAAACCTTATTAAACCTGAAAATAAAAAAATGCTGACGAAGATTCTAACTTATCACGTATTGCCTGGGAAGTATAATGCAAAACAAATCTGGGCAGCAGTGAAAGCCGGTAACGGAAGCGCAATGATGAAAACAGTGGAAGGGAAAAGTGTTACTTTTTGGACAAAAGGTAACGACCTGTATGTGAGAGATGCCAAAGGTATGGATGCAAAGGTAACCATTGCAGATGTGAACCAGTCCAATGGTGTTATCCACGTGATTGATACAGTTCTTATGCCCTAAGTAGATGACAAAGCAGTGTAATTGTTTTATACTGCTTTTTTTTAAATAAACCAACACTAAAAAATATTATTATGAAAAAAACAATCAGCGTATCTAATCAGGGAGCAACCCTGGATACTGGCAGAAGAAACTTTTTGAAACTCAGCGGAGTTGGGCTTGCAATGGCCGGACTAGCGCTGGTTGGATGTAACGATGATGATTTGATAATGGATGATGGAAGCGGAAACGTATTTGATTTAGGAAAAGGCGATGTTGGTGTCTTAAATTATGCTTATGCTTTGGAACAGCTGGAAGCAGATTTTTACACCAAAGTTGTTAATAATTTTTACTCAGGCATTTCTAGTGTAGAGAAAGAACTTTTTACAGATCTTTATCACCATGAAGTGATACACAGGGATTTTTTCAAAGCAGCAATTAGCGGAGCTACTTCCAATGTATTGCCAACTCTGGAATTTCAATATCCGGGAGTGAATTTCAACGACAGAAACTCTGTTCTTGCGACAGCAAAAGCATTGGAAGATACAGGTGTTGCGGCATATAATGGTGCCGGAAGATATATCACAAATCCTGATTATCTTGTAATAGCTGGAAAAATAGTTTCTGTAGAAGCCAGACATGCGTCAGCAATAAGAAACATAATTAATCCAGGTTCAGCTGATTTTTCCGGAGATGATGTAATAAATGCTAGCGGATTGGATCTTGCAAAAGAACCGAAAGACATTGTAGCAGTAGCCTCAGGATTTATAAAAACACCTTTTACCTGGAAAGAAAGAGGTATCAGCTAATTATCAACATCAAAATCAATCATTATGAATATTCTTAAATTATTAGATAAACTTTCTGACGATAAATTTTTTACAAAAGAAGCGTCCAGATTAGAAACTATAACCAATCTTACAAGCTTCGGGAAAAAAGCAGCAGTTGCAGCAGTTCCACTTGGCTTGGGAGCGATGATGACTACTTCTGTGAAAGCAGAAACAACGAGCAACACCACAGCATCATCTGCTGTATTCAAAGATGCGCTTACCGATGCTTTACAGCTTGCGTTGGTATTAGAATATCTTGAAGATGAATACTACAGAATGGGATTAAGTAAGGCTAATCTTATTCCTTCTGCGGACAGAACCGTATTTATGCAGATTTCTAAACACGAAACAGCACACGTTGCTTTCCTTAAAAGTGCTTTAACTTCGTTAGGGCAAACTCCGGGAGCTAAACCAACATTTGATTTTACTGCAAAAGGAAATTTTTCCCCATTTACAGATTACAATCAGTTTCTTACGCTTGCGCAGGCATTTGAAGATACTGGTGTGAGAGCTTATAAAGGCCAGGCTGGAAATGTGATGTCGAATAAAGATGTCTTAACAGCTGCACTTCAGATTCACTCTGTAGAAGCAAGACATGCATCTCAAGTTAGAAGAATGAGAGCTAACAAAGGTTGGATAGAGCTATCCAACGGAGGAAATATGCCTTCTGCAACTAACGCTGTGTATGCAGGAGAAGAAAATACAAACCAAGCCGGATTCAATACTGCAAATGCTTTTGGAGCAGCGGCAGGTTCGGCTGCTTATGACGAAGTACTAAGCGGAAGTGATGCAGCTGCAATTGCATCATTATTTATAGCATAGCGCCCACCATAATAGTTTTTTTTGTGAATCATTTTCCGCCTCAGAACGGGAAATGATTTTTTTTGAATTAACCTTAAATTCTTTGTAAGAAATTTACAAGTTGATAATAAGCAATTCGTTGGATTTTCTGAATTGCATAGAGATGAAAGTGAGGTATATACTAACTCATAATCTGCTATAACCAAAATAGATGTTATATTTTGGAGTAAATCTATTTTTTTTTGAAATATTAAAATGGGTAAAGCCCATTGTTAAGAGGATGCAAATGGCTTATCAGCTATATATCAATTGTAAGTCTAATATTTAAAGAGAAATCAAGTAGAACTCAAATAGACTTCTGTAATAACGCCTTCGCCGATTTTGACAGTATTTAAGAAAAGTTCAAAGTCCAAACCTTTGTACAAGTCTTTAATGTTATCTAAAACAGAAATGTTTGTAGTAACATTCTCGCCGGGAAAAACAAGTTCGGTATCAATATAATTCTGAATACAAAAAAAATCTTTGTTAATAAAAGGAAATCTTAAAACACACCTGAAGCCAGACGAAAATGGTGTAGTCAGTCCGCTTTTGTAGCTGGAAAAATAGGTTATTTGCGCCTTAAAATCTGGTTTTCTTTCCATGTGGTGAATATATAAAATCTAACAAATACGAATAAAATATTCTTGATATTAATTATTAATTTTTTTAAAAATTTAAGTGATTATTAGTGATTATATAAAAGTTACCTTAATTTTAACCAATAGCATACTATTTGCTTATGGTAAAATTTAAACAAAACTACTATTAAAATTGAAACTCAACTGGCGTAAAATTCTTAGACGTACACTCATAACGCTTATTAGCATTTTTGTATTTGTTTTGTTGCTAATATTTAGTTTGCGTATACCCGTTGTTCAAAACTATGTGAAGGACAAACTAATTGTTTATCTGGAAGGAAAAATCCAAACCAAAGTAAGCCTAGAAAAAGTTTATATTGCTTTCCCAAATAGCCTTGTGATGGAAAACCTCTATCTAAAAGGGCAAAAAATCGACACGCTCCTTGCTGTGAAAAAGTTCGATGTAGGACTGGATATGTGGCAGCTGATGAAATCCAAAGCAGACTTGACATCCTTGGATCTAGAAGGTGTGAGAGCTAATGTTGTAAGAGATCCTCAGGGAAAATTCAACTTCGACTATATTATTGATGCTTTTGCAACATCTGACAAAGAGCAAGAGCAAAAACCTTCAAAACCATTTATTATTTCACTGGATAAAATTAATCTCAAAGATATTGGCATTACTTTTAAAGATCAGCAGTCCAGAAATGATATCAATGTTTACTTCAAATCCTTTGATACAAGGGTAAAGACTTTTGACCTTCAGAATAATTCTTACGCAGTAAATGATATCAATTTGGATGGTTTGAAACTAAAACTGAAACAAGATCTGATAGAAGAAGTTTCCAAAAATGTGGAACAGAAGGTTGATTCTTTGAACCAGAAAAAACCAATGCAAATAGGTCTCAACCGAATAAAGCTGACTAATTTTAATGTTGATTACGGTGATGACAACACCAAGACGTTTGCTAAAATTCTTTTCAATGAGTTAAGCACGAAAGTTAATAAATTGGATCTTCAGAATAATTATTATGATGTAGATAATGTGATTTTATCAGGTGCAAACATTAATGCCAACCTCTTCCTACCTGCTGCCAATGCTAACAGTAAAGATGAAGGAAAACTTTCAAATAAGAGTAATTCCACACAAAAGGCGATGCAACTTCTTTTAGGCAAGCTTAGCTTGGATGATGTAAAAGTGGTGTATAATAACACGGCTGTGACACCTACAAGAGCAGGAGTGGATTTTAATCATCTCAATTTTGGAAAGCTAAATGTAGATGTTCGTGATTTTGAAATGAAGAACGGAACTTTTGCTGGCAAGGTCAAATCAGCAGAAATACAGGAATCCAGAGGTCTTAATATTCAGAAATTTAATACAAATTTTGTTTATACAGAGAAGCAGGCTTACCTGAAAGATTTATATCTTCAGACACCTAAAACTATTTTGAGAGACGAAATAGTCCTCAATTATAATTCGATAGAACAACTCTCGGCCAATCCAGGCGCTGTAAAGTTATCTGCCAATATCAAAAATTCCAAAATTGGATTCGCTGATATATTGAATATTGTTCCGACACTTAGAAACACATCGCCTTTCAATAAATATCCTAATGCCATTCTGAATGTCAATCTTCAGGCTGAAGGTCTGGTAAATGACCTTTTGATACGAGATTTAAAGCTTTCCGGTCTGGACCAGTTACGAGTTGCAGCTTCCGGAAGAATTAAAAATGCAATGAATCCGGATCAGCTTTATTACGATCTTAGGATTGGTGAGGTGGCATCATCAGGCAAGACGGTATTCAATCTTGTGCCGAAAGGAACTATTCCTTCTAACATTGCTCTGCCTTCTCATTTTAGCATCAAAGGCTATGCGAAAGGAACAACTAAAGTGATTAACACAGATCTTAATCTTTATTCGACATTAGGCAATGCAGCAGTTGTGGCTAAAATGGATATGCGTAGAAAAAATCGTGAGTTGTTTGATATCAAAGCGAATTTACAGAATCTGAACGTGGGTAAACTGATTCAGAATAAAGATTTAGGAAGAATTTCAGCTATTATTAATGCAAAAGGCCAGGGTTTTGATCCAAAGATTATGTCTGCGCAAATTGTTGGTTCTGTGAGATCTGCAACTTATAAAAATTATACTTATCAGAATATGAATCTGAAAGGTAAAATTAATCGTGGTGCGTATAATGTTAATCTGGATTCAAAAGATCCGAATGCAAATTTGCATCTCGCAACTTCCGGTGTTTACAGAGATAAAAATCCAACGATTAAAATTAATGGTGATGTCAAAAAACTGGATATGAATAAGCTTGGTTTCTACAGCTCTCCGATGATTTTAGCTGGATCTATTGACGGAGATTTCAGAAGTCTGGATCCGGACAATCTCAATGGTTATCTTAATCTTCAGAATTTTGCAATCTCGGATACCAAAGAAGTTTACCCCGTTCAGGAAATAAAACTCAATGCGCTTTCTACAGCAGATTCTACGAAAATCAATTTCAATTCTCAGATTGCAGATTTGGAGCTAAAAGGGAAATATAAACTAACGCAGATCTTCGGTGCGTTGTCTCAGACAGTGAATCAATACTATCAATTTCAAAAACCAGGTAAATCAAATAAAATTGAGGCTGGTCAATATTTCACGCTCAATGCGACCATTAAAAATGATGATCTGATTAGGAAGTTTGTTCCTGAACTGAAAAGTTTTGAAACCATCAATGTTACAGGAAATTATAACGCCGATTCCCAGTTAATTGAATTGGACGCCAAAGTCCCTCAGGTTATCTACGGAACTAACACGCTAGAAAATACGAATCTTCAATTGACCAATCAGAATCAGGCTTTGCAATATAATTTAGACGTTGCAAGTCTGAAAAGCGAGAGCTTTGCTTTGAATAAAGTTAATATTAATGGCGATGTGGCCAATAATATCATCAATTATAACATCACAACGAAAGATGAAAAGGATCAAACGCAGTTCCTGATTGCTGGTGATGCCAAGTCAATGAACGACATCACCGAAATTTCTCTAAAACCAGACGGTTTGAAACTGAATTATTTGGATTGGAACGTGGCTGAAAATAATAAAATACAGATTTTCGGTCAGGGAATTGTGGCAGATAATTTCAGATTGTCTAATGCTGGTGCAGAAATTTCTTTACAGTCCGAAAGTAGTTCACCAAAAAGTCCGCTGAATGTCACTCTGAAAGATTTTAAAATTGAAACGATTACGGAGATCATCAAAAAAGATTCGCTTCTTGCCAAAGGAACCATTAATGGAACTGCCCAGTTAAAAAATCTTACCAAAAATATGACCTTCACTTCTGATATTGATGTGACTGATTTGTTCGTATTTGGAAGTCCTGTTGGTAATCTTGATATTAAGGTCAATAATCAGTCAGCTAACTTGCTGAATGCTGATATTGCATTGACAGGTAATGAGAATGATGTGAAAATTCTGGGTAATTACAATACCACTTCTAGCAGCTTTGACCTGAATCTGGCGATGAACCAGCTTCAGATGAAAACGCTTCAGGGCTTTACGATGAATGCGATTACCAATACGGAAGGTTATCTTTCCGGCGCTCTAAAAATTACAGGAACGACTGATGCGCCAAGAATTATTGGTGATGTCAAGATGAATAATGTAGGAATGATGATTGCCAAAACAGGCAGCGATTTTAGAAATATCAATGACAAAATAGGATTTACCAATCGAGGTATTGAGTTCGATAACTTCAAAATTAATGATAAGGATGGTAATTCGCTCAAAATAAACGGACAGGTTCTTACGCAGACTTACAAGGATTTTGCTTTCAATCTGGATATCAACGCCAAAGATTTCAAGGTGGTTAACTCAAAAAAATCAAACGATGCTTTGATGTATGGCATTTTGTCAATTGATGCGGCGCTGAAAGTCCGTGGTAATCTTGATCTGCCAAAAGTGGACGGCCGATTGGCTGTTGCGGATGATACAGATTTTACATTTGTTCTCCCACAGTCTACGCCATCATTACAGGAACGTGACGGCATTGTTGAGTTTATTGATCAGGATCAGATTGCACTTAACAAAACCATTACAGCGGATTCTTTAAACGCTCCAAGCAAAATCAAAGGAATGGATGTGAGCGTGAATATCGAAGTTAGTAAAGAAGCTAAGATGTCTTTGTTGATTGATAAAGCTAATGGCGATTTTGTTAAATTACAGGGAGAGGCCGAACTGACTGGCGGTATTGATCCGTCTGGAAAAACAACTTTAGTGGGTGTTTATGAAGTGGAATCCGGAAGTTATGAAATGACCGTAAGCGTTCTGAAACGTAAGTTCGATATCGAGAAAGGAAGTACAATTACGTGGACTGGCGAACCAACTACCGCACTACTGAACATTACCGCAGTTTACAAAACAGAAACAGCACCAATTGATCTGGTGGAACAGCAGCTGAGCGGAGAAAGTAACACGACATTGAATCAATTTAAACAAAGAATTCCGTTTAACACACTGCTGAAAATGAATGGTGAGCTTCTGAAACCTGAAATCAGTTTTGATATCACCACTGACGAAAAAAATAATTCGGTTTCATCCACTGTCACGGATATTGTAGACCAAAAGTTATCACAAATCAGAACGCAGGAGTCAGAATTGAATAAGCAAGTTTTTGCTTTACTTTTGCTGAACAGATTCATCGGCGAGAATCCTTTCGAATCCAGTGCTGGACTTTCTGCAGAAGCGATGGCGAGACAAAGTGTTAGTAAGATATTATCTCAGCAAATCAATAATCTGGCTTCAGATCTGATAAAAGGGGTAGATCTCAATTTTGACCTGGAATCTTCCGAAGATTACTCTTCCGGAGAAAAAAATACAAGAACTGATCTCAATGTGGACATTAGCAAAAAACTACTGAATGACCGTCTGAAAGTTTCTGTGGGCAGTAATTTTGGGCTGGAAGGAGATGCAAGACAAAATGAAAATATGACCAATATTGCTGGTGATGTTACAGTGGACTACAGCCTCTCACGTGACGGAAGGTATACCCTGAGAGCTTATCGTAAAAACGAATACCAAGTGGCGTTGCAAGGACAGATTGTAGAAACCGGAGTTGGTTTCATCATCACGCTGGATTTTGATAAATTCCGTGAGATTTTTCAGAAATCCAGAGAAAGATCTAGAAAAGAAAAGCAAAAAGAAAACAATAAAGCCGTAGAATTCAAATAATGAAAATTAGATTTCAACAACATATCAGTCAAGTTTTATTTTTCGGAACACTAGGTTTTGCCTTTTCCTGTAGTAATACAAAGTATTTGAAAGAAGGGGAAATGCTTTATACCGGCGCTGAAGTTAAAATCGAAAATGACAGTCTTTCCAAAAAAAGCAAGAAAGCTCTAAAATCTGAATTGGAAGATAATCTCACCCCAAAACCTAATTCCAGTTTCCTAGGACTGAGACCTAAATTATTCTTTTATAACATTGCCAAAGAGCCGAAAAAAGAAAAAGGTTTTAATTACTGGCTGAAGTATAAAATAGGAGAGAAGCCAGTTTTGCTCAGCGATGTAGACAGAGAGTTTAACAAAGATATTATTGTCAATTATTCTGAAAACAAAGGTTACTTCAATGCCAAGGCAACTTATGACACAGTTTCCAAAAATAAAAAAGCCCAGGTAATTTATACTTTGCGGCCAGGAAATCAGTATCTTATTAATAAGGTTAAATTTCAGAATGATTCTATTCCTGTGACAGAAGAGATCGTAAAAGTCTCGGACAAAACGTTATTGAAAGAAGGCAATCCTTTCGATTTGGGTGTAATCAAGTCGGAAAGAGAACGTATTGATAATCAGCTTAAACAAAAAGGGTTTTATTATTTCCATCCTGATAATCTGATTATTCAGGCTGACAGTACGGTGACCAAAAATCATAAAGTTGAGCTTAATGTCAAGCTTAAAGAAAACACGCCGGACTTAGCCAAGCAGCAATTTACGATTGATAAGGTTGTTGTTTTCCCGAACTATAACATCAGAGATGTGAAAGACGGTAAATACAATATTCCGATGGATAGTGACTCTCTTCGGAAGTATGCCCACGATGATATCTACGTTATAGATCCGGAACAGAAATTCAAACCGAAGATTTTTGATCGTGCTTTATATTTCAAAAAGGGTGATCTTTATAACAGAGCAGATCATAATCTCTCATTGAACCGATTGATCAATCTTGGCGTTTTTAAATTTGTGAAGAATGAATTTGTAATTTCAGACTCGCTGAACCATAAATTCGATGCCTATTATTTGCTAACGCCAAGGCAGATTCAGTCCCTGAGGCTGGAAGCTTTGGGAAGAACAAACTCCGCTAACTATGCTGGGAGCGAGATTAATCTGAACTGGACTCACAGAAATCTGTTCCGTGGAGCTGAACAGTTTAAAGCCTCTGTTTATGGAGCTTTTGATGTTCAGATTGGTGGCCCGAAGGATGCAAAAAATCTTTTCCGAGCTGGAGCCAATGCGCAACTTTCAATTCCAAGAATTGTGGCGCCATTCAGATTTAATTCTTCAAGTGCTTTCGTTCCGAGAACTAATATTTCTATTGGATACGAATTTCAAAACCGTACGGAATATTACACGCTTAACACATTCTCAGGCTCTTTCGGGTATCTGTGGAAAGAAAATGTAAGAAAAGAGCACGATCTGAAAATTATAGACATTACTTATATAACGCCTGCGAATGTCACACCACTGTATGATTCTATTTCCGCAAAAAGTCAGGCACTACAGCGTGTTGTGCAGAAGCAGTTGATTTTCGGACCTACTTATTCGTACACTTATACCAATACAATGCTCCCAAAAAAGAATACGATCTACTATAAAGGAACATTGGATTTGGCAGGGAATCTCACAGGACTTTTTTCTGGAGCCAATGTGAAAGATGGGAAGCAAAAATCGATATTCGGTGTACCGTTTAGTCAATATGCGAAGATGGAACACGATTTTCGTTTTTACCACAAGCTTGGTGACAAGTCTTCATTCGCTTCCAGATTTATTGGCGGTATTGCTTATCCTTATGGCAATTCGGATAATATTCCTTTTTCTAAGCAATTTTTTTCCGGTGGTAGCAATAGTATCCGCGCATTTCGGGCCAGAACGCTCGGTCCTGGAAGTTTTGATCCAAGAACGATTAAACAAGGTTATTACTTTGATCAGTCTGGTGATATCAAGCTGGAACTTAATGCAGAATATCGTGCTAATATCTATAAATTTCTGAATGTCGCATTCTTTGCAGATGCTGGAAATATCTGGTTGGTTAACGATGACATACAAAGACCTGGCGCCAAATTTTCAAGTGATTTTCTAAGTGAAATAGCTGTAGGAGCCGGGTTTGGTTTGCGACTGGACTTCTCAATTCTGATTCTCAGACTGGATCTGGCAATGCCCTTTCGCGTTCCTTATTATGAAAAAGGCGATCGCTGGACATTTGACAAGATTAACTTCGGAAATTCTTCTTGGAGACGGGATAATTTGATTCTTAATATTGCGATTGGTTATCCTTTTTAAATCATTTTGTAAAAACAGAGAAACGTAATGTTTATATTCTAAATCTCATTATTTAACTCATTTTCCTCCTAGGCAGTCCAATCTCGTGTTCCTGAGGATAAGGTTTTCTGAAGGTCATACTTACATCTTCCCGGATATTGTTATAAGCTTCGTAGGCTTTGTCTTTATCCAAAGTGTATCGAGGGTCAGGAATAAAGGGCATTTTTGCCATTTTTAATATCGTAAGGGTTGGAAAATGAAAATCGACTTCCACGGTACCTAATAGAAGATAGCATCCGCCACCCTGAAAAGGATATTGTGAAAGATTATCCGGAAAGTGGGCGGTATCAAAATATTCTCCTTCCGCATCAATCCATGTTCCGAAAAACATCGTCCCTTTTTTGGTGGGTACGTGTTTTCGGGATATCAGATAAGCCAGCATTTTGACTTGCTTCTTATGATATTTCGTAAGGTCTTTTGCCATCACACTTCCCCTATATTTAGTTTGCAATAAGTCGAATGGACTCACTGAAACCGGAAATCCTAAGATCTCGATTTCGTCAAATGCGTCCTCCAATGGATGTCTTTGAACCTTTGGGAGAGTATATTCTTTTTGTGGTTCTTCAAGTAATATTAAATGCTTAAAACTAGGTCTGTTTCCTGCCAAAAGAAAGCGGGCTTCAATTAATAATTCGTGCTTTTGCTTTCCAGTAAACCTGAATGCTCCTATGAATATCAAAGTTTGTAAAGTCTCAATACCAATAGGGATTCTTTTCACAAAGTTTTCCAGGGAGGTATAATCACCGTTATTTTTTCGTTCTTCAGGAATTAAAACGGCGATTTTACTTTCAAGCTTTTCAATGTGCATCAGCCCTAAATAAACATCTTTTTCGTAAACCGTAGTCTGGTATTCGCTTAGATTGACACAGGGATTTAATATGGTTGCACCGGACATTTTAGCTTCGTGGACATATACCTCGGTCCTGTAAAAACCGCCGCCATTATTGATCGCCGAAACCATAAACTCGATAGGATAATAAACTTTCAGGTAGAGACTTTGGTAGCTTTCTACCGCATAGGATGCAGAATGCGCTTTGCAGAAAGAATAGCCTGCAAAAGATTCTATCTGGCGATAAACCTCTTTGGAAAGCTGCTCCGGATGACCTAGGGATTTACAGGATTCAAAGAAATGATCTTTGACTTTCTGCAGGGCAGATAGCGAACGCCCTTTTCCGCTCATTGCCCGGCGTAGCACATCACCATCAGCTGGCGACAGGCCCCCAAAATGAAGGGCGATTTTGATAACGTCTTCCTGATAAACCATAATGCCATAAGTTTCTCCCAATTCTTTTTCAAAAACCGGATGAAAATATTCAAATTGATCCGGGTTATTGTGGCGAAATATATATTCCTTCATCATTCCGCTTTGCGCTACCCCTGGGCGTATGATGGATGATGCGGCTACCAATACTTTATAATTGTTGCATTTCAATCTTCGGAGCAGTCCCCGCATTGCCGGACTTTCAATATAGAAACAACCGATTGTTTTTCCCCTGCTCAGAAACTCATTGCATCTCTCTTCGTCTTTTGACAAGCTCACATCCCGGATATTGACTTTAATACCTCGTTTTTCTTCGATGAGCTTCACTGTATCGTTGATTGTGCCCAAGCCTCGCTGGGAGAGGATATCAAATTTTTCCAAACCGATTTCTTCGGCCACGTGCATATCGAACTGTACGATTGGAAATCCTTTCGGTGGCATTTCCAATGCGGAGTAATTGGTGATGGGTTCTTCAGAGATTAGAATTCCGCAAGAGTGCATACTTCGCTGGTTTGGAAATTTCTCTAAAAGCTTTCCATATTTGTGCACCATTGCTGACACCGAATTAATATCGTGCTGTTCAATCGATTTGGTGGCGAGTTCATCCAGTTCCTCTTTTGGCAAACCAAATGCTTTTCCTACCTCACGGAAAATCGATTTATACTTAAACTCAACGTTAGTTCCGCAAAATGCCACGTGCTCTTTTCCGTATTTGTCAAAGATGTATTGTAAAATCGTATCTCTGTTTTGCCAGCTCCAGTCGATATCGAAATCCGGCGGTGTTTTGCGGTTCAGATTCAGGAAGCGCTCGAAATATAGGTCCAGCTCCAGCGGGCATATATCTGTAATGCCAAGACAGTAGGCAACGATACTATTGGCACCACTTCCGCGACCGACGTGCATAAACCCCATCCGATTGCTGTACTTGATGATGTCCCAAGTGATCAAAAAATATGCACAGAAGTTCAGCTGATTAATTACATCCAATTCCTTATCCATCCGGGCTTTTGCCTTTCTGTCATCATCATGATATCGCCTGGAGAACCCCTTATAGGCAAGTTTTTTCAATAACTTTATATCGCTGTCTTTACTTTCTGTAAAGTTCTTTTTGTTTTTAGGAGTCTTATAGTCAAAATGAAAATAGCATTGTTCCAATAATTGCTGGGTATTTTCGATGATTTGCGGATAATGCTGGTAATTCTTTAAAAGCTCATCAATTGAGATTAGCTTCTCGTTTTGCCCGCATATATCATTTTCTTCAAGTTTAGTGACCAGCGTGTTTCGGTCAATTGCGCGCAGGATCTTATGAAGTTTATATTCTCTCTTTGTTGTAAAAGTTACCGGCTGTAAAATGACCATTCTTGGGATATACTTTTTCAGGGTGGAATTAATCAACAAATTAATTTCTTCGGGACGTATGCCGATGTATTCATTTCGATGAAGTTTTTCAGGGTAATTATTCAAAGGATAAACGACAAATACATCAGGCAGATTTGGGTGATGCAATGGCAAATCGTTTCCTTCGCAATGATGCTGTGTCAAAAGCCTGTTGATTTCTCCGATACCTGATTGATTTTTTGCCAAACAGATATAGTGCTGTTTATTGTCAGTTCTTATATCTACACCTACAACAGGTCGGATGTTATTCTTCTCACATAATCTGTGAAAATCATAAATGCCAGAGATACAATTGATGTCGGTCAAAGCAGCCACACCGATTCTCAGTTCAACACATTGCTGAACCAATTCTTTTACGGAGATGGTACCGTAACGCAAGCTGTGGAAAGAATGACAATTGATGAACATTGCAACGTCAATTTATTGGTTTAAAAATCCAGATGCCCGGCCCACGCTGTCTGAACCGAACCTTGTTTTAATTTTATCCATTGTTTGATAAAGACTGATGAGTTCTTCCGTATCTTCGAACAGATTCATCTGGTGACAGCCGTGTACCAGACCGGTGAACTTTACTCCGATAAGTCGGATTCGCATTCTGCGGTGATAGACTTTCTCAAATAATTCTAATGCGTATCTGAGTAGTGTATGGTCGGAGGAAGTGTAAGGAATTCTGTATTGCTTGGTTTCTGTATCGAAGTTGGAGTACCTAATTTTTACAACAACGGTAGAAGTAAGCCACTTCTCCTGACGGAGTTGGAAACACAACTGTTCCACCATTCCTGATAAAATGCTCTTTATGCCATTTATATCTATGGTATCCTGCGAAAATGTATTTTCCTTGGAGATGGATTTCCTTTCGGAATAAGGCACAACAGGCGTTTCATCGATACCGTTGGCTTTCTTCCAGAGTTCCTGACCATTTTTTCCGATCAGCCGATGCAGAACGTCAACAGGCATCTCTGACAGCGTTTGAATATTTCGTACACCCAGCCTGGACAGCAATTGAAAGGTCACATTGCCCACCATCGGAATTTTCTTAACTGAGAGCGGGTTCAGAAAAGCTCTTATTTTCTGCTCAGGAATTTCAAGTTTACCAATAGGTTTAGATTCTCCGGTACCGATTTTAGAAACGGTTTTATTGGTAGATAAGGCAAAGCTGATGGGCAGACCGGTATTTTTTCTGACAGCCTCTGCAATTTCGGTGGTCCATTGATAACAACCGAAAAATTTATCCATCCCGGAAAGATCAAGGTAGAATTCATCAATACTTGCCTTCTCAAGAACCGGAACTTTTTCCTGTATAATTTCGGTAACAGTATGCGACATATTGGAGTACATTTCCATATCTCCTCGGATGACCTTTGCTTCTGGGCAAAGTCTTAAAGCCATTTTTATGGGCATTGCACTTCGAACCCCAAAATATCTCGTTTCATAGGAGCAGGAAGCTACCACGCCTCTGTCTCCGCCACCAATGATAAGTGGTTTTCCAACAAGGTCAGAGTTTTTTAGTCTCTCACAAGAGACGAAAAAGGTGTCCAGATCCATATGCGAAATTGCTCGATTCATAGCGACAAAATTATTACGTTTTGTATCAAAAAATTGTATATTTGTTGCTATAAATTATAGCAATGTCAATTTTATCTGAAAATATAAGGTATCTGAGAGGTAAGCTCAATCTTTCTCAGCAAAGGGTGGCCGATGATCTTTTAATAACAAGAGGTAGATATGGTAAATATGAAGATGGTGCTACTGAGCCGCCACTTGATATCTTGGTCAGGATCTCAAAATATTATAATGTAAGTATAGATTTACTTGTAACCATAAATGTCAGCAAATATTCCATTGATGAGATTATGGAACTTCCGGATAATAGAATAGTTCTTCCCATAAGAGTTGACAGTAATGGTAATGATGAAATTGAAATCATTCCACAGAAAGCATCTATGGGATATCTGAACGGTTATGGTGATCCGGAATATATCGAAAGTCTTGATACGATATCTTTACCTTTCTTAAAAGGCGGGAAGTTTAGAGCTTTTCCGGCTGAAGGAGATTCTATGCCACCATATAAAAACGGAACCTATATTGTGGGAAAATATATTGAGAATCTTTCTGACCTTCGAACAGACAGAACATATGTTTTTATTACTACCAATGATGGTATAAGCTATAAGAGATTTCAGTTTCACGAAGCTGATGGTATTTGGGTTAAAGCTGACAATCAATTTTATGAGCCCTATAAAATTCCATTATCGGAAATAAAGGAGATCTGGGAATTTGCCTGCAGTATCACTACAAAAGAATATGGAGCAGATGAGTTTTCAGAACGTAATATTCAAAACTTCATTGCAGAGATCAAAACTGATATAAAACAGATCAAAGAAAAAATAGGAAATTAGAATTGGTAGAAAGGGAAAATATCAAATAATTATAGATTATGGAGCATTTAACCTTATTTAATTCTGAAGGAACTTGTTAAAAGAAATAATTATTTTTTAGTTTAACGAGGCTTAAGTCAAAAAAGTGATTAAATAAGTGTTAATAAATCCTGTTCAGAGGGTAAATCTTCCCATTCTTTAATGAGTTGATTTTGTTTATCAAACAAAAAATAAAATGCATCTTTATTTTGTCCTTTATATAAAATTAAAAACCTCTCTTTAAATGCATCAAAATTATCATACTGGTTTTCATTTATTTTAGCGACTTCAAGGCTTTTTCCTAAATTAAATTTGCTGTAAAAAAGATTATGAAAGTCGTCTCGATAATTCTTTGTACTAATCATTGCAATAGGAAGAATTACAATATTTTTAACTTGCTTTTGCAATGTTGAGGTATCATTATATTGTTGCTCTATTGTTTCGCATTTTGGAACCCAAAAGAAAATCAATTTATAATCTTTTCTTTGATTTGATAATATGTATTTCACATCCTCTGCTGCAATAGCTCTCACATTGTTTTGACTCAAGCAATAGACCGGAATCAAAAGTATTAAAGAATACAAATATTTCATGAGAAAATATTTCGTTGAAGCCAATATTATTCTTTTGCTATATCTAATGCAACATATCCTTTTTCGTAATTATCTGTTTTATAAGAATATGTTCCCGGCATAATAGTAATAGATTTATAACCAAGCTTTTCGGATAAATCATCAGGGAGTGCTATTCTCTCAGAAATATTGATTACTGTTGAAGTTTTTGCATGGACAGAATTAGCATTTATAATAATAAGCTGATTATCAGAAATAAAATAATTTACTTCCCATTTATTGCTTTCATCAAAATTTTTATCCGCAGTTTTACTACCAACAATTGCCCAATTGCACCCTCCTCTGTTTCTTCTACAGTTGTCACCATCTTCAGCATTATATCCGGCTACTTCTCCTATAATAAGCTTTTGGGGTTCAACCGTTTTCCCCATAATTTTTAATGGCATATTTCCCTTTGCCTGAAGATTATTCATATCTTCCTCTCCAGTTCTGTTACAAGAAATAGCAAGCATTGCTATTCCTAAGCATAAAATTTTGTTTTTCATGTTAAAAAAAATTTAAAAGTTGATATTTAATTTCCCAGTTCCAACTGGTTTTTCACAAGATTATAATAATCTGATTTATTTTGGACAAGCTCCTTATGGTTACCCTGTTCTACAATTTTTCCATTTTTCAAAACGATAATTTGATCAGCATTTTTTACAGTGCTCAACCTATGAGCAACAATGATTACAGTTTTTCCTCTTGTAGAAGCCTTTTATTGATGGAGATATTACTAATTGGAATTACAAATTTTTCCGGTAATAGTTACTTTAATACGTACTAATTTTGAGAAGTCCATCTTTCAGTATGAAATATTAAACAAAATCTAAAATATTTAGGTGGTTTTGTTTTGCACATTTAAAACATTTATGAAAATCAGACTGCTTTGTAAAAAAGTAATGTTACAAAATATTGTTTTAAGAATAGATTTATTGCTTATTGAAATGCGTGGGATTTTACAACTACGGGGAGAAGTTAGGAGCTCATTCGCAACTTTGAAGGTCGTACCTCTCAACAAAGTTTCTACTTCGCTCTGCGAGGCTTTTAAATTGGATAAATTAATGGCAGATTATATGATACATCTATTTTAAATCACAAAAGATATTCTAAAACCTGCTTTCAGAACCAAATAATTGAGCTGAGGATTAAAAAAATTATACACATCATTCTATAAGCTGTATAGTTTTTATGTACGTTTTAGAATAACATGTATAGAAAAGTGCAGTTTTTGAGAAACAGAATAAAATTTTAGAGAAAGTTGCAATAAAAATATAATCTTCCATTTTTTAAATTTATTACTTGCAAATATCTTTACAATTTAAGGTTTGAGAAAAGAAACGATTTTCAGTGAAAGTGATGATTTTGAAAATAATTGAAATACCAAAATGGAGATATTGGAGATATATTAATCTATTTTTTTCACAATTTGAAATAAATCCAATTAGTAACTCCAAGAAATATTAGAAGTAAATAGAGCTACATGAAGATTTTTTAAGCACATAATCGACATGATAAAAATCATATATCATTAAAACCCTTTATCAATAATCCATTTTTAAATCTCAATGTTACCTTTAATTGACATAAATTAACTTTTATTAACTGATTTGAAATAATTATATATCTTTGCAACGCAAGGGGAAGTTGAATTTTTGAATATATAACATTTACGGTAAAAAAAACAGGCCTAAATCCTTTCTTCCCCTTTTTTATAAAACCACCACCATGATTACGAGAAAAAATTTCCTAAAGCTAAGCTCTTTAGGTATAACTTCTATTTTAGTTCCTAATTTTCTTTTTTCAAAATCGTCATTTTTATCACCCGTTGAAGATATCACAATACTGCTAAAACAGGCAAGAAGATATCGCCGTCAGGGACGTTTTTCAAAAGCAAAAACTACTTATCAGCAGGTGTTATCTTTGGATGGCACAGAGATTCGCGCTTATAATGGCATCAGAAAGATTCTCTTAAAGGAAAAGCATAAGGAACTTGAGGTTATTCAACTTTATCAGCAGGCCTTATCAAATCTGCCTAATCACTTTAGATTTAAAAGAAGCCTGTATGGTGAATACCTTAGAGCTAGTATCGGTAATCAGAAACTTTTTAAGCAATTAAACCTTACATCTGGAAGACCACTATCATTTATAAAGCAACATTTCGATACTTTGCTTCAGGAACGCCCTGATAACAAAAATCTTCAAAAGCAGGTAGCAAAGATTAATAAGTACATTGCCATGAATGTGGATACGACTTATGCGCACAAAAATAAGGCAGTAAAACAATTCCGTAAGCATAACAAGAAAGCCCATAAGGCTAGATTTGCAACTTTAACTTCTTTAGAAACAACACAGAGATTGGCTGATCTAAATGCACTTCCAGTGAATCCTGATCGTCAACAACACATCAGGGAAATGAACCAGGTCAATGTAAAAGCTTTAAGGACAGATAAGAATTATTCAGCTGCACTTGCTGCGACTGAGTCATATTTAAACGACGTGAGTAATTCTGATGCATATTTTATCAAGCAATTTCGTGACCTATCAAAGCAGCTGAATCAATACGATAAGTTGATCAATTTTGAGATTCAAAATCATGCAGCTAAAAATACCTATTGGTCGGCTATAGCATTATTTGATGCCTATCAAAGAAAAGCTGAAGAAATGAACCAGCCGGCACCGGCTGTTATGGATACTCTTTTGACTTATATCAAAAAGAATTACAATAATCCAATGCAAAGGTTCGAGGCTGCAACCAGAAAGATAAAGCTGAGTTTACTAAGAAATGAATTAAGCATAGTCCGAGAACTTTTAATAGAGCAATGCAAAGAGAAAATCCTTGTGAATGATTCTCACTCAATTGATAGAATTAATATTCTTATTGCTGTAAATCGTCAGCAAAAAGTAGACACTATATAGTATAAAAGTTAAGGAGTGTTTTCAAAAAAAGAATTAGATTTGATTATGGAAACACCTAAAAAGAAAAGTTCCGAAAAATTCGTAAAAGACATCCGTAAAAATACAAGGAGGATCTTTACAGCCGAGCAGAAAATTTTAATCGTAATGGAAGGGCTTCGTGCAGAAACTTCTGTAGCAGAACTATGCCGACAGCATAATATTGCGCAATCTCAGTTTTATTCCTGGAACAAAGAATTTATGGAAGCCGGTAAAAAACGGCTCAATGGCGATGTTATTAGAGAAGCCACGAGTGATGAAGTGTCGGATTTGAAGAAAGAAAATGCCCGATTAAAAGAGATGGTTGCCGATTTGGTTCTGCGCTATGACATTGTAAAAAAAAGCTTAGACATGCTGGATTAACCCATAAATACAGAAAGTTTATGAGATTATCAGCAAGTGAGAAATACGAAATTATTCAAGAAGTTACTACGAGTGAAATTGGTGTAAAACGAACCCTGGAAAGCTTTGGGATTGCAAGAAGTACTTTCTACAAATGGTATCAGAAATACCTTGAAAACGGCTACGATGGCTTGGAAACGTCCAAAAGAACATCTAAAAGACAATGGAACAGCATTCCGGAAGAACAAAAAGATTTGGTCGTAGAAATCGCTTTGGAACATACGGAGCTTTCCTCAAGAGAACTGGCGCACAAAATTACCGATGAACAAGGTGTCTTTATCTCAGAATCCAGTGTTTACAGGATTTTGAAGCAGCGGGATTTAATTCCTGCACCGAATCATTTTCTTCTTTCAGCAGCAAATGAATTTAAGGATAAGACAGAATTTGTGCATCAAATGTGGCAGACAGACTTCACTTATTTTAAAGTGATTGGTTGGGGTTGGTACTATCTGAGCACTGTTTTAGACGACTACAGCAGGTATATCATCCATTGGGAACTCTGTGATTCGATGAAGGCCGAAGATGTGAAAAGAACAGTAAATACAGCGATTGAAAAAGCAAAGTTGAAGTCTAAAGCCAAACCGAAATTACTCTCAGACAATGGTTCCTGCTACATATCAAACGAACTCAGAACCTATCTGAAAGACGATTTGAAGATGAAGCAGGTTCACGGAAAGCCGATGCATCCGCAAACCCAAGGGAAAATAGAACGATACCATAGAACGATGAAAAATGTGGTAAAACTCAATCATTTTTATCATCCTGAAGAACATGTGGAAGCTTTAGAAAAATTCGTAGAAAACTACAACAACAAGCGATATCACGAATCTTTGAAAAACCTTCCTCCGGCAGATGTTTACTTCGGAAGATCTGAGCAGATTTTGGAAAAAAGAAGACAAATAAAATCGGATTCAATCCGAAAAAGAAGACAGTTGTATTTTCAACAGAAATTAATAAATTTATAAACCTAAATACTCCTTAAGGATTTATTACAAAATGTCCAATTTAGTTTGAAGACGTACACTAATTTTAATAATTATACAGAAGCTGCTGCTTCTATGTATACTTTTGCTTATCTTAAAGCATACGGAAGTAGGAATGGTGCCTCATTTTATTATAAAAATTTAAAAAATTATCCTCAGACGTATTCTTGGCGAAATTTACCAAACGTCATTAATCCAGGTATAAAGTAAAATGAAAAAAATACATATATATATTAGCTTAACAATATTATTAATGTTGTTTTCTTGTCAAAATGATAATTGCTCATCCATCAAATCATTGCGGATTTATGAAGATCAAATCTCTGAGTTTGATTTATTTGAAGGTAGATATATTGTACATTATATGGCTAAGAAAGATAGTGTAGTTGTTTTTCCAATTACGGAAATTGAGAAAAGAAAAATAAAAGATTTTTATATTAAAAATAATATTTGTTCTTACGGAACAGATGTGTTAATTCAGGAGGCTGACCCATTAATCATGCCGGCTACGGAATTTAAATATATTGTTGAGTTTGATAGTGGAAAAAAGCAAACTATTCGAATAGTTACAGATTTCAATAAAGACCCTCTCAAAAGAAAAGGTAATGAAAGAATGAAAAAATTTATCGATACTATCAATCAAATTTTGAATAAAAAATCTGAATTAAAAAATAAACCAAAGTCTGATATTTTCAGCATTTAAATAAAAGGACGAAAAATCGAAATCACTTAAATAAGTAATTAGTGATATGGATACTGATTTTATATAGGGAATAACTATTCCTAAATATCGGTATATAGTTTTTCAAAAACTCTCACTAATCTATCGACTTTATATTTATTTTGATAGTTCGTTAACACAGTTATTGCAAACTCTAGGTTTTAAAATAATCTGATGCCACTGATTCAATAGTCATTGATTATAGTTTTGGAATTGTAAATTTTATTATATCCCAAATTTTTGCGTAGTCCCCAACTTTTGATACTGATCCGAAACTAATCCGATTATTTTAGAATCAAAAACAAAAAAAATGGCTCAATTTAGATTAAATTGAAGCCATTTGGACGTTTGTGACCTCGACAGGATTCAAACCTGTAACCTTCTGAGCCGTAATCAGATGCGCTATTCAGTTGCGCCACGAGGCCGTTTTTCGGTTTGCAAATATAGTACTTTTTTGCTTTCTTTGGAACATGAAACGTGTTTTTTTATCACTTATTTTATTTCTTTTTTCACTTTCGTGTAAAAAAGAAAATACTAGATGGGCAGGCGAAACTGTAAAAATCTCATCTAGAGTAAATTACGCTGATGATTCCAAAAAATTAATTATCAACTCCGGAAAATTCCAAAATGCAATTTCTAAGGAAAAATTGCCGTTTAAGAAAGCTATGCTTCTCAGTTCAAGCTTGATTGGTTACTTTTTGGAACTTGGTATAGAGGATAAAATTAAAGGGGTTTCTAGTCCGGAATATGTTTTTTCGGAAAAAATCCATCAGCTCATCAATGAAAATAAGATTATTAACATAGGAAATGAACAGAAATATGATATCGAAAAAATAATTAGTAGTAAGCCTGATGTTATATTTACGAATTATGTGCCTAATTTTTCCAATACTTATGATATTCTGAAGAAAAACGGAATAGAAATTATCTTTTTAGACGAGTATTCGGAGCAGAATCCATTAGAAAAAACAAAATACTTGTTACTGTTTGGTAAACTGTTTGATGCGGAAGAAAAAGCCGAAAAATCATATAAGAATATTGAAAATAATTATCAGAAAATCAAACAGCTCTCAATGACAATGCCGCGTAAACCTAGAGTTATTTGTAACGAAATGTACGGAAGTCAGTGGTTCGTCCCCGGTGGTAAATCTTTTGTTTCGAAATTAATAGCCGATGCAGGTGGTAATTATTTTTTAAAAGACAATACAGAAACCGTTTCTGTGCCTCTTAGTTTTGAAGAAGTTTTTGTAAAATCTGAAAATGTCAGTTACTGGATCAACATCAGTCCCCATCGCAATAAAAAGGAGTTGCTGGTACTTAATCCCAATTATAGCAAAATGAAAGTGTTTAATTCAGGATCACTCTTTATGATTAATAATCGTGAAAAGGATAATGCTAATGATTATTTTGAATCAGGCGTTGTGCGCTGCGATTTGGTTTTGCGGGATTATTTTAAAATTTTTCATCCAGATGACAAAACATTTCAGAAAGAACCTTTAATTTACATGAAAGAACTCAAATAAATGGAAACACAGAATTATAAAGTCGATTTCTTTGCAGGAATATTGTTAATCATAGGATTATTTGTAGGAGCTTCAGTCGCGTACGCAGTCGGTCAGGGTTTATCTGCTTTGTTGACAAATGATATTCGGGAAACAGCTTGGTATCAGGCCTTGGCTTATCTTATTACGTTTGTCACCCCAATTTTATTTTTTGACTTTTTTGTGGTTAGAAAAGATGGCGCAAAACTCCGTTTCGATTTTTCTACGAAACCACTTAGAGTCTATTTGTTGATATTCCCAATGATGTTTGGGATGATGCTCATTGCAGATTATACGACACAGCTTATCCCGACAACCGGAGATTTACTGGGCCCACTTTATAAATTATATACAGAAGAATTTGCAAAATTGCAGAAGTCGCCTGTTGCGATGATCATAATGACCGTTATTCTCGCACCAATTCTTGAAGAGATATTATTTCGCGGTATTATTATGAAAGGAATGATAAATAACGGTACAAAACCACTTCTTGCTATTGCATTATCTGCTTTCATTTTTGGAGTAGTACATTTCAATCCCTGGCAATTTGCAGGCGCACTTTTATTGGGTTTGGTATTAGGTTTGGTGTACTACAAAACCAAATCATTGCTAATGTCTATCTTGCTGCACGCGTTTAACAATCTGATTTCTGCAATGCTGATGCTGTATTCAGATTCGGAAACATTCTCCCAATTATTTGGAATTAGCAATGGAATATTATTAATAATGGGCATCGTGATTTTCATCATTCCATTTTATTTTTTCGCCATTAAGAAAAATATCATTTATAAAGACTAATTTTATGGCAGCATTTCCGTCTTCCACTCCCAATCTTTGTTGCTTTTTGCAAAAAACAACAAAGGATTTCCGTTCAAGCCGGGCTGCAGATTTTGTCCTACAATGTCCTTTTATGATATTATTAAAAATTAATAAATAATCAATTATTATTATAAATTAACAATTATATTTATGGAAATTCTGGTAGCTACGCATAACCTTCATAAAAAAGAAGAGATTCAGCAGATTCTCGGAACAGAATATATTGTAACAAGTCTTTCAGACTATAATCTGAATGACGAAATCATAGAAGATGGCAGCACATTTCAGGAAAATGCACTAATAAAAGCAAAATATTGCTTCGAAAAAACAGGAAAAGAAAGTGTTGGTGATGACAGCGGACTAGTGGTAGAAGCGCTTGGCGGAAGGCCGGGTATTTTTTCTGCGCGCTATGCAGGAAATCATAATTTTAAAAAGAATATAGAAAAAGTATTGGACGAAATGAAGGATGAGCCTAACCGGAGAGCCTACTTCATAACAGTATTGTGTTACAAAGATGCAGATGGAGAACATTTCTTCGAAGGTCGTGTATATGGCAATCTTACCAATGAAGTTTTTGGAGCGGATGGTTTTGGTTATGATCCTATTTTTGTTCCAGATGATTATAATCAGACGTTTGCTGAAATGAAAACTGCAGAAAAAAATAAGATAAGCCACAGAAGTGAAGCTTTAAAAAAATTCTTAGATTTTCTTAATTCAAAAGGGGGTGTAATGTAAATTTTGTCATGTTTTCGTATATTTACCCTCTAATTTCCAATATAAATAATAAAATTGAGTACATATCTTACAATTTTAGGTTTTAATTCCGCTATTCCGACCATCAATTCATCGCCCACTTCTCAGTTTCTGGAAATGGAAGAGCGTCATTTTTTAATAGATTGCGGCGAAGGAACACAAGTCCAGATGCGAAAAGCCAAGGTAAGATTCTCAAAAATTAATCATATTTTTATATCACACCTGCACGGCGATCATTGTTTTGGATTGCCAGGATTGGTAGCATCCTTCAGATTATTAGGAAGAAAAACACCACTAAATATCTATGGTCCGAAGGGCATCAAAAAAATGCTAGAAACCATTTTTGAAATCACAGAGACGTACAAAGGATTTGAAGTGATTTACCACGAGCTGGAAGGTAAAGAATCTGTAAAAATCTATGAAGATAAAAGAGTAGAAGTCTATACTATTCCGCTCAGTCACAGAGTCTACTGTAATGGTTATCTCTTTAAGGAAAAGCCAAAAGAGCGTCATCTTAATATGAAAGAAATTTCTAAATATAAAGAAATAGAAATCTGCGATTTTCAGAACCTGAGACTCGGGAAAGATTTTGTTTTAGAAGATGGATCTATTATAGAAAATCAATTACTGACAACAGATCCTAGGGATTCTGTTTCTTATGCTTTTTGTAGCGATACCAAATATAAGGAAGACATAATCCCAATCATAGAAAAGGTAGATGTGCTATATCACGAATCTACTTTTCTTCATAATCTGAAAGAAATGGCAGATTATACAGGGCATTCCACCGCTTTGGAAGCGGCTACAATAGCAAAAAAAGCACAAGCTGGTAAGCTTATATTGGGACATTTTTCCAATCGTTACAGCGACTTGAGTGTTATGACTGCGGAAGCCCGACAGGTTTTTCCTAATTCTTTTCTTCCAAAAGCGCTTGAAACTGTAAAAATTGGTTAAACTTCATCGATACTTACGATGCAGATAGCTGAGGTAATACAAAGCAATGAGCAGAAAAAAAAGCACATCTGTAATGCTTTCCATCTTGCCTGAAAATTTTGCTTTATCGGTTTTTATGGCAAGAAAAGATAAAGTACATCTTGAAACCAGATAATAGCAAATACCGCAAGTTCATTTAGTGTAGGAGCTTGGCAAGTTCCAAGTAAGTCTTAATCAATACGCAACATCGCTAAAGATGGTACAAGCATTAAGAATGTGAGGTGCTGTTTTTTTCATAACTCAAGAGTGTTCAAATGTCGCATATCGTCTAACAATACTGGAAATTTCTAACGATTTTATATTTCATTAAAATATTCTTCAATCTTAAAAATATCATTTTCGTAAAAATTAGCGGAAAAATTTTATATTTGTCAAAACTCTAAGGTATGCAATCAACTTATATAGAAACCCAGCAGATTTCTTTTCAGGACTTCAAAAAAAGCGTCATCAATGATTATCGTTTAGGACGTATTTCCCGTGAAATGTCTTATCTTGGAAGACGTGAAGTGCTTACAGGAAAAGCCAAGTTTGGGATTTTTGGTGATGGTAAAGAATTGCCACAACTTGCAATGGCTAAGGTGTTCAGAAATGGTGATTTCCGCTCTGGTTATTACAGAGATCAGACTTTTGCGCTGGCAGTAGATGCTGTTTCTATAGAAAGTTTTTTTGCGCAACTCTATGCTGACACAAGTGTAGATAGAGATCCAGCGTCTGCAGGAAGACAGATGAACGGACATTATGCAACGAGAAGTTTAAATGCAGATGGAAGCTGGAAAAACCTGATGGAACAAAAAAACATTTCATCAGATATATCGCCAACTGCTGGGCAAATGCCTAGATTATTAGGTTTAGCCCTAGCATCTAAAGTTTATAAGTCAATAAAATTTGATGGTTCTGAGAAATTTTCAAATGGCGGAAATGAAGTTGCTTTTGGAACAATTGGAGATGCTTCTACTGCCGAAGGTCATTTCTGGGAAACCCTGAATGCCGCTTGTGCATTACAAGTTCCAATGATTGTTTCGATTTGGGATGATGGTTATGGAATCTCTGTTCCGACACAAAATCAAAGGGCAAAAGCTGATATTTCTGAAATGCTTTCTGGTTTTAAAAGAAATGAAGGTGAAAACCAAGGTTGCGAAATTATAAAAGTAAAGGCCTGGGATTATCCTGCACTGATGGAAGCTTATGCCAAAGCAGAACATTTTGCAAGACAGGAAAGTGTACCTGTGGTGATCCACGTAACCGAAGTGACGCAGCCTCAGGGACATTCTACCTCTGGATCGCACGAACGATATAAGTCTGAAGATAGGCTAAGCTGGGAATCTGAATTTGACGGATTAATAAAATTCCGTGAGTGGATACTTGATTATAATATTGATATTGATGGCAATGAAGAATTCCTCGCTACTTCGGAAGAATTAGATCTTATTGATGTCGAGGCCAAAAAATTGGTGAAAGAGGGTCAGAAAAGAGCTTGGGAAGCTTACCAAAAGACAATTTCGGATCTTGCTTTGGAAGTTTTGCCTTTGGTAGAAGCACTTGCTAAGAATAATTCAGAAATTAAAAATTTGATTGAAAATTTCAACAAAATTATATCCAAAAGCAAGAGAGATATCTTCCATTTAGTAAGAAAAACTTTGTTAATGACCAGAGATTATCATTCTCCCGAGAAAGCTGCGCTTACATCTAAATATCAAGATATTAAAATAGTTGAAAAAGATAATTACTCTTCGCATCTATATTCCCAATCGGAGTGGAAAGCGACCAATATTAAGGAAGTAAAACCGGTATTTTCCGAAGCTTCCAAAGAGGTGGATGGTAGAGTAGTAGTAAGAAATAATTTTGATAAGATATTTGAGAAATATCCGCAGGCATTGGTGTTTGGCGAAGATGCAGGGAATATCGGTGACGTAAATCAAGGTTTGGAAGGACTACAAGAAAAGTACGGTGATGTCAGAATTGCTGATACAGGAATTCGAGAAGCAACTATTCTTGGGCAAGGAATTGGAATGGCAATGAGAGGACTAAGACCAATTGCCGAAATCCAGTATTTAGACTATATTTTATACTGTCTCCAAGGAATGAGTGACGATCTTGCCACGGTTCAATACAGAACAAAAGGCGGACAAAAAGCGCCGGTAATTATCAGAACCAGAGGCCACAGACTGGAAGGTATCTGGCATTCTGGATCGCCTATGGCGGGCATACTGAATCTTTCGAAAGGTATCAATATTCTGGTTCCTAGAAACTTAACTAAAGCAGCAGGTTTTTATAACACGATGCTTCAAAGTGATGAGCCAGCGGTGATTGTAGAATGTTTGAATGGCTACAGATTGAAGGAAAAGCAACCCGATAATCTGGGCGAATTTACTGTTCCTGTCGGGAAAATCGAAATCACAAAAGAAGGTTCGGATGTAACTTTGGTAACTTATGGTTCTACGTGGAGAATTGTTTCCGAGGCTGCAAATGAGTTAGAAAAATTAGGAATTTCATCAGAAGTTATTGATATTCAATCGTTAATTCCTTTTGATTTGTCTGCCGAAATAGCTCAAAGTATTAAGAAGACAAACAGATTGGTGGTTATAGATGAAGATGTGGAGGGCGGAACATCAGCTTTTATACTTCAGCAGGTTTTGGAGAAGCAAAAAGCGTTCAGATATCTGGATTCTGATCCTCTGACCATTTCCGCAGAAAACCACAGGCCAGCTTATGCCAGCGATGGTGATTATTTTAGCAAGCCATCAGCAGATGATATTGTAGAAAAAGTATACCAACTTTTTAATGAACTAAATCCTGAAAAATATCCGCCTATTTACTAATCACAGTTTAAAATAAACCAAAAAGACCTTTTGAAGATTCTATTTTCAAAAGGTTATTTTTTTGTAAATCATTTACAAAATTTTGTTCATTGTCAAAACGGATTTCTAAACCCTCAAAAGTAGATTTACGTTTGGAATAACCTTTCATAAAATCTTGATTATTGGTCCATTGCTGAAGATCATTTTTTCTCATCCAGCTAACAAATTCGTGGTTTGAAGTAGTCCGTAGGCTTCTGTTTCGTCTGATTAATGTATACTTCATTGGGTTAGTTTGATGTAAAATTAATAATTATTATTTATAATTCATATATTAATTTTTTTATTAATCCTTTAAACAATTGTTTATAGTTTTTTATAAATCATCCAATTTGTTTTACTTATTTTATAAATAAGCATACTGATTATAATACAATTTGTTAATTGTCCTTTGAGAATGCAAGAATTTCATAATTTTTAAGCGATTCAATCAAAATCTTTCATTATAAACTTTCAAAGTTTTTTCATAAATTTTCAGAATATTTCCAACCTTTTTTAAACTTATGCATCTTTCTATATAAAAGCCATTCTATGGAAAACGACCTATACATTAGATGCAAAAATAAAGACCGAAATGCGCAGCGGGAGCTTTATGAGCAATACGCAGGTCGGTTTTTTGTGACTTGCAAACGCTATCTGAAAAATGATGAAGACGCCGAAGAAATATTGGCAGATTCTTTTTACCAGATTTTCACCAAACTTCATCAGCTCAATAATCATCTGGTTTTTGAAGCGTGGGCAAGGAAAATTGTCGTCAACCAATGCTTGCAGAAACTTCGCAAAAAGCAGCCTTTTTCTATTTCTATCGAAGAGCAATTTGTTGATTTGCCAGATTCTGAACCAGAAAATATATCGGAAGAAAAGAGCATTTTGCATCTTCTCAATTTTTTGCCAGAAGGTTGCAGGACGATTTTCAATCTCTTTGCAATGGAAGGCTATCCTCACAGAGAAATTGCGGAAATGCTATCTATCTCAGAAGGAACATCAAAATCTCAAGTCAGTTTTGCCCGCAAAAAATTGCAGGAATTGGTAAAACTGTAAACCGTTAATTCTTAAAGTTTAAAAAATGGAAAATCAAGATATCGATAAAATGTTTAACGACGCTGGAAAATCAGCGGAAGAAAACCCAAAGTTTCCAGCCTTCGAGAAAGTGTGGGAAAAAGTAGAAGAAAAACTCGACAAGAAAGAAAATAAAAAACGAATCATTCCGATTTGGCTGCCTTACGGAATTGCGGCTGGATTAGCATTTACATTTGGTGTTTTATATTTTATGAATGATAATAAAGTTAAAATTGAACCTCAAATTGTAGAAAATAAACAAGGAAAACCAACCAATCCAAATCTTTTGGAAACTTCAAAAAAAGTTGAAGAAATCAATGAAACTTTCAAAGAGAATCTGAGCAGAAATCCAATTAAACCTACTGAAGGAAAAGATATAATTGCTTATCACGAAGTTGAAACTAAAAAAGATGAATTCGATGATTTATATAAGGAACTAAGAGAGAAATATAAAACGGATGATATTTATGTCAAAAAAGACGAAAATGGAAAAATTATAGCTTCTGTGAATAATCAATCCGATTTTAGTATTACAAACAAAAGATTTCATGGGGTTGAATTAGAAAGAAAAAGTAATGACGCTATTTTTTCTCAGGAAAAATCAGAATCTACAAATGATGAAAAATACATAACTCGTGTTGATAAAGGAAAAACCATTATTGCAAAATCCGAATTACCTCCACCAGCAATTCCGAAACGTTTGGAAACTACAGATGGACTTGTCACTAATGAAGTTTTTGAATCTACATACACGCCACCACCACCGCCGCCTTCTACTGCCAAATCTTCCACGGTTGCAAAAGTTTCTGCATTGTATGCTGCAGAAAAAGCTAGAGAAATTTCTGAGTCCACCAAAAAAAAAATGTTGGCGTTAGGCGCTGGAAAATCATCATTAGAAGGGAAGGTCGCAGGTCTGAAAATGTCAGGTGGAGAAGCTGCAGGCGCTTCTAGTAAAATTATGCTGCGTGGAGCTGCTTCTGTTGATTCATCAAAAAAACCGTTGTACATTTTAGACGGAAAAGTGTCTTCTCTAGAATACATAAAGTCCATAAACCCAAAAATTATTGAATCTGTAAATGTTCTCAAAAAAGACGCAGCTACAAGTCTTTACGGAGCTCAAGCCGCAAATGGAGTCGTTGTCATCAAAACTAAAAATCTGTCAAGAAGAGAATTAAGAAAATTAAATAGAGAATACAAACTCGAAAATAAAAATAAAGAAGAAGAAATTATACTTCCAGATGCAGGAAAACTAACGGCAGGCGAAGTGAATGACTTTTCCAAATGGAATTATTGGCAAGATATTGCGGTCCCAATACTTGATCAATACAAAGAAACATGGAAATTTTTTCCGGACAAAAGAGTTTCGGTCCAATTAACCAATTTTGATAATAATCCTATTATTGGCAAAAAACTGAAATTGATAAATGATAATAATGAAACTGTTTGGGAAAGCGTAACAGATAACCGTGGAAATGTGGAGTTGTGGATTTCTTCTCTCACCACCCAAAAAAATGTGTTTGGGAATTACAGAATAGAAGATGAGTTTGGTAATGTTCTGTCACAAAATGCAAAAGAATTCCGAAATGGGCAAAATCTGATTAAAATCAACGAGAGTTGTACCAAAAAAAGAGCTTTGGATTTGGTTTTCGTGGTAGATGCTACAGGATCTATGGGCGATGAAATCAATTATCTGAAATCAGAATTGTTAGATGTTTTGAAAAAAGTAGAATCTAGCCTGAAAAATACAAATGTAAGGTACGGTTCGGTTTTTTACAGAGATCACGGTGATGATTATATAACTCGCAAATTCGATTTTTCTCACAATGCGGAAAATCTAATTGATTTTATCAAAAAACAAAGCGCAAAAGGCGGAGGTGACAGGCCTGAAGCCGTGGTAGAAGCGGTGGAATCTTCAGTTGATGAACTAAGCTGGAGTAACGAAAATACTACCAAGATAATGTTTCTTCTTCTGGATGCGCCACCGCATTTATCCGATGAAAACATTGAAAGGCTACATCAAAAAATTAAATTGGCGTCTAAAAAAGGAATCACCGTCATTCCGATTGCAGCCAGCGATACCGATAAACAAACGGAATATCTGATGCGTACTTTTGCATTGCTTACTAATGGAACCTATACTTTTCTTACCAATGACAGCGGCATCGGGAATAATCATATCAAACCAACTGCAAGTGAATATGAGGTTGAAAAATTGAATGATTTATTGTTAAGATTGATTCTACAGCGTTCCACAGTTCCGGATTGTAAAAACGGCGTCCTGAAAGAATTTATCAATAAAAAACTAGAAGTAGAAAGTCTGGATAAAAAGGATTATGCGACCAAAATCTATCCCAATCCTACAAAAGGTTTTTTCAAAGTTGAAACGAAACGGGATATCGAAGAATTTTTGATGTATGATTATACAGGCAAGATATTATTAAGGAAAAATAATTTAAGCAAAGGTTCTAATTCATTGGATATTTCCAGCTACCCTAATAGTGTTTATGTGATCCGGCTGAAATATGGAACTGAATCAGAAACTTTTAAACTCCTAAAGAATTAAATTTTAAGCAACTTTTAAAGTTGCTTTTTCTCATACTATGCTTCCAATAATTTTCCGTAAATTCGCATAAATTTTTTAATCACAATGAACTACGATATTATTGTTATAGGAAGTGGACCTGGCGGTTATGTGACTGCAATCAGAGCTGCTCAATTGGGTTTCAAAACAGCCATCATCGAAAAAGAAAACCTTGGAGGTATTTGTCTTAACTGGGGTTGCATCCCAACGAAAGCACTTCTGAAATCGGCTCACGTTTTCAATTATCTGAAACACGCAGAGGATTATGGTCTTAATAAAGTGGAAAATCCGGGATTCGATTTCACGAAAGTGATCCAAAGAAGTAGAGGCGTGGCTTCCAAAATGAGCGGCGGAATCCAGTTCTTGATGAAAAAAAATAAAATCGATGTGATAATGGGAACAGCCAAAGTGAAAGCTGGCAAAAAAGTTTCTGTTGTAGATACGGAAGGAAAAACAACTGAATATTCTGCAACTAATATTATCATCGCAACTGGCGCACGTTCTAGAGAATTGCCAAACTTGCCTCAAGATGGTAAAAAAGTAATTGGATATAGACAAGCATTGTCGCTTCCTGAGCAGCCAAAATCTATGATTGTTGTAGGTTCCGGCGCCATCGGAATTGAGTTCGCAGATTTCTACAACGCTATGGGAACCAAAGTGACTGTAGTAGAATTCTTGCCAAACATTGTTCCTTTGGAGGATGAAGAAGTTTCAAAACACGTAGAGAAGTCTCTGAAAAAATCTGGAATAGAAATTATGACCAATTCTTCTGTAGAATCTGTAGATACTTCTGGAAATGGCGTGAAAGCAAAAGTAAAAACAGCCAACGGAGAAATCACTTTGGAAGCAGATATTCTTCTTTCTGCTGTCGGAATTGCTGCAAATGTAGAAGGAATAGGCCTGGAAGAAGTAGGAATAAAAACAGATAAAGGAAGAGTTCTTGTCAATGAATGGTACGAAACTTCTGTTCCGGGATACTATGCCATCGGCGATATAATACCTACTCAAGCTTTGGCGCACGTTGCTTCTGCTGAAGGAATTACTTGTGTAGAGAAAATCAAAGGAATGCATGTTGAGAAAATCGATTATGGCAATATTCCTGGTTGTACTTATTGTCATCCGGAAATCGCTTCTGTTGGTTTAACGGAAAAGCAAGCCAAAGAAAAAGGTTATGAACTGAAAGTTGGTAAATTCCCTTTTTCAGCTTCTGGAAAAGCTACAGCTAACGGTGATGTAGACGGATTTATCAAAGTGATTTTTGATGCAAAATATGGCGAGTGGTTAGGATGTCATATGGTGGGCGATGGTGTCACGGATATGATTGCGGAAGCCGTTGTTGCCAGAAAACTAGAAACCACAGGACACGAAGTTCTTAAAGCGATTCACCCGCATCCAACAATCTCTGAAGCAGTGATGGAAGCTGTTGCGGCTGCTTATGGAGAAGTGATTCATATTTAATGAGATTAACATAATATTCATATTGTAAAACCACAGATTGTTCTGTGGTTTTTTTAATTTTACTTAATGGAAAATTCAAAATTAGGTCTGGTGTTGTCTGGAGGTGGAACCCGTGGATTGGCTCACGCTGGTGTATTAAAATTTCTCAATGAAAAAAATATCAAACCAAATATTCTTTCCTGTTGCAGTGCTGGGTCTATTGTAGGATCTCTTTACGCTTTTGGTAAATCACCGGAAGAGATTCTGGACTTTTTCCAGTCAATCTACTTTTTTAACTGGAAACATTTTACTTTTAATCAGCCAGGATTGGTTTCTTCCGCAATATTCTCCACTTATCTCAATCCTATTTTTGAGGATATGACAATTGGAGATCTGGACAAGGATATTAGAATTGTTGCTACAGAACTTATTACAGGGCAGCAAAAAGTATTCGAAAAAGATTATAAAGTGGTAGATGCAATTATCGCTTCTTCTTGTATTCCGGGGATATCCACACCTTATTTCATCGGAACAGAAATGTACAGTGACGGAGGTGTTTTGAATAATTTTCCTGCAGATGTTATTCATAATGAATGTGATAAATTGATAGGTGTATATGTTACTCCGCCGCAGGATGTGGAAGTTAGTGATCTGAAAAGTATCCGTTCGGTTACTACACGTGCCTATGAGCTGTTGTCTCATAGAACTGAGATATATAAATTTGCGTTTTGTGATTGGTTTATTACGTCAAAAAAGCTTTCTAAATATGGGACTTTTGAAAGAAAACCCAACAGATTGGAAGCTATTTTTCAAATTGGATATGATGAGGCGAAAAGAACATTTCACGAAAATCAACAGGAATTTGAGTTGATATTTTCTGAAAAAGATTAAACCATTTTCTCCCCACAGATTTTGCAATATCTGGCGCTGTCGCCGTGATCATCATTTCCGCATCTATCGCATTTTAAATCGCTTCTTCTTCTGCGGAACTCTGATGTTACAATGCCTGTGGGAACAGCTATTATACTATAACCGCACAGCATTACAATGATAGATAAAAGTTTTCCTAATGGTGTGGCGGGCGAAATATCTCCATAGCCAACTGTAGTTATGGTTACCACGGCCCAATAAACACTTTGTGGTATACTGCTGAATCCGTTTTTACCATCTTCTACAACATACATCATAGCGCCGATGATAACTATGAAAATAATCATAAACAGTAAGAAAATGTAAATTTTTCTGGAGCTGTGTTTCAGAGCCGAAACGATAAATCGCCCGTCGTGCATATAATCTGCCAGATTGAAAATCCTGAAAATCCTCAAAATTCTCAACATTCTGATAATCGCAACAAAATGCCATACAGGAAAAATCAAGCTGATATAAAATGGAATAATCGATAAAAAATCAATGATTCCTATCGGACTAAAAATATATTCTTTCCTGTCTTTGATACAGATAATTCTGAGTAAATATTCTATGGTGAATATAATTGTGATGAAAAATTCGGCATAATAAAACTCCTTGTAATATTGCAGTGTTACTATAGGAATTGTTTCTACCATTATCAAAACAGTACTGAAAACTATCAGAATCAATAGGGCAATGTCAAATGTTCTTCCGGCTTTTGTGTCTGATAGATAAATGATTTCGTAAATCTTCTTTCTCCAACCATCTTCTGGTATAAGATCAAATTCAGGCTTGATTTTCATAACTCAAAACTAAAATTAAAGTTATAAAAGTAATTAAAATAACTCTTTGTTTAAAACATTAGACAAAAGTCTTTTTTATTAAGACAAAAGTCGTATATTTGTAAAAGGAAATTACAAAATGAAAAAATATAAAACTTCAGAAACTTCTTCCAGTAGTGTTCAAGAGCCGTCTACGTCTTATGGTTATCAAAATTTTGATGATGTTGGCATTTTTAGTTTGATAGATATTGCCCAAAAAGGAATTTCTTTCAAAATCTTTGATGGTTTGTCAAAAAAATTTCCTTTTTCTATGCAAGATTGGGCAGATTTTCTTCACATTTCTGGAAAGACATTATCCCGTTATCAAAAAGAAGACAAGTCTTTTGATGTATTACAATCAGAAAAAATATTGCAAATAGAAATGCTTTATAAAAGAGGGGAAGATGTTTTTGGATCTTCCGAGAATTTCTTAATATGGTTGCAGTCGGAGAATATTGCTTTGGGCAAAACAAAACCTCAGGATTTATTGGGTAGTGTTTTTGGAATATCACTTCTTATGGATGAGCTAACTCGTATAGAACACGGTGTTTTAGCTTAATATTGATGATAGTTTACAGGCTTTCCAAAGAAATCTACGCTACAGACCTTTCTGGAAAAGGAGCGGAAATTACTGGTGCAAGATGGAATAGCAAAGGAAGACCTGCTCTTTATACAGGTCAGTCGATTGCTTTGTGTGTGACGGAAATTGCGGTTCATATTCCTTTGGGGATTTTGCCCAAGGATTATCGATTGGTCCAGATAGAGTTTCCAGATATTGATTTCCTTGAACCAAAAAGATTACCGAAAGACTGGAATACTTTTCCTCACCCAGATAGTACTCAGAAAATTGGAGATAAATTTTTACGTGAAAACAAATTCTTAGTAATGAAAGTTCCTTCGGCTGCAGTTCAAGGGGAATTCAATTATATAATCAATCCGAGACATATTAATTTTCCTGAGGTGAAAATTAAAATAATAGAAAAATTTACTTTTGATGATCGATTGTTCATCAGATAATATCGCAAATATGAAAATTAAAGAATTTATAAATGAATTTGAACAAATAATTCCGGTAAGACAAGCGGAAGATTTTGATAATGTTGGATTGCTTTGTGGGAATCCGGATAGGGAGATTACAGGTGTTCTTATTGCGCACGACGCTTTGGAAAACGTCATCGATGAAGCAATTGGAAAAAAATTGAACTTCGTGTTTTGTTTTCATCCCATTATTTTTTCTGGTCTCAAATCAATCACAGGAAAAAATTATGTAGAAAAGGCTGTACTGAAGGCTTTGGAAAATAAAATTGCAATATATGCCATCCATACGGCTTTTGATAATGATTATTTTGGTGTCAATTATAAAATCTGTGAAGTTCTCGGGTTGAAAAACCAACAAGTGCTGATGCCGAAAAAAAATCAATTAAAAAAGCTGGAAGTTTATGTGCCTACAGATTCTGCTGAAAAATTGAGAAATGCCCTTTTCGTAGCCGGCGCCGGAAATATTGGTTTCTATGACGAATGTAGTTTTACCATACAAGGCGATGGAACTTTCCGACCATTGGAAGGTTCTAACCCTGTGACCGGAACGCATAATGAAAGAGAGAACGCAAATGAGGTTTTGATCAATGTAATTTTTGAAGATTATAAAACAAATCAGATACTTTTTGCAATGAAAGAAAATCACCCTTACGAAGAGGTGGCTTATCAGTTGATTACGCTGGAAAATGACAATCAGTACACTGGCTTGGGAAGGTGTGGTAATTTGGAACAGGAGATGGATGAGCTTGATTTTCTTACGTTTATAAAACAAAAATTTAATATTGACATTATCAGGCACAGTTCTTTAAATAACAAAAAAATCAGAACAATAGGTGTTCTTGGTGGGAGCGGAGCAAGCGGAATTAAGGCAGCGATGTCTGCAAAGTGTGACGCTTACATTACCGGTGATGTCAAGTATCATGATTTCTTTTTTGCAGAAGGCAAAATGCTGATTTGTGATATCGGGCATTTTGAATCGGAACAATTTGTGGTTCAACAATTATTTGAAATTTTGTCCGAAAAATTTACTACATTTGCAATCGCTAAAACGACACAAAAAACAAATCCTGTTAATTATTTTTTATAGATATGGCTAAAGTAAACGAAATTTCTGTTGAAGAAAAACTAAGAGCACTTTATGATCTTCAGATCATTGACTCACGTTTGGACGAGATCCGTAATACAAGAGGTGAATTGCCGATTGAGGTTGAAGATCTGGAAATAGAAATTGAAGGTCTTGAAAAAAGAGCCCAAAAATTTGAAAACGAAATTGCTGAGCAAAATGCTGAAATCAATGCGAAAAAAGACTTGATGAAACAGGCTCAGAATCTTATTGACAAATATAAAACCCAGCAAGATAACGTTAGAAATAACAAGGAGTTCGAAGCATTAGCAAAAGAAGTAGAATATCAGGAGTTGGAAATTCAATTGGCTGAAAAGAGAATCAAAGAATTCGGTGGGAAAATCGATCACAAAAAAGAAACTTTGTCTGATTTGAACGCTAAAATCGAGGAGTTGAAAAACCACTTGAAGCATAAGAAAAGCGAATTGGATAATTTGATTTCTGAAACTCAGAAAGAAGAAGATTATCTATTAGAAAAATCTAAGGAATTTGCTGAGAAAATCGATGACAGATTATTAGCTTCTTACCAAAGAATCCGTCAGGGTTCATCCACAGGTCTTGCTGTTGTAGGATTGGAAAGGGGAGCGCCAAAAGGATCTTTCTTCACAATCCCGCCTCAGAAACAAATGGAAATTGCTCAGAGAAAGAAAATCATTATAGATGAACACTCTGGTAAAATCCTTGTTGATGATGAATTGGTGAATGAAGAAACCGCAAAAATGCAGGATATTATCAAATTCAACTAAAATAGTTTGTTATTCAAATAAATAGAGCCTTGATTTTTCAGGGCTCTTCTCGTTTTTGTAAGAAAGTATAATTACCGGATATTAATAGTTCCAGAACTGCTTTCGTTTTTAGAAACTTTACTCAGGTCACCTCTTTTCACAACATCGATATCTCCGCTGGAAGAAGCACTTGCAGTAAGGCTGGTACGGACACCAATCGTAATGTCCGCCGAAGAAGAAGTCGTAAGAACAGCGTTGTCTGCCGTCAGGTTTTCAGCTTTGATATCTCCGCTTGAAGATGCTTGAGCACTTACGCGTTCTACTTTTCCTTTGATATTGATTCCGCCTGATGAAGAAGTTTGCATATTCAGATTTTTTGCATTGACTTCACCGTAAAACGCACCACTGCTGGAAGCTTGAATATTAATATTGTTTCCGTTGATATTTCCTTTGATGTTCCCAGAGCTAGAAACTTTCACATCAAGGTCAGAAAATTTAAAATCGTCTTTCAAAGTAATACTTCCGCTCGAATTGGCTACCAATCCGTCAAAATCCTTAGCATAGACTTTAATTTTGATTCTGTCTGTTGATATGTTCAGTTTACCTTCAGATTGGATTTTTACCTTCACTTTTCTTCCTTCCTGCTTTACAACCACATACTTCATTAGGTCAGAAGGTGCGTAAACAACTATTTTTTCTACATTGGATTTAAAAACTTCTGCACTCAGAGAACTTGAAATCTGCAACTCATCAAAGTCAACAGAGTAAGATTTTTCAATCACGTCGCCTTTTCCGGAATCTGATAATAGGTGGGAAAACATCACATCATTTGACCCGTTTTTGGTTTGTATGCAAGAAAAATTGGTAACCGATGCCAAAAGAATCAGGGATAAAAGTTTTATTTTCATAAGTATGATTTTTGATAATTTTGATTTGTTAATTAATATGACAATTGAACAGTTGTTTTCGTTACATCAAAAAATAAAATTTTTTATTTTAATTAATTTTCTAAATTTACAGCATTAAAAATAATTCATTGATTATGAAGAATATATTATTCGCCTTTGTTTTGATAGGTTTGTCTGTTTCCGCATTTGCACAATCTGGGCCTCCGGCTGGCGATGCGAAGGTAGGTGAGTTTTACGGTCAGGATGTTTCTGCAAAAGCTGTTAAGAAAGCTATTTCTGCAGACGAACTGAACAAAGAATTAAAATCTACACCAAAAATCGCTAAAACTTCTGTAAAAGGAAAAGTAACTGCTGTTTGCCCTAAAAAAGGATGTTGGGTAAGTTTGGCAACAGATTCCGGAGAAACATTTTTCGTTAAGATGAAAGATTATGCATTCTTTGTTCCAACGGCTCTGGAAGGAAAAACTGTTGTGATGGAAGGTAGTGCAGAAAGCAAAACTACTTCTGTAAAAGAATTGCAACATTACGCAGAAGATGCTAAAAAACCGCAAGCAGAAATAGATGCGATTACAGAACCAAAAACCGAAACAAGATTTTTGGCAAGCGCCATCAAAGTTGTAGAATAATTATTTCAAAATATAATTTATAAGCTTCAGATTTTTCTGAGGCTTTTTTATTTGGGCGTAAGATTCATACTTTAAAAGAGATTGTTTTTCGAAATTTGAACCAATTAATTTCTTTGTTGAGTTTGAAGTTTATACTGAGCTTGTCGAAGTACCTTTGCGAACCTTGTAATATTCTCAATAATTTCAAAGAATCTTTGCGGACTTTGTGTTTTTAAAAGAAATAGAGATATAGATTATGAAAATAATTATCCTATTCTCATTTGCATAATTCTTTTGAAACCCCGTCAATTCTACTTATATTTACACTCTAAATTTTCAAAAAATGGCAGACTGGAAAATCGTCAAAGAATACGAAGATATTACCTATAAAAAATCAAATGGCGTAGCAAGAATCGCTATCAACAGACCAGAAGTCAGAAATGCTTTTCGTCCAAAAACAACCTCAGAACTTTACGATGCTTTTTATGACGCTTATGAAGATTCTTCAATCGGTGTTGTGCTGTTGACAGGAGAAGGTCCAAGTCCAAAAGACGGCGGACACGCATTCTGTAGCGGTGGCGACCAAAAAGCACGTGGACATCAAGGTTACGTTGGCGAAGACGGAAGACATCGTTTGAATATTTTGGAAGTTCAGCGTTTGATTCGTTTTATGCCAAAGGCTGTGATTGCTGTAGTTAATGGTTGGGCAGTTGGCGGTGGACATTCGCTTCACGTGGTTTGCGATTTGACTTTGGCGAGCGAAGAACACGCTATTTTCAAACAGACTGATGCCGATGTAACAAGCTTTGACGGAGGTTACGGTTCTGCTTATTTAGCGAAAATGGTGGGTCAGAAAAAAGCCAGAGAAATCTTCTTCTTAGGAAGAAATTATTCTGCTCAGGAAGCTGCTGATATGGGAATGGTAAACGCTGTAATTCCTCACGCAGAATTGGAAGATACGGCTTACGAATGGGCGCAGGAAATTCTTGCTAAATCTCCAACATCAATCAGAATGCTAAAATTTGCAATGAATTTAACAGACGACGGAATGGTTGGACAACAGATTTTTGCAGGCGAAGCAACACGTTTGGCTTATATGACAGAAGAAGCAAAAGAGGGTAGAAATGCGTTCCTAGAGAAGCGTAAACCTAATTTTGGTGATGACCAGTGGATTTCGTAACATAATTGATAATCGATGAATGATAATAGATATCATTGTCATCATTTATCATTTATAATTTACCACTTATAATTAATATGAAACATTGGATACAAGCCGCAAGGCTTAGAACTTTACCGCTTTCTTTGAGTGGAATTATTATGGGAGCTTTCATTGCCAAATGGAGACTTTCTCAAGAAGGCGGAGTTTGGGATTGGAGAATTTTTGCTTTGGCGCTTTTAGTAACTTTATTATATCAAATTCTTTCCAATTTTGCCAACGATTATGGCGATGGTGTAAAAGGAACTGACAAAAATAGAATTGGTGAAGCAGAAAGTAGAGCAGTAGCTTCAGGAAAAATTACAGCAACTCAAATGCGAAATGCTGTTATTTTGCTTTCTATTTTATCATTTGTAGCAACAGTTGCTTTATTATACGTTGCTTTTTATCCTATAAATATTAGAGAATTCTGGATTTTCATCGGGTTGGGAATTGCTTGTATTTTGGCCGCAATTGGATATACTGTTGGTAAAAAACCTTATGGCTACTTGGGATTAGGAGATATTTTCGTGTTCATCTTTTTCGGATTGGTTTCGGTTTGCGGAAGTTATTTCCTGTTTACAAAAACCTTCGATTGCGATATTCTGATTCCGGCTTCTGCTATCGGAATGTTAAGTATGGCGGTTCTTAATCTCAATAATATGAGAGATATTGTGAATGACGAATTATCTGGAAAGAAAACGTTTGCATTGAGATTAGGCTACAAAAAAGCAATGATTTATGAAATCATTTTATTGCAACTTCCGATTTTATTAATGCTTACTTTTCTGATGATTAATTTCGCTAACAGCAATCAAGGAGTTGTCTATTATCCATTTATCGTGATGATTCTAATGTTCCCATTTATGAAATTGAGGAGAACAATTATGAAAATCCAAGAACCAAAACTACTTGACCCATTCCTAAAACAAGTCGGAATCTTAACTTTTATGATGGCTGTTTTGACGGCTGTCGGGCTTAATTTTGTTAATTAATAAATCAAATAAAAATGAAAATAAAATTCTTAGGACAAAACTGTTTTTTGTTCACATACAACGGAAAAACGATTCTTGCTGACCCTTTTTACAACTATCAGAAAGAGCAATCTGGTTTTGATATCAAAGCTCAGAAAATCGATTATATTTTGATTACACACGCACACGGCGATCATACTGGAGATGTGAAAGAAGTTCTTGAAAATCATCCAGATGCAACCGTTATTGGTCAGCCAGAGATTTGCGGATACTTTGGACATTCTAATAATATTGATATCAACTTTGGAGGTTCTGCAAAAATCGTTGATTTGAAGATTTCTATGGTTCCTGCTTTGCACACCAGTTCTTTCCCAGACGGAAGTTACGGAGGTTTAGCAGCTGGATATATTTTCAGATTTGCGGATAGAAGAAATCTTTATCTAGCTGGAGATACTGGTGTAAGTTCGGAAATGAGCTTGTTTCCGCAGGTTTTCGGGACTTTAGACTTGTCTATCCTTCCAGTTGGGAAACATTATACAATGTGCCCTAGAAAAGCGGCTTTTGCAGCATCAGAATTATTGAAAACACCAAAAGTGATTGGTTGTCATTTCGATACTTTTCCACCAATCGAGATCAATCACGAAGAAGCCAAAAAGCATTTCACTGATAAGAACATCGAATTCACTTTACCAAAACTAGGAGAGGAGTTCGAATTCTAACAAAAAATTAAGAGATTAAGTCAATTCAAAATCTTGAATATGGCTTAATCTCGTAACCTATAGAAATAAAAAATGGCAAGCTACCTAAATCACACCGCTACAACCGATTACCTTTGCTGCGTTCCCACCCTGGAGGATTCTCAGGAGCTGGTTGTTTAGGACTTGCCGGTGCAAAGATAGAAAAATATTGCAATTTCAAAAAAAGAATTAATGAAAAATCCTTTAACTATCGATATAATTGAGGTTAATAAATTGATTATTAAGGACAAAATTTTTCATTTTTTTTATTAATTAAGTATCAAAATTTAGATTTATGACAAAAAACCCGATAGCCTTTGGCTTTGGTTTGTACGCAATCACTATGTTTTTATTCTTCGTAGTGTATTATTTTTTCGCAGGACCAGATTATTTTAACATATCAATTAATGTGAATGCGTTTGGATTAACTTTCATTTATAGTTTAATGGGGTTTCTTTCTGTTTATTATCTGAGAAAGAATATTGGAGAAATCACTTATCCTCAGGCCTTTAAACAGATTTTTATAACATTATTTGTTGGCGGTTTTCTATCTTTTATGTCGATTTTTTTGTTTCTTAATTATGTTGATACAGATGCCAGAGATATGCTGAATCATCAACATATTGAATCAGAATTGACAAAGTTGGACGAGTCTTACAATAAGCAAATCAAAGAGATAAACCCAAAAGACACGGAAAAAATTAAAAGCTTGAATGATGAGTATAAAAAAATGAGCATTGGTATTAATGGTGCTAAAAAGCAAAATATTAATTATTTTTCATTCAGTTTTTTATCTGCTATTTTTGGAGGCGTTTTACTATTTTATTTACTTTTGTCTATCGTAATTGCAGGATTTTTGAAAAACAAAAAACGCTACGAATAGTTTGGTATCAATTTTATACGTATCTTTACTAAAATAATACGTGATGACGACAAAATTGACTTTGACTGTGGAAAAATCAGTTATAGAAAAAGCAAAAAAATACGCTAAAGGAACACAGAGAAGCCTTTCTGAGATGGTTCAGAAATATTTGGAATCTTTGGTTGAAGAATCCGATAAAAGTGAACTTTCGCCCAAAATCAAAAATCTAGCCGGTAGTTTGAAACTTCCTGAAAATTTTGATTATGATAAAGCATTAGATGATTATTATAAAGAAAAATATGATTTATAATGAATTTCTTTATAGATACCAATCTGATTTTAGACTTCTTATCAGAACGCAAACCATTTGCCGAGAATGCCAATCAGATATTCAATTTGGCTTATAACAAACATATTTTTCTTTATACATCATCACAATCGGTATTAACCTCACATTATATTTTAAAAAAAGCTTTTGCAGAAGAAAAAGTGAGAAAATCTCTGTCAGAAATTCTTGAAATAATAGAGATTATTTCTGTAGATAAAATAATTTTGCAAAAAGGTTTAAAATCAATTCATAAAGATTATGAAGATGCTGTACAGATTTTTTGTGCTCATAAAACAGAAAATTTAACAGGCATTATCACTCGTGATATGAAAGATTTCTCTACCTCAGAAATTTCGGTTTTTGCACCTGACGAAGCAATTATTTACATTAATAAAAAACTTAAAAGTTGAACCATTTGAATTTATCTATTATAGTTCCACTTCTCAACGAAGAAGAATCTCTGGAAGAACTCTTTACCAGAATCGACCAAGTTTGTCGAGACAACAAATTATCTTACGAAGTTTGGTTCATAGATGACGGAAGCACAGATTTGTCTTGGTCTATCATAGAAAATATGAAAATCCAACATCTGCAGATTCACGGGATTAAATTTTCCAAAAACTACGGAAAATCTCAGGCACTTCACGCGGCTTTTGAGAAAGTAAATGGTGATGTAATTATCACAATGGATGCTGATTTACAGGATTTTCCGGAAGAGATTCCTGAACTTTATGAAATGGTAACCACAGGAAATTATGACATTGTTTCCGGTTGGAAAAAGAAACGTTTCGATAATGTGATGACCAAAAATATTCCTTCAAAACTCTTCAATGCTGCGGCTAGAAAGGTTTCAGGAGTTTCGCTACACGATTTCAATTGTGGATTGAAAGCTTACAAAAAACAGGTCGTAAAATCCATTGATGTTTACGGCGATATGCACCGTTATATTCCGGTTTTGGCGGCCAATGCAGGTTTCAGAAATATCACGGAAAAACCAGTTCAGCATCAGGCAAGACCTTATGGAACTTCAAAATTCGGGACAGAACGTTTTGTTCGTGGATTTTTGGATTTGGTAACGCTTTGGTTTGTGAGCAGATTTGGTGGGAGACCAATGCATTTCTTTGGCGCTGTGGGAACTTTGATGTTCATTATCGGATTTTTATCAGCAATTTGGTTGGGTGTTTCAAAGCTTATTGATGTTTATATTTTCAAAATCTATGGAAACCTAATTGCAAACAATCCTTGGTTTTTTATTGCTTTGACCATGATGATTTTGGGAAGTTTACTTTTTGTAGCGGGATTCTTGGGCGAATTGATTATCAGAAGCAACCGCGAGCACAAGAATTATCACATCGAAGAAATGATTTAATTATGAGTCATCATTTGCTATTGATTATCCATCTTTTGGGAGCCTCGATTTGGGTTGGCGGACATTTGATTTTAGCGGTAACAATTTTGCCAGAAGTTTTGAAAAAAAAGGATGTGGAAATTCTCCTCGATTTCGAACGAAAGTATGAGAAAATAGGAATTCCTGCTTTGCTTTTGATGGTCATTTCTGGCGTTTGGATGTCTTACAAATTCGGAATTGGATTTTCAAATTGGTTTCATTTTTCGAATCCTATAGAAACTGTTATTTCTTTGAAATTGATTTTACTTCTGATAACTGTATTGTTTGCAATCAGCGCCAATTTTTTCGTGATTCCCAAACTGACTGCTAAAACTTTACCTCTGATGGCTTTTCACATTTTGTCGGTTACAACAATCGGTGTTTTGATGCTGTTATTGGGAAGTTTCGTGAGATACGGCGGACTTTCTTTTTGATTAAAGTCATCTTCTTATTTTCTGAAAATAATTGTAAATTGCTTCGAATAAAAATTACTCAATTGAAACGAATTCTTAATTCCTTTACATATCTCTTTATCTTTTCGATAATCATCATTTCTTGTGGAAAAGTCTCTCCAAAAGGAGAAATTCAGTCCAAAGATATTGAACTTTCTGAGTTTTCTAAATTGGATTTGAAAGGAAAATTTCGTGTGTTTTATGTCCAAAGTCCACATAACTTTGTGAATGTAGAAACTTATCCTAATTTCTTTGATAATCTTAATATTGAGGTTAAGGATAAAAATCTGTCAATCACAGAGAAAAGGGAAACTGATAAAGTAGATTTTTACAATATCACGATTTACGGAAAAAATCCGTTCGATGTGATTAAAATAGCTGATTCTGTAGAACTTAACATTTCAAGTCAAATGAAAGTTGAAAATTTCGCACTTCATTTAAAAGATAATGCTAAATTTATCGGTTCAGTGATTTCAGAGAAGTCGGAGATAGAAATGGCGAACAAAAGCCGAGCTAATTTGTTGGGAAAAACGACTTTAGCCAAGCTTAATATTAAAGATACAGCGAGTATTATTTCGCCATATTGGTATATCAAAGATTTGGAAATCGAGTCTCAGAACGGAAATTATGCAGAACTGAGTGTAGATGAAGAAATCAAAGGAAAAATCGGTAATACATCGAAATTGATTTATTACGGAAATCCTTCGAAGAAACTGAAAGTAACTGAAAAAGCGACTTTAGAGAACAAGAAATTGAATTAAAACAAAAAACTATAAATAATGTCAGAATTATCAACATTAGATAAAGCAAAACTTTGGCTTTCCGAAACATTTGACGAAGAAACAAGAAATGCGGTACAAACTTTAATCGATTCTAATTCGCCGGATTTGGAAGATTCTTTTTATAGAGAATTAGAATTCGGAACAGGAGGAATGCGTGGTGTGATGGGTGTTGGAACCAATCGTTTAAATAAGTACACATTAGGGCAGGCTACTCAAGGACTTGCGAATTATCTTCATCAGAAGTTTTCTGGTGAAATCAAAGTTGCGATTGCTTATGACGTTCGTAACAATTCTAAAGAGTTCGGGAAAATCGTTGCTGATGTTTTGACAGCGAACGGAATCAAAGTTCTGTTGTTCAAAGAACATCGTCCAACTCCGGAATTGTCTTTCACAGTGAGAGATAAAAAATGTAATGCCGGAATCGTTTTGACGGCTTCTCACAATCCACCGGAATATAACGGTTATAAGGTATATTGGAATGACGGTGCGCAAATCGTTCCGCCGGATGATGAAAATATCATCAGAGAAGTTTACGCGACTAAGTTTGAGGATATCAAATTCAATGGAAATGATGACCTAATCGAATGGGTTGGGGAATACCAAGATGATGTTTACATCGATGCTTGTATGGAAAATTCTCTTTACCAAAATGTGGGAAGAGATAATCTAAACATCGTTTTCACATCCATCCACGGAACAACTTATACAACTGTTCCAAAAGCTTTGAAAAAAGCTGGATTTACAAAATTGGATTTGGTTCAGGAGCAAATGATTCCAAGTGGAAATTTCCCAACAGTAGCGTCCCCGAATCCGGAAGAACCAGCAGCGCTTTCTATGGCAATGGATTTAGCAAGAATTACTAATGCTGATATCGTTATCGGAACAGACCCAGATGGTGACAGATTGGGAATTGCTGTAAGAAATCTTGAAGGCGAAATGCAACTTCTTAATGGAAATCAGACCAATACAATTTTAACTTATTATATCCTTGACCAATGGAAAAAAGCAGGGAAAATTACAGGAAAAGAATTCATTGGTTCTACGATTGTGACTTCTGATGTTTTCTTTGATGTTGCAGAGAAATTTGGAGTAGATTGCAAAGTTGGATTGACTGGTTTCAAATGGATTGGGAAAATGATACGTGATTTTGAAGGTCAGGAAAAATTCATTTGTGGAGGCGAAGAAAGTTTCGGTTTTATGACTGGAGATTTCGTTCGTGACAAAGATTCTTGTGGTTCAATTTTGACGGCTTCTGAAATCGCTGCTTGGTGTAAAGCTAATGGCACAACAGTTTACGAATATATGATTGACATCTACAAAGAAGTTGGGTTCTATTACGAAGGCTTAATTAATGTCGTAAGAAAGGGTAGAACTGGAGCTGAAGAAATTACGCAGATGATGAGTGATTTCAGAAGTAATCCACCGAAAGAGATTGCTGGTTCTCCTGTAGAAGAAGTGAAGGATTTCAAAGAGCAGACTAATTTCATCGTTTCAAAAAATGAGAAAAAAGTGATGGACGATATTCCTAAGTCTAACGTGTTGATTTTCTATACTCAAGATGGAACTAAAGTTTGTGTTCGTCCTTCTGGAACCGAGCCAAAAATCAAATTTTATGTTTCTGTAAAAGACAGCATCACTTCCAAAGAAGATTTTGTTGCCAAACTTCCTAAGCTTGAAGAGAAGATTGCTAAGGTGAAACAGGATTTGAATCTGTAGTTGAAAATTTTTATCAGATAAAAATATAATCTAAAATATTTTTAATATAAAGTTCTTAATTACTGAAGCAATTTAGTTTTGAGAACTTTTTTTGTTGTATGTCTTGAATTAATCTGTTACATTTAAGAAATTTGCAAATCATAAAAAGTAGAAGTCCGGATTAAGTTTCGGAAAAACATCAAAAAATAAATAAGTGAAAGTATCTAAACTAGCATCTAACCTGATTGGTTCGGAAATTATCAAAATCGGAAATGAAGTTAACGATTTGAAAGCCAAAGGAGCACAAATCTCAAATCTCACCATTGGTGATCTTAATTCAAATATCTATCCAATTCCATCGGAATTGAAACAAGGAATTGAGAAAGCTTATAAAAATAATCTGACCAACTATCCGCCTGCAAACGGTTTACAGTCTCTAAGAACTTCCGTAAGCAACGATCTTAAAAAACGTTGGAATCTGGATTATTCGGCTAATGACATTTTGATTACAGCCGGTTCCAGACCTTTGATATATGCAGTTTTCAAAACGATTGTGGACGAAGGCGATAAAGTGATTTATCCGATTCCTTCTTGGAATAACAATCATTACGCTTATTTAACCAATGCAAATGCGGTTGAAGTTCAGACTCAGGAATCTAATAATTTCCTGCCGACAGCTGATGATTTAAGACCACATTTAGAAGGCGCAGTTTTGCTTTGCCTTTGTTCTCCACTGAATCCAACCGGAACAATGTTCACAAAAGAGCATTTGTCTGAGATTTGCGAATTGGTTTTGGAAGAAAATAAAAGGAGAGGAGCAGATGAAAAACCGCTTTACCTGATGTACGACCAAATCTACGCAATGTTGACATTTGGTTCAGATCATTACAATCCGGTAAGTCTTTTCCCGGAAATGAAAGATTACACGATTTATGTTGATGGAACGTCTAAGTGTTTCGCAGCGACTGGAGTGAGAGTTGGTTGGGGATTTGGGCCGAGTTTGGTAATTGATAAAATGAAAGCTCTTTTGACGCACGTTGGAGCTTGGGCACCAAAACCGGAACAGGAAGCGGTTGCTGAGTTTTTAGCGGATGATTCTGCAGTGGATACATTCTTAGACGATTACAAACAAAAACTGAATACAAGCCTGAAAGAACTTCACGCAGGAATCCAAGATTTGAAATCGAAAGGTTTTTCTGTGGAAAGTATTTCGCCAATGGGAGCACTTTACTTGACGATTAAGTTGGATTATCTTGGAAAAACTGCACCAGACGGAAAAACAATAGAGAACTCCAGTGATTTGGTTTTCTATCTGATTAATAATGCAGGAATGGCTTTGGTTCCGTTCTCTGCTTTTGGAAATGATAAATCAGTGCCTTGGTTTAGAGCTTCTGTGGGCGGTTGTTCTTTGGAGGATATTAAAGACTGTCTTCCGAAGTTGGAACAAGCACTAAATAATTTAAAATAAATGGAAAAAATTCGTTTTGTTTTTGGAAAAAATTCTATCTTTGTGTAAAGAAATACAAAGATGGCCTATTATAAACAAAACGAAAATTCTAAAAAATCAAAAGTGGGAGAGCCAGTTGCTACTTATGGCGTTGGTTCTTCCGTCTTTAATCGATATTCTATACAAGACGATTACAAACTGTTGAAAAAAGCAAGAGAAGGTCTGAAAACAGATGTGTTCTATTTGCTTGCAGATGCTATCAATATGCCGGAGAAAACCCTGGCATCGGTAATCAATCTTTCTCCAAGAACCATTAGCAATTATAGAGATCAGGAAAAAGGTTTGGATCCAATTTATAGCGAGCATCTTTTAAAATTAATCAATCTTTATAATTTTGGTAAGGATATTTTTGGAAACCTTGATGAGTTTACACTTTGGATGAATCGTCCTTTTTGGAATTCTGAGGACAAGCCAATCGATTTTATTTCTACTTCTGGCGGTGTAGATTTAGTGTATGAAGAAATAGAAAAATTGGCTCAGGGTTATCCTGTATAACAATGTTGGTTTATAGGATTGTTCACAAAAAATACGCTGACTCACTTTTTGCAAGTGGATTGGAAGGGAGGTGGAACTCAGAAGGCAAGAAAGTTATTTATACTGCAGAAAGTATTTCTTTAGCCTACTTGGAAACATTGGCGCATCGCAAGGGATTGGGATTCAATAAGGATTTCAGGATTATGATCATCAAAATTCCTAATAATTCTGGTTTCCAAGTTGTTGATACTTCAGCATTATCTAAAAACTGGAGAGATTTTAGGAACTATTCCGATTGTCAAAAGATTGGAAATGTTTGGTTTGATTCCAATGAAAAACTTTGTTTGAAAGTTCCTTCTGCAGTGGTTCCGGAAAATTGGAATGTGGTTATCAATACATTTCATAAAGATTTTAAAAAAGTAAAGCTCATTGATATTCTCGATTTTGAACCTGATGATCGATTGGAACAAATTATAAAACAAAACAAATAATGAAATCTAAAGGTTTGTGAATCCCTTAAAAAACTAGAAAATCTATGAACAAAGTTATCGCAGTTATTCCCGCCCGTTATAATTCTACAAGATTTCCCGGTAAAATGATGGAGATTCTGGGAAATAGAACTATTATCACAACTACTTATCAGAATGTTTTGGAAACTGGTTTGTTTGATGAAGTATTCGTCGCTACAGATTCTGAATTAATTTTTGATGAAATTTCCAAAAACGGAGGAAAAGCTGTAATGACAGGCGAACACGAAACTGGGAGCGATAGAATTGCAGAAGCTGTTCAAAACATCGATTGTGATATCGTGATTAATGTTCAAGGCGATGAACCTTTCCTCAAAAAAGAACCTCTAAAACAACTGATTGACGTTTTTTATAAAGATGAAAAAAAGGAAATTTCTTTAGCTTCATTGAAAATTCAATTGAAAGAATCCGAGGAAATCCGGAATCCAAATAATGTCAAAGTCATTACTGATAATAATGGATTTGCCTTGTATTTTAGTCGTTCAGTAATTCCTTTCCAGCGCGAATTATCTTATGACGTCACGTATTATAAACATATTGGCGTTTATGCTTTCCGAAAAGAAGCTTTGCTAAAATTCTCTTCTTTGGAAATGACACCTTTGGAGATTTCGGAAAAATTAGAACAACTACGCTATTTGGAAAATGGGATGAAAATTAAAATGGTAGAAACTGATTTTGTGGGGATTGGGATTGATACGCCTGAAGATTTGGAGAAAGCCAAAAAACTGATTTAATTTAGTCGTTAATCATGTCAAAATTAACGTTCTTTAAGACAAGAAGCCAATTGAAAATTTTATCTTAGCAACCTTAAAAAATACTGAATGCAAAAAATAATTCTCATTTTTTCCATTATATTTTCCATCGTTATTTCTGCTCAAACTGCAAAAGATATCATTGATAAAAATATAGAAAATTCCGGAGGCCTTACCAATTGGAAACTTCTGAATACGGTTCAGATACAAGGGCGAGTAACTTTGGGAGTTAATGATTCTTATTTAATGAAAATCTATCAGCAACGTCCAAATCTTACCAAAACCGCTATTATAATGGGTGGAAAAGAAACACCTGTTGAAGGTTTTGACGGAAAGAATGGTTATGCTATGAATTATGCTCAGAATAAACTTCAGCAATACACAGATTATATCCCTGAGAATTTTGATAACGACTTTATCGATTGGGAAAACAAAGGTTTTGAAGCAGAATTATTAGGCAAAGAAAAAATTGGAGAACAATTTTATTTCAAAGTAGAACTGACGAAAAATGTGAATAAAACCATCTATTTTTTTGATGTCAAAAACTATATGTTGTATCGCGAAATCAAGAAAGATGAAACTCTGACTTATTCCGATTACAGAAAAGTTGGACAATTATTAATGCCTTACAGAATCGAGTCGTCTTCGCCTAAGAAGGACAGTGATTATGTTATGTTGATTAATAAAATCGAAATCAACAAAGAACTTCCGAAGAATACTTTTAAATTCTAATTTATTAGATGGAAGCCGAAGAAATCCGTGAATACTGTTTATCCAAAAAAGCTGTAACGGAAGGTTTTCCTTTTGATAATGAAACTTTGGTCTTCAAGATCGGCGGAAAAATGTTTCTTCTAGTTTCTTTAGAAAAGCATCCTGCAACCTTTTCAGCAAAAGCTGACCCGGAGTGGAGCGAAGAACTGCGTGAAAATTATCCTCAAATTTCCGGTGCTTACCATATGAACAAAACACATTGGAATTCTATAGTTTGTGAAGGTATTAAGAAAGATCTGATAATAAAACTCATTGACCATTCCTATGATTTGGTATTAAATTCACTTCCCAAAAAAACCAGAGAAGAAATACTTGCTAGGTAAATGTATTTTTTTTAGTTAATATAAATTTCATTTAAAAGATTGTTTTCTTTTTTTTTGTCCTAATAATTCCCGACATTATTTACAATTTTTTATTTTCTCATTTTGAGATAATAAAATTATTTGTATCTTGGACTCAGGAAAATTTTTATTTTTAAAGGATAAAATTTATGATTAAAAAAATAATATTATGTTCTGCGCTTGCCTTTATATCACAGCTGGGTATGGCTCAGACAAAAACACCAATCTATCTGGATGATTCTAAATCTGTTGAGCAAAGGATTGAAGATGCTTTGTCCAGAATGACTTTGGAGGAAAAAATTGCAATGATTCATGCCCAATCCAAATTTAGTGCGCCAGGTGTCGCTAGACTCGGGATTCCTGAGCTTTGGACAGCGGACGGTCCTCACGGCGTACGCTCGGAAGTACTTTGGGACGAGTGGGATCAGGCTGGCTGGACCAATGACTCCATCATTGCTTATCCTGCGCTTACGGCTCTAGCTGCAACTTGGAACAAAAATATGTCCTCTCTGTACGGCAAATCCCTTGGTGAGGAAGCTAGATATAGAAAAAAAGATGTACTTCTTGGGCCGGGTGTCAATATCTACAGAACACCACTTAATGGCCGTAACTTCGAGTATATGGGCGAGGATCCGTTCCTTGCTTCTCAAATGGTGGTGCCATACATTAAGGGCGTTCAATCCAACGGCGTTGCAACAAGTGTCAAACATTTTGCTTTGAACAATCAGGAAACATTCAGACACACGAGCAATGTCATTGTAGATGACAGGGCTTTATACGAAATATATTTGCCACCATTCAAAGCTGCTGTTCAAGAAGGTGATTCTTGGACGATTATGGGCGCTTATGATTTATATAAAGGACAACACGCCAGTCATAATCAGTATCTATTGAATGATATTCTGAAAGGTGAATGGGGTTATAAAGGTGTGGTGGTATCAGATTGGGGTGCAGTTTTGGATACCAATCAAGCGATTTATAATGGTTTGGATCTGGAGTTCGGAACCTGGACCAATGGTCTTTCTGCCGGAACCAGCAATGCCTACGATAATTATTATCTAGCAAAGCCTTATCTTGATCTGATCAAATCCGGGAAAGTTGGAACTAAAGAATTGGATGATAAGGTGAGACGATTATTAGGTCTTGCTTACAAAACTACCATGAATAAAAACCGTCCATTCGGTTCTGTTGCTTCAGAAGAACACAGGGCAGCAGCTAAGCAGATCGGTTCAGAAGGAATTGTGTTGCTTCAGAATCAAAAATCGACGTTACCTATCAATTTAGCCAAAACAAAAAAAATCGCTGTAATAGGAGAGAACGCTATTAAAATGATGACTGTAGGCGGCGGAAGTTCTTCTCTGAAAGTTAAATATGAAACGCTCCCATTAGACGGGATCAAGGAACGTTTCGGCAAAAAGGCGGAAGTTAAATACGCAAGAGGCTATGTCGGAGACGTTGGCGGTGAGTATAACGGAGTAAAATCCGGTCAGAATCTTAAAGAAACACGTTCATCGGCAGAACTAATTGCCGAGGCGGTAAAGCTGGCAAAAGAATCGGATTTTGTAGTGTTCGTAGGTGGACTCAATAAAAGCGACCGTCAGGATGCAGAAGGAATGGATCGGGAATCTTATGGTTTGCCATACAATCAGGATCAATTGATTTCGGAATTATCTAAAGCCAACAAAAATCTGGCTGTAGTTCTTATTTCTGGTAATGCCGTTGCAATGCCTTGGGTTAAGGATGTTCCATCGGTTCTACAATCTTGGTATCTTGGCTCGGAAGCAGGTCATGCTATAGCTGGTGTTTTGGCTGGTGATGTTAATCCGTCTGGAAAATTACCGTTTTCGTTTCCTGTCAAGCTGGAAGACAACGGTGCACACGCAATGGGAGAATATCCGGGAAATAAAGCAGAATTGGCCGCCGGAAAAGGAAAAGATCTGAAAGATCCTATCAATATTACTTATAACGAAGGGATTTTCGTGGGTTACCGTTGGCACGATACGAAAAACATCAAACCATTATTCAGTTTCGGACACGGTTTGAGTTATACGACTTTCGAATATGGAAAAGTAAAAGCAGACAAGTCTGAATTGACTTCGAACGATAAAATCACTTTCACCGTGAATATTAAAAATACAGGTAAAGTAGATGGAGCCGAGGTTGTGCAATTGTACATCAGCGACTTAAAATCATCCTTGCCAAGACCTCTTAAAGAATTGAAAGGTTTCGATAAAGTTTATTTGAAAGCCGGCGAATCTAAAGATGTTTCCATTACCATTGATAAATCGGCGTTGAGTTTCTTCGACCCCGTAAAACATGATTGGGTTGCAGAGCCAGGCGATTTTGAAGCTTTGATTGGAAGCTCTTCTTCTGACATCAGAACGAAAATCAAGTTTACTTTAAAATAAGAATTGAATGTAGATATAAAATAAAGGATGGTTTTTGCCATCCTTTATTGTTTTTATAAAACCGAAATTATTCCGTCAGTTTTTTATTCAAATTCAATTTCTCAATTGATTTTCACATATTCTTATTTTCATTACCAATATTCTTCCTTGTGTTTTACATTAATTCACTTGTTTTATTTAAAAAAAAAATACTTAAAAAAGATCAAAAAAATTTTAAATTATAATCAATTATCACAAGTAATTACTTATCAGAAAACTACCTAATTGAAAATATAAATTTGTATTGCCTAATTCATTTTTTTTTTTTTTCTTTGGACAGTTAAAACCTAATGCGCAAAAAAGTTTAAACACAAATTAATTTTAATTAAAAATTTATCACAATGAAAAAAATTATTTTAGCACTGCTTTTAGCAGTTGGAGTTTCGGGTGTTACATTGGCTAATACCACGAATACTTCTGAAGGTAAAACGGAAGTGAAAAAAAATGAAGTAACAAATAAAGTTTCTGTTTCTGCAGTGATACTTTATCCAATTTATGTTTATACTTCTTGTGGAATTGCTGTACAAACTAATCAAAACTGGACTCCTGCACAAGTTGAGGCATACGGTAATCTAGTGGAAAGCATCCAATGTGGAAATTAAAACTTTAAAATGAAAAACATTACAAATAGTATTATTTTAGTTTTAATATTTGTAGGAAATTTTATCTTCTCGCAGGAATTTAAAAAAGATTCTTTGCGAGGAGATTTTATTTATCAACTTAGAGCTAAACCCGATTCACTAAATTTGAGTTATATTTATGATGAATTATTTTCTCTCCAGATAGGTGATAATTACTCAGTTTTCAATAGTTTAAAATCTTTAAAAAGAGATTCAATCGTAAGTTCTGTAGTTAGGAAAGGTTTTTCTGATAAAGGTACTGCGATAGATTTTAGAAATGTTAGTTTACCTAAAACTAAATATCCCTACACCATAATACAAAGTCAAAATAAAATTTCTTTTTTCGAAACTGTTTTGATGTCACCTTTAACATATAGTGAACCTGTTTTGAAAAATTGGAAAATTTTTGGTGAAGAAAAAAAAATCAGTACTTTTTTGTGTAAAAGAGCGGAAATTGATTACAAAGGAAGACATTGGATAGCTTGGTATACTCCGGATATTCCTTTCCAAAAAGGACCGTATAAATTTTCCGGACTTCCTGGACTAATAGTTAAAATTTCAGATTCAAAAGGGGATTATGATTTTGAACTTGTAAAATCTACTAAGTCATCTGAATTAAAAGGACGATTAATTGTTCTGAATTATAATAAAATTGAAAATGCAACAGAAACTACGCCATTAAAGATTGATCAAGCAAAACAAAATTTGAAAAATAATCCAGTCGGTAATCTTGAGAGTTTGGGTGTAAATGTTACTGAAGAACAAAAAAATAGTTTTAGAAATAGATTACGTGAACAAAATAATAAACGTGAAAATCGATTAGAACTAGAGTTTTAGTGGAAATATTTTGAGAAAGAGACTTATTACAAGACTCTTTTTTTTGTTAAAAATCATAACTTTCAGTCAATCTTTTATCTTCATCCAACTTTTCAATCAGCTTTTCCAGACCTTCGAATTTGATTTCATCGTGGAGAAAGTCTCGAAATTTAATGGTGATTTGTTGATCATAAATATCTTGGTCAAAATCCAAAATATAAACTTCGGTGTGTAAAGATTTGCTTTTGTCATCTATTGTAGGATTGGTTCCGATGCTCAGCATTCCTTTGTAGAATTGATTATCCACATAAACTTCAACAATATAAGCTCCGCTTTTAGGTAATAATTTGTTGATTGGAACTTCGATATTCGCAGTTGGATAACCAATGGTTCTTCCCAATTTTTTCCCGTGGATTACTTTTCCTGTCAGAGGATAATTGTAGCCCAGCATTTCATTAGCAACTTTGATTCTGCCTTCTGATAAAGCAATTCTGATTTTTGTAGAACTCACATTAAGATCATTTTTTTGTACAGCCTCCAATTGATTCACCTTAAAACCTAATTCATCAGAAAGGGATTTCAGTAATTCAAAATTTCCGCTTTTATTTTTCCCGAAAGTATGATCGTGACCAATGATGATATGTTTTACATTGAGCTTTTGAATCAGGACTTGTTCGCAAAACTCAGTTCCGGTAAGATTTCGGAATTCTTCATCAAATGTCTTTAGAAAGATATTTTGGATGCCGCTTTTTTCTAGAAGTTCTAATTTTTCTTCCAAAGTATTCAGCATTTTAACATCATCGTCCGGATTAAGAAACTTTCTTGGATGCGGCCAAAAACTTAAGATAGCAGATTCCAGATGTTCTTTTTTCGCTATTTTATTTAAAGTATTGATGATAGATAAATGCCCCAAATGTACACCGTCGAACATTCCTAATGATAATGCTAACGGCGTTTTGTCATGGTAATCTGTAAGATCTCTTATGATTTTCAAATTCTGATTTTTTTTGCAGATGATAAAAAATCTGCGCGTGTAAAAATACACCTAAATAGGGTGTTCATAAATGTCATACAAATATGATAAAAATCTTTTTTTCTGACAACGCTCATTTATAAACTTTTATTATCTTTGCGCACAAGTAAAAATTTAGTAATGGCAAACCAAATTAAAGGAAAAATTTCACAAATTATTGGACCGGTTATCGACGTGGTTTTTAATGAAGTTGAAGAATTACCAAAAATATATGACGCTTTAGAGATCATCAAGCACAACGGCGAGAAAGTTGTACTAGAGGTAGAGCAGCACATTGGAGAAGATATGGTAAGATGTATCGCAATGGATGCTACGGATGGTCTTCAGAGAGGTCAGGAAGTTACCGGTACAGGTAAGCAAATCACTATGCCAGTAGGGGAAGAAGTTAATGGACGTCTTTTCAACGTGGTAGGTGATGCTATCGACGGGATCCAGACTTTGTCAAAAGAAGGAGGTTTGCCAATCCACAGAGAAGCACCAAAATTCGATCAATTGTCAACTTCTGCTGAAGTTCTTTTCACAGGAATCAAAGTAATCGACCTTGTTGAGCCTTATGCAAAAGGAGGTAAAATTGGATTGTTCGGTGGAGCAGGTGTAGGAAAAACAGTATTGATCCAGGAATTGATTAACAACATTGCAAAAGGACACGGTGGTCTTTCTGTATTCGCAGGAGTAGGAGAAAGAACAAGAGAAGGAAATGACCTTTTGAGAGAGATGTTGGAATCCGGGATTATCAAATATGGTGATGAGTTTATGCACTCTATGGAAAATGGAGGCTGGGATCTTTCCAAAGTAGATTTGGAAGCGATGAAAGATTCTAAAGCAGCTTTCGTTTTCGGACAGATGAATGAGCCACCAGGAGCAAGAGCGAGAGTAGCATTGTCTGGTCTTACTTTGGCTGAATATTATAGAGATGGAGGAGAAACTGGTCAAGGTAGAGACGTATTGTTCTTCGTAGATAATATCTTCCGTTTTACACAAGCTGGTTCTGAGGTATCTGCACTTTTGGGTCGTATGCCATCAGCGGTAGGTTACCAGCCAACATTGGCATCTGAAATGGGTGCGATGCAAGAAAGAATTACTTCTACTAAAAACGGTTCAATTACATCAGTACAAGCGGTTTACGTACCTGCGGATGACTTAACTGACCCGGCTCCGGCAACTACGTTTGCTCACTTAGATGCAACTACGGTATTAGATAGAAAAATTGCTTCATTAGGTATTTATCCGGCGGTAGATCCATTGGCTTCTACATCAAGAATTTTGGCTCCGGAAATCATCGGTGAAGAACATTATAACTGTGCTCAAAGAGTAAAAGAAATTCTTCAGAGATACAAAGCATTGCAGGATATCATTGCGATCCTTGGTATGGAAGAATTGTCTGAAGAAGATAAATTGGTAGTTTATAGAGCGAGAAAAGTACAGAGATTCTTATCTCAGCCTTTCCACGTTGCTGAGCAGTTTACAGGGATCCCGGGATCTTTGGTAGATATCAAAGATACCATCAAAGGGTTTAATATGATCATCGACGGTGAGCTGGATCAGTATCCTGAAGCAGCATTCAACCTGAAAGGAACCATCGAAGAAGCTATTGCTGCAGGACAGAAAATGCTTGCTGAAAACGCATAAATTAAGATTATAGACGGATAGATTATAGACTAAAGACTTTAAAGTTAAAAATCTATCATCTTTTATCTATCATCTCTTATCTTTAAAACAATGAATATAAAAATTTTAACTCCGGAATATATAGTTTTTGATGGCGATGTAGAGTCTGTTCTATTGCCTGGAAAAAGCGGCCAGTTCCAGATTTTTAAGAACCACGCGGCGATAGTTTCTGCCTTGGTAAACGGTAAAGTGAAGATCTACACAGACAAAGTCGGTGCAGCTTACGAAAAATACCTGACCAAAGAAACAGAAGCCAAGTCTGCTTTCTCCTATGAGATCAAAAGTGGCGTTCTTGAATTTAACAACGATAAAGGTATTATTCTTTGCGAATAAGCCAAAACAACAACAATAAGAAAGCGAACTAGTGATGGTTCGCTTTTTTATTTAATTTTTATTAAATGAGTAAATTATATGTTCAATTATTCATTATTAAAATCTTCATAATTATTCATAAAATCATCTTCCATTTCATGATATTTTTCAGAAATTCTGTCAAAATCTTCTGGATTTATCATATCATAATAGTCTTCTGGCTTATATGTAGTTCTTCTGGTATATGGATTAGCTAAATCAACTACAGCTAAAGCATTATATCCTTCAATTTTAAGTTCGCAAGCTATACAGCTGAATTTAGTAGGGAGTATTGATTGTCTGACAACAATCTTGTCTACTGTTGCTTCAATATTTTGTTTACCATAAGATTCTCCTATAACTGTTGCTAAACTATTACAAGCTGGACAATTTACTCGATGATGTCCTCTATAAGCAAGTCTGTCACTACTTTTTGTAGCTTCTTCTTTTAATACCGCTTGATCATCTGTAGGTTTACCTTCAAAAACCTTTTTGTGCGCAGCAATAAGAGATTTAGTTTTACCTGTCACTTCTTCTTGAACTTCAGATAATATCATATTTGCTTCTTTCTCTACATCATCTCCAAGCAGAGAATTTAATGATTCACCTTGAAATTCACTTAAAATTTTACAGCATTTATAAAAATCTGCTAGCCAGCGAGACGCAGGGTATTCATCAAACGCTGAACTACCTGTATGTAATTCTTCATTTCTTTGATTAATTATTGCTGATGAAACTTTAAAATGGTATTCTGTAAAATCGGTTATTAAAGTCTGACATAATGATAAAACTTGAATTGTTATTAGTGATTTTCTTTTACTTTTAGAAACACCTAGATTCAAAGCATGCAGTAAATTTTGATGGCTTGCATCAGGATCGGCTAATAAGGTAGGACTTATGTAAGCTAATGATGATCTCGTTAATAATTCAAGCCCCATAGCACACCAAAGCCCAAAAAATGGACTTTCTTTGTCTTCATCGAAAGCTTTTTCAAAAAATAATTTTGATTTTTTAAATAATGGTTCTCTTTCCCAGCTCATATTATTTTATATATATTCTTTTAATTATTCTTTTTTCATCATTTACTACTTCATCTCTTCCATGAAGTGTAGACCAATTGTCAAAAATTAAAATTTTTGGATTATTCCAAATAATTCTTGTTACTTCAATAAGTTGAATTTTTTCTTTTATAATTTCTTCAGAAATTTTTGCACTATTGTTTAATGGTCTCATACAGTTACTGTCAAAACGGAAACATTTAATATTACAAATAATACTTAATATACTAGTGTAAAAATTACTATTCTGAGTTTTTACTAAAAAAATTGAATTTTTAAATTCACTTAGCTCTTTTATAGATAATAAATTAATTAACTCTTCAGATTTAATTATAGTAGTTGCTGTAGAAGAATAATTTTCGCAACTTAATAAAACGTATCTTGATGGGATTTCCCAAAATGCAGTATCGGTATGTAGTGGGAATTCTTTATATTCAAAATTATAGCTTAGTGTATTTTTTAATGCTTCAGTCTTTTTTTTTGGTCTGATGTAATCTATTATACTGCCATTAGGATGGTTAATAATTGTCCCAAATTCTTTGGCTATATTAATTAAGTCTTCATCATAATTTGAATAATCAATTTCAATCCATCCATTTTTTTGTAATTGTTTCATGTTCATCAGACTAAATTATTAATATCAAATATATAAAAACTTGAATTTGTTTAATCACGTACTTCTACTGAAAAAAAACCAAAACCTTCCAAAACCCCAAAACCCTCGTTTTCTAACCTACACAACTTTGACGGAAGTCACAAAACCCTCGTTTTGTAACAAAATGACTTTTACTTTGGTTTCCAAACGAGGGTTTTGTAACCAAATGACTTTGACGGAGCTTTCCCACGGTCTGCGGGAAACAAAATAACTTTTACAAAGGTTTCCCGACTATAGTTTTGTAAGTAAATGATATTTTTTATACATTTATTTCGCTAAAAAATAAAATTATTAACAACAAAAACATTAAATGTATGAAAATTACACTATCAAAATTGAGTACAAAAGATTTAGCTACACTTGCTAAGAGAATCATCAATCTGTCAGATTCCGGAACATATCCGGTCATTACAGATCATCCGCTGGTTACAGAAACTAAAACAAAGTATGCAGACTATGATATCGTCTATGCCAAGCAGATCTACAGCGGGAAAGGCGATAATGTGGCAGACGCCGACAAAGAACGGGACATTTCGTTTTCCAATCTGAAAGGATTTCTCAATGGTTACCGAAAACTGTCTTCTGTGGCCAATCACCAGTCTGCCGAAGAACTGTATCAGATTTTTAAACTCTTTGGGCTGGAGCTTTACAAACTGAGTTACTCATCAGAAACCGCCCAGATGAAAAAGCTGATCGAAGAGCTGGAAAAACCGGAGAATATGGCGAAGATCGACGCACTCTCGCTGACTGCCGCTTTCACGGATATGAAGACAAAACAGGCTGTATTCGAGGCATTGTTTGCGGAGCAGGCTGCTGCGAATGCGGATCTCCGGACAATGAGATCGGCTTCCGCCATCCGGAAAGATCTGGAAAAATCCCTGAAAGCCCTGCTTGGCCTCATCACCGCAATGAAAGATGTAGCCGACTGGAAGCTCCTATACGCCGATGTTAATGAGCTGGTAAAAGCCGCAAAGAATTCTAACCTGCCTGAGCCTAAAAATAATCCTCCTCAGTAAAGATTAGTGACAATCTCAAAAATATGAAAAGCTGCTAGTGAGCAGGTTTGTTTTTATTATAATCCAGATTATTTTAACAAATCAAAAGCAACCGGTATTCGCCATCATTTTCGACTGGTGCACGATGGACACACGGTTGCACTTTCTGTTCCGGATGATCTACAGACAAACGCCAGAGATTTCCCAAACCGAGATTGATGGGATGCGCGTTGGTTTTCGGCTGGTAATGTAAATCAAAATAATACGCTTTCAAAAAAGCATCAAAATCTTCTTCTTTGCCATCGTACAGTTCTTTTAGTTTTTCACGGATTTCAGGAATCAGAATTTTTTGGATTGCCTGATCATTGGGTAATATGTCACTTGCTGCACCAAAATAAGTGCAGAGAAATGTGCTGGTAGCGATAGGTGAGCGGTCTACATGATAAGAATAGACGTCGGTTGAGATGAAATCTAACTCATCATCACGCTCATAATTTTTAATCAAATTAAGGGATGGCGATGCTCCAAAATCAGCTAATAATCGCAAATCATTTATGATAATTTCTCTTGCAAGCTCACCATGGTCTGTGAGTGTCAGATTTTCTAAATCTTCAACAGAAACTTCTGTGATGTTGTTTTTCAGTTCAAGTTTGGAAACAATTTCACCAAAATCTCCAGCCAAATTTCTTTGCCAGCAGATAGCATTGTTGTCGCCTTGGAACTCCATATTTATTAGTTCCTTAAAAGAGGAAACTGTTTTGATTTGATGATGGTCAAAAATTGTCTGAGACATATTAATACGTTATAAAGCAGACGGATAATTATAAACTTAGAATAATCCCATTTTCCTTCAACTGCTGCATCGGTTTGGAAAACCAGAACAGTTCAAAGTCTTCAAAATCCTTTTCATAAAGATCTTTAAGCTGCTGAAGTGTCAGTTTTTTAGAATTTTCTATGCTGTATGAGCTGATAATCTCAAGAAGCCACTGTGCTTTTACCTGATCTAGTTCAATTTTCACAATATTGGTTTTTAAATGGAATGTGAGCTGCGTCAGTTTCCAGGAATTGCCTTTTTTGGTTTTGGTAATTTGATTGGTAAAAGCTATTTGTTTAGTAAAAATCACTTTTGAATTGGCTTTGAAACTGAATTCTTCTTCATCCACAAGACAATCATGAATATAATCGGGGTGAATGGTTGTTCTCGGGATTTTGAAATCAAACCACTCCTGCAATGGCAGATCGAAGTTGATACCATGCATATAGTTGAAAAGTGATTTCTTCAGTCCAAAAGCAAATTTTCCGTGGTCAATGCCGGTTTTATCAATAAAATCTACATCATTATTCGCAAACTGAATCTCCTGCAAAACAGGCGTCACGCCAAACTCCTGTGGATTTTGTCCCACTGGAGAATGCGCCGTCATTGCAAACTGATGCCAGAAGCCACTTTGCAAAACGCCCATCTCAAACAGTTGCCGAACCATCTCAAGAGAGTCCACCGTTTCCTGAACAGTCTGGGTCGGGTAGCCGTACATCAGATAAGCGTGAACCATAATTCCAGCCTCGGTAAAATGTCTTGTAACTTTGGCTACTTGTTCTACAGAAACTCCTTTGTCAATGAGTTTCAGAAGACGGTCGCTGGCAACTTCCAGTCCACCGGAAACGGCGATGCAGCCGGAAAGTTTCAGCAGGAAACATAGATCCCGGGTAAAGCTTTTTTCGAAACGGATATTCGTCCACCAGGTTACTACCAGATTTCTCCTTAGGATCTCAAGAGCGACTTCCCTCATCAGAGCCGGCGGCGCGGCTTCGTCCACAAAGTGAAAGCCGGTTTCTCCCGTCTGCTGAATCAATTCTTCCATTCTGTCCACCAGAATTTTGGCAGAAATCGGTTCATAGATTTTAATATAATCCAGCGAAATATCACAGAAAGTACATTTGCCCCAATAGCAACCGTGTGCCATTGTGAGCTTGTTCCAGCGCCCATCACTCCATAGGCTGTGCATTGGGTTGGCCACTTCTATCACCGAAATATACTGATCAAGTTTTAAGTCGGAATAATCTGGTGTCCCGATTTCCGATTGTTTATAATCGTGCCTTTTAGAATTGTTTTTATAAGTTACGTTGCCATTTTCGAGCAGGAAAGTTCTTTTAAATTCTGCGTCATCATTAGCTTGTTTTTGGAGGCTACGGGTTATAACTAATTCCAAAGGTAATTCGCCATCATCCAGAGTAATAAAGTCAAAGAATTCAAAAACCCGGGCATCTTTTAAATCCCGAAGTTCCGTGTTTGGGAAGCCTCCGCCCATCGCTGTTTCTACGTGTGGATAATGTTTTTTTATAAACTTTGCGCACCGGAAAGCAGAGTATAAATTACCTGGAAAAGGCACCGAAAAGCAAACTAGTTTTGGCTGGACACTATCTAATTTTTCTTTTAGAATTTTTAAGGTGATATGATCGGTAAATGTTTCCTCGGCATTGATTTTAGAATACAATTCATCAAAGGAATTGGCACTTTTTCCCAGCCGCTCTGCATATCTGCTGAAACCAAAGTCGGCATCAATATTTTCCACGATATAATCAGAAAGGTCTTCCAGATAAAGCGTTGCAAGATGCTTGGCCTTGTCCTGCATTCCCATATTCCCGAAAGCAAATTCCAAATCATCCAATTGATTGAATCGTGACGCTTCTGGTAGAAAGTTCATAGAACAGATCTGCCTGGCCAATGTTGGGTTTTGATTCTGAAGAAACATTATCACCTGATCTACTGTAAAGATATATTCTTCTCTCAGCGCCCATATTCTAGCAGAATTTTCCGATAAACACTGTTGATCGATGTTTGCATTAAAGACCTTTCGAAGTCCATCAGAAGAAAATAGTTGCAGAATCACCTCAATTCCGAGATCCATCTGGAAGCTGGAAAACTGTTTAGTATTCAGAAAACCTTTGATGTAAGCTGTTGCCGGATATGGTGTATTGAGCTGGGTAAACGGCGGCGTTATGAGCAGGAGATCTTTCAAAAATGATATTTTGCGCAAAGTTACGTTTTTACTACTTTTCCGCTCAAGCAATTATTTTTTTTGAAAAAAAAATAATAATTATCAACTTTAGAATGATTTTTGATTAGTGAGATTTTCTTGTAATCGAAAGAAATGTGTTTTCTACATATTATTCTGTTTGATTATAACTCAAAAATATAGTTTATCGAAAAATTGTAAGTATTTTTGATCGTTTAAGAATCTTAAAATTATAAAAACAGTACAGTCTAAAAATCTATGGTTTTAATTGTCGATGATAACCAGAACAATATCTATTCTTTAAAGAAATTATTAGAGTCTAATAATTTTCAGGTTGATACTGCAGATTCCGGTGAGAAAGCGTTGGTAAAAGCGCTTAAAAATACCTATTCGCTAATTATTCTTGATGTCCAGATGCCAGATATGGATGGCTTCGAAGTTGCGGAAACTCTTTCTGGCTATAGCAAAACAAAGGATATTCCTATTGTTTTTTTATCCGCTGTAAATACCGAAAAAAGATTCATAACCAAAGGTTATAAATCAGGTGGTATAGATTATGTCACCAAACCGATTGATCCTGATATTCTGCTGCTGAAAGTAAAAACTTTTTATAACCTTCAGGAAAATAACCTTGCACTCAAAAAGAACCAGCAAAATCTGGAAATGGAAGTGAAAGGGAGACGTGAATCTCAGGCTACGATGAAATCTCAGATTGATCATTTTCATCTAATGCTTCAGGCATTGCCTCAAATTGCTTTTACTCTAAATGAAAATGCAGAAGTTGATTTCGTCAATTGTAAGTGGTATGAGTATTCCGAATCCACACAGCAGTTCCCGGAAACACATCCTGAAGATAAGAATATCAGAACAGAATTCGAAGAATGTAGAAAAAGAGGAAAAGCTCTCGAACTTGAAATCAGAATAAAAAATATCGATACAAACGTTTACCGATATCACCTGCTGAGGATATCACCTGTTTTTGAAGGAGATTCTGTAAAAAACTGGGTCGGAACTTTTACGGATATTGATGATCAGAAAAGGATAGAGCAGGAAAAAGATGATTTTCTAAGTATTGCCAGCCACGAGCTGAAAACGCCGCTTACAAGCATTAAAGCATATACACAGCTGCTGGAAAGGAAACTAAAGCAAAATGAGGAAAACTCCGAATTGGTTTATGTGAAAAAAACGCTGGAACAGATTGAAAAGCTTAACAGTCTTATAACCGATTTGCTCGATGTCTCGAAAATTGAAAACGGAAAACTGAAAATCAATAAAAAACCTGAAAATTTGGAATTGGTAATTCAGAATGCCATAGAAACTATTCTTCATACCAACAGCACAGATGTTAAGATCGAAAGACACGGTATGCAGCCGGACTTTGTCATACCTTTTGATAAAATCAGGATAGAGCAGGTTCTAATTAATTTTTTAAGTAATGCGATCAAGTATTCTCCAAAAAATAATCAGATCATTGTAACCACCTTCTGGGATGAAAAGGAAGTTCGGATAAGTGTAACGGATTTTGGAATAGGAATTCCGGATTTTAAGCAGGAATATGTCTTCCATAAGTTTTACCGTGTGGAAGAATCTTCTTTGCAATTTCAAGGAATGGGAATAGGTCTTTATATCTGTTCGGAAATCATCAAGCAGCATCACGGAACCATAGGTGTATCCAGTGAGATAGGAGAAGGTTCTACATTTTATTTTACATTGCCAATAAACTAATTTTTTATGCCAAAGAAAATTATAAGAAATCTACAAGTAGGCGTCGGTTTTTCACTCGTCATACTTATTGCCAGCTCCATAGCTTCCTATCTCAGTATTCAGAATCAGATGGAAAACCGGGAAAAACTCACGGCAAGCCGTAGATCGATAACAGCTGCGAAGGATATTTTAGTAGCACTTCTAGATATCGAAACGGGGAACAGAGGTTATCAGTTAACAGGTAGAGTTAGCTTCTTGGAACCATTCAATAAAGGTTTAGAAGAACTTCCTAAGTCTATTAATAGATTAAAAGCTCTAAATACTGATAATAACAATCAGCGCGAAGTTCTGGATAAGTTGGAAAACAATGTAAAATATAATATTGATAATATCAAAATTTTTGTTGAAAACAGAAGAAAGGGCATAATTATGACGCAACAACAGTTCATGATGAGTAAATCATATATGGACCGTTGCAGAATGTTAGTCAATGATTTTGTACGAAATGAAGAAAAAAACCTTGAAATCAAAAACAAAGATCTCACAAAATCTTCTAACACCACTGTTTTATTCATCATACTTTCGGCAATTGCAGCTATTATTGTTACGGCTTTCTTTTACAGAAAAATGAGAGCTGACCTCATCAGAAGAGATAAGCTGGAAAAAGAACTGAAAGCTAAAGATTTAGAGATTACAAGACGTGTGAATGCCATCAAGCAAATAGCGAATAAAGTAGCCAGTGGAGATTACAGTCAGAAAGCGACAGACAATTCTCAGGACGACTTAGGTGATCTGGTGGAATCGCTTAATCATATGACAGATTCTCTTAAAAAATCTTTTGACAAAATCAATGATAGTGAATGGCGACAGACTGGACTTGTTTTGCTCAATGAATCACTGGTAGGTAACAAGTCTTTAAAGGATGTGAGCAATGAGTCGCTGAAACATTTCATAGAGTATACAAACTGCATCAACGGAGCATTATATTTAAATGATGATGGAAGACTCAAACTGAAAGCAGCTTACGGGCTGGAAGACAGAATGAAAAAAATCTTTGACTCCGGTGAAGGAATGGTGGGACAGGTTTTTCTGGAGAAAAAAATTAAAGTTTTTAATAATATTAATGATTCTGATTTTGCAGTTTCTTTTGCAAGCAGCAAGGTTCAGGTAAACAGTATTTTGTTACTTCCTATCGTATCCGGCGAGCATAATTTTGGTGTTATTGAACTGAGCTCTACTGAGAATTTCAGTGATCAAAAATTAGAATACTTTGCTGAAGGTAGCAGAAATATTGCTGTCGCAATTGGTGCAGCAAAAGGTAGAGAACAAGAACAACGATTACTAGAAGAAACTCAGACTCAGTCAGAGGAATTGATGGTCCAGCATTCCGAACTCGAAAATCTGAATACGGAACTGGAAGCACAGACTCAAAAATTGCAGGCTTCTGAGGAAGAATTAAAAGTACAGCAGGAAGAGCTTATGCAGACCAATGCAGAGCTGGAAGAGCGATCCAAGTTACTGGAAGAAAAAAATATGCTGATAGCAGAAAGAAATGCCGAGATACAGCGTAAGGTAGAAGAGCTGGCGCTCAGCACCAAATATAAATCGGAGTTTCTGGCGAATATGTCACACGAACTCCGAACCCCGCTCAATTCTATTTTACTACTTTCTAGGCTAATGGCGGAAAATCCTGATGAAAATCTGAATGAAGATCAAGTGGAGTCTGCAAAAGTAATCCAAAGTTCTGGAACAAGTCTCCTTACTTTGATTGATGAAATTCTGGATCTGGCGAAAATCGAATCAGGTAAAATGACACTTGAGCACCAGACCATTATGCTGAATGATGTGGTAAAAGATTTGAAAAATCTTTTTGATCCTATTCTTAAGCAAAAATCTTTACAATTTAATATCATTATCGATGAAGATGTAAACAAGAGTATTGAGACAGATCGTCTGCGCCTGGATCAGGTATTGAGAAACCTGCTTTCTAATGCAGCAAAATTCACATCAAAAGGCAGCATTACCCTTCATATAAAAAATGACCCAAAACAAAAGGATTTCGTCATATTTTCTGTGAAAGATACCGGAATTGGTATCCCAGCAGACAAACAAAAAGTAATATTCGAGGCGTTCCAACAGGCAGATGGATCTACCAGAAGAAAATTCGGAGGAACAGGTCTCGGACTTTCTATTAGCAGGGAAATTGCAAGATTACTCGGCGGTGAACTGACATTAACAAGTAAAGAAAATGAAGGGAGTGATTTTAGTCTGATAATTCCTGTGATCAAAAAAGATGATATTGAGATTACAGAAACAGATCAGAATATAGTAGAAACGATCAAAGATGATGCAGAGATTATACAGAATATTCTCTCTGATAATATTATATCTTCAAAATCACTGAAAATCCCAGATGATGTAGATGATGACAGAGAAGCAATCAAAGAAGGCGATAAGGTCATACTGATTGTAGAAGACGATACCAATTTTGCAAAAGCATTGCTAAAATATTCCAGGCTTCAGGATTATAAAGGAGTCGTGGTTGTAAGAGGAGATCTTGCGTTGTCTGCTGCTATGCAATACCATCCTTCAGCAATACTTCTTGACATACAGTTACCTGTAAAAGATGGTTGGCAGGTGATGGATGAGCTGAAATCTACTACAGCTACCAGACATATTCCTGTTCATATGATGTCTTCGTTAAAAGCTAAACAAGAGAGCTTAATGAAAGGAGCGGTTGATTTTATTAATAAGCCTGTTGCGATGGAAGAAATGAATAAGGTATTCAGAAAGATTGAAGAAACCATTAGGAAATCTTCTCAGAAAGTTCTGATTGTGGAGGAAAATGCGAGGCATGCATCTGCATTGTCTTACTTCCTTAGCAGTTACGATATCGGACTTTCTGTGGAGAATAATGTCGAAGACAGCGTAAAAGCATTGTATTCAGATAAAGTAGATTGTGTCATTCTAGATATCGCAGCATTCCGTGGAAAAGAGTATGAGATCGTAGAATCCATCAAAAGTAATGAAGGTTTAGAAAACTTACCCATTATTATTTTCACAGAACATAGTTTATCCACATCAGAAGAATTAAAAATAAAACAATATGCAGATTCTATTGTTGTGAAAACAGCACATTCTTATCAGAGAATTCTGGATGAAGTGGGACTATTTCTCCACTTGGTCGCAGAAAAAAATAATACCGAGGAAACCAAAAGTAAAACTTTAGGATCCCTAACAGAGGTGTTAAGTGGTAAGAAAGTTCTTATAACTGATGATGATGCACGCAACATCTTTTCACTCACCAAAGCCCTGGAAAAATATAAGGTCGAAGTCATCTTGGCAATGGATGGTAAACAGGCATTGGAGCAGATCGATAAAAATCCTGATATTGATGTGGTTCTTATGGATATGATGATGCCGGAAATGGATGGTTATGAGACCATCAGAGAAATAAGAAAAATGCCAAAATATAAAAGACTTCCGATTATTGCTGTTACTGCAAAATCGATGATAGGAGATAGGGATAAATGCATCACTGCAGGCGCTTCAGATTATATTTCAAAGCCTGTGGATATAGATCAGTTGCTATCATTATTACGAGTCTGGCTATACGAAAGTTAATATGAAGAAAAAAATACTGATCGTAGATGACGATCCCAGAAATATATTTGCTCTAAAGCTAACATTAAAATCAAAAGGTTATGATGTTAGAAGTTCCTTGTCTGGAGACGAAGCCATTACAATGTTAAAGGATGAACCGGATATAAAAGTCATATTAATGGATATGATGATGCCTGATATGGATGGCTATCAAACAATGAAAAACATCCGGAAAACAGAACCAATCAATAATAGCATAATTATTGCCGTAACTGCGCAAGCCATGCCGGAAGACCGTGAAAAATGTTTGGAAGCAGGAGCAGATGATTATGTTACAAAACCAATTGATGTTGATACTCTTTTAAATACCATTGAAAAATTATCATAATGATAGAACCCGGAATTGTAAAAGATGAAGAGTTAGAATATCTGATAAAAGATGTTTATGATTTGTATGGCTATGACTTTTCGCTATACAGTCGGGCATCTTTCAAAAGGCGTGTTAATAGAATTTGCCTGATAGATAAGTTTACGAGCTTTGCAGAACTGAGATATACACTTATTAACGAACCAAATTATCTGAAGCGCTTTATAGAAGAAGTAACAGTCAATGTGACAGAGATGTTCAGAGATCCATATTTCTTTAAAGAACTAAGAGAAAATATACTTCCGCAACTAGGAACCTATCCACTTATAAGAATATGGATTGCTGGATGTTCTACTGGCGAAGAAGCGTATTCTGTGGCAATACTTCTGAAAGAGGCCGGGCTATATCATAAATCTTTAATTTATGCGACAGACATTAATCCTTCGGTTTTAGAAACTGCGCGGGCTGGTGTCTTCCCGATCAGTCAGATGAAGACTTATTCCGAAAATTATATTTTATCTGGAGGCAAAAAAGACTTTTCGGATTATTATACGGCAAATTACGACAGCGCAAGATTTGACAGTAGTCTGAAAGAAAAAATGATTCTTTCTACCCATAATCTGGTGTCTGACAGCTCATTTAACAGCTTTCAGCTGATTGTCTGCAGGAATGTTCTGATCTATTTTGATAAGCCTTTGCAGGAACGGGTGTTCAAATTATTTGATGACAGTTTAGAAAATCTGGGATATCTTGCACTGGGATCGAAAGAAACTTTACGGTTTTCAAACCTAGGGAAGACCTACCAGCAGATCAATGATCAGAAAATCTGGAAAAAAACGACACAGAACTAAAGATGCAAAAGATACGGACAGAATTGGTGATTATCGGCGGATCTGCAGGCAGCCTGCAGGTGATACTCGATCTTGTTCGCGGTTTGGAAAGGAAGTTAGATTTTCCCATTGTCCTTGTCATCCATAGAAAAGCACAGTCTACAAGTATATTGCAGTCATTACTTCAGCAATTTACAGATAAGCAGGTAATTGAAATAGAAGATAAAACGGAAATAGAAAATGATAAAATATATATTGCCCCCGCAGATTATCATCTACTATTTGATTCGAAGACCAATCTTTCATTGGACAGGTCAGAAAAGCATCACTTTTCGAGACCTTCTATAGACATTTCGTTTGTATCGGCATCACAGGTGTACAAAGAAAATCTTTTAGCCATTTTATTATCCGGTGCCAATGCGGACGGCATATACGGATTGAAATATATAAAAAACAATAACGGAAAAATCTGGATTCAGGATCCTGAAACAGCTGAAGTAGATTATATGCCAAGACACGCCAAAGAGCAGGTTGACTATGATCTTCTTATTAATCCGGAAAAACTTTGCATTAATATTAATCAAATAAATATATAAGAATCAAATTAAGATTATGGATAAGAAAAAGATATTGATTTTTGATGATGATACTACTTTGCTGGAGCTCATCTCAATAATTTTCAAGGATGGCGGTTATGAGGTAGATATCTCCCAGACGTCTCACAACATTTTGGAAAAAGTTTCCGAGTTTCTTCCTGATATTATTCTGATGGACAATTGGATCCCGAATATTGGCGGAATTGAAGCTACCAAACTTCTTAAGAGCAATGAACAGTTTCGGAATATTCCCGTGATCTATGTAACTGCCAATAATGATATAGAATCTCTTGCAGAAAGTGCAAAAGCAGATGATTATGTTGCCAAGCCATTTGATCTGGAAGAACTTGAAAACAAAGTGGCAAAATATATCAAATAATAATGTAGCCTCATCAGGAATCGAACCTGGATCTAAAGTTTAGGAAACTTCTATTCTATCCGTTGAACTATGAGGCCTTGGAAACAGTTATCAAAAATAATTAATTTTCATAGGTCTCAAAAGTTCCGTCATCATAAAAAAATACAATTCTTCTGATTTTTTTTGGGTCGGAATCTTGTTTTTGTGGAAAATTCTCTAATGGCTGAGAATCGTTTATTTTATTTCTTTCTGATGTTTGTACGCTAATATCGGATTCTCGCGTCACTGTTTTTGTAACATCATCTTCGGTTTCCGTATAGCCGAACTGCTCATCATTAATTAATGAGAAGAGATTAGGCAACGATTTTTTTACTGGCTTGTCATCTTCTTTAGAATTTTGATTGTCATCAATTTTAGCTTCTTCTTTACTAATCAACATTTCACCGGTTCCGGTAATCAGCCAATTCCATTCGATATCAGGAAATTTAGATTTTATTTTTGTTATAAAGTCGAGTGACGGTTTGTTTCTTCCTGAGATGATATGAGAGATACTTGAGCGTTGCACTCCAATCTCTTCAGCAAATTCAGCTGGAGACAGTTCCGAAAACTCTATTACTTTTGTAATTCTATCATTAAATTCCATTTCACAAATGTAAAAATAATATTTTAAATTAAAGTTACAATTGTAATTGAGTGTGGTTTACTTCTGTAAACATCTTGTTAGTAACATACATTACTCTATAAGTCATTGTTTTACAGGTATTAATCATGTTTACTGTGGAAAACTGTATGGGAATTTACACTTATCAACAAGTAAAATATTAATACCTGTGGAAAACGGGCATTTGGGGATAAATCTAAAATTTGACCGCATAGGCTTATAAAAAAAGCTACTCAATGAGTAGCTGTATTACTATGTAAATGTGAAAGTAAAAGTTATTTTAATGGGCCTTCTTATGTTCTTTTCCAGGAAAGAGTAGGGAAGTTCCAATGCTGATGAGCAATATAGACATTATTACAATAAGGGATTCCGAGGTTCCAAAACCGATATCTTCCAAATAATGATGGAACACCATTTTAAGACCAATAAACGCTAATAAAGCAGCAAGACCTATCTTTAGAAATCGGAATTTATCAACAATTCCGGCGAGCAAAAAGAACATAGATCTTAGTCCTATAATGGCAAAGATATTAGAGAAGAACACAATATAAGGATCCTTAGTTATAGAAAAAATAGCTGGAATGCTATCTACTGCAAAGATAAGATCTGTAGCCTCTACTATGATGAGAACCAGAAATAATGGGGTCATTTTTTTTACACCGTCTATTATAACAAAGAACTTATTCCCTACAAACTGGTTATGAACCTTGAAGTGTTTCTGTGCAAACTTGACAATTGGATGATGTTGAGGATCAATTTCTTCATCCTTATTACGCTCTATAAGCATCTTTATGCCTGTATATATAAGGAATGCGCCAAATAGGTACATTATCCATTCAAACTTCTGAATAAGTGCAGCACCAATAAATATAAAGAGAAAACGCATCACAATGGCTCCAAAAATCCCCCAGAATAAGACTCTGTGGTAATTTCTCGGCGCCACACCAAATCCGCTAAAAACTAATAAGATCACAAATATGTTATCTACAGACAACGCATATTCTACAAGATAGCCTGTTAAAAATTCCAAGCCCAGGTTTTTGTCATATAATAATAAGGAATGTTCGAAATTCGATGGGTTTATCTTAATTGGATGTTTATGTTTAGCAACTATTTCCTGCAGCCTTTCCATATTATCTATATTATGAATCAGATGACCGTAATAGGTGAGTAGGATATAAAATCCCATAGAAAGAAGTACAATAAAAAAACTCATCAGTCCGGCTTGCTTTAGAGAAACAGGTCCGTCTTTTTTACTAAATAATCCCAAATCCAATAAGAGGATAATTACAATAAAAACCAGGAATCCGGTAAGAAACAAAATTTCGTTGCTCATTGTTTAAAATATTGACAAAAATAGCGATTTAATTGTTAATTAATGGGTTGCACATTTGTAAATATGAGGATCATTGCTACGTTTTTGTGTTTAACGCATTGATGAACAAATGGAAAACATACCGTAAAATTATACTTAAAGTAAAATTAAAATTTATATTTAGATAAATACTGTAAAGTACTGATTTTATACTGTCTATAAATTAAAAATAAAAATAATGCATTCCACAAAATAATCAACAGACAAAGTGACATTTGTCAATGTTTAATGATTTTACAAATGTAACAAGTGTAATTTCAGATTTAATCTTATTTTTGTTACAAATCAAAACAAGCAAAATGACCGTAAGTTTTCCCTATTTTAAAAATGTAAATTTCCCAGAACGCTATATTTCTCCTGAAAAATTATTTTCTTACCTACAGAGTAACTACAGCGATTATATAAAAGAAGTTGGTAAGTCCGGATTAGGGAAACCTATATATATGATGACTTTAGGAAAAGGCGCCACGAAAATTGCAGCTTGGTCTCAGATGCATGGGAACGAATCTACTGCAACTTTGGCAATGCTTGATCTTCTAGCTATTTTTGAAAAACATCCAGAACTTAAGGAAAAGTTATTTGAGCTTATACAGCTTGATTTTATTTTTATGCTGAATCCTGACGGTTCTGAACAATGGACCAGAAGAAACGCTTTTGATATTGATATTAACAGAGATTATTTGCGCAATTCCAGCGCCGAAATGAAAATTCTGAAATCCGTAGTACTTACTGGAGATTATGATTACTTACTGAATCTTCACGATCAGCGAACGATTTTTACTACAGACGGAAAGCATCCTGCAACGTTATCATTCCTGGCGCCTTCTGAAAGCCCTGAGAGAGCTATAACAGAAAACAGGAAAAAAAGTATGGCCGTCATCGCTGCCATTTATCTGCAGATGAAACAAATGCTGCCAAACAGAATTGCAAAATATACAGACGAATTTTATCCAACTTCAGCCGGAGATAATTTTATGAAAGCCGGAATTCCGTCTGTTCTGGTAGAAGGCGGTTTTTATGAAAATGATATAGACCGGAAAAAAACAAGAGAGTTTTACACGCAGGCCTTATATTTTGCTCTCAAAGCGATGTCCGTTTTGAAAGGTGAAACCTATAGCTACGAAACTTATTTGGATATTCCTCAGAACAAGGAAACGCATTTTGATCTAATCTACAGAGATGTAAGACTCAATACAGATTTTGAATGCATTCTTGATATTGCCGTGCAGTATAGAGAAATTCTGGATGCTGATGGCAAGCTGACATATCAGCCGTATGTAATTGAGGTCGGTGATGTTAATCATAAAAAAGGCTGGGAAGAGATCGACTGTAAAGGCAAGAAATTTATTTCCGATAAAAAGTTTCCAAAGCTGGACGCTTTAGTAGATTTTAAAATAGAATAAAATTATACTTAAAATAAGAAAGTAAATCAGCACATTATAAAGTGCTGATTTTTATTTGATTATTATACCCAATTTAACATAATGTAAATTATAGGACATTTTATAATGGGCATACTTGATGCTTAATTGCGCTAAGCTTCAAAATATAGCCTAATAACAAGTTGGTTTCTATTAACCTATTCAATTGCTATCACAGTTGCGAATTAGAATATTGTTTTTTAGTCGTTTATCTTATAAACTCGGACATAATCTATCAGAAACTTCTGAGGATAGATTGTGCTGTCCACACCTTCTTTTCCGCCCCAATTCCCGCCGACTGCCTGATTCAGAATCAGGTAAAAAGGCTGATCAAACGGCCAGGCATCGTATGTTTTTTCCGTATTGATATAGGTGAAATATTTTTTATCGTCGATGAACATTTCAATTTTTTCAGGCGTCCAATCTGCTCTGTAGACATGGAATATTTCAGTAGCGTCCTTCACGAGAACTGTGTCGGTTTTCTGTGTTCCGATAATATGGTTATACTTTTTTGTATGCACGGAAGCGTGAATAAATCCTTCATTATAGCCGACATGTTCCATGATGTCAATTTCACCATCATCCGGCCACTTTTTGATATTTTTACTAAGCATCCATATCGCCGGCCAAGTTCCTTTACCTTTAGGCAATTTTGCTCTCACCTCCACACTTCCGAACTGGAAAGGAAACGTCTCTTTGGTAATGAGTTTCGCAGATGTATATTGGTTATTTACCCATTGTTCCTGTCTGGCTTCAATGATAAGATTGCCATCTTCTACCCTTGCATTTTCCTTCCGGTCTTTGGTGTAAAACTGCAGTTCATTATTTCCGAATCCATCGCCACCAGTTTCAAAAGTCCATTTAGATTTATCAATCTGAGAAGTATTGAATTCATCCTGCCAGATCATCACTCTTTTACTTTTTAATCCATTGCAGGATATTAACATTGAAACACCAGCGCATACTAAAATTAAATTTTTCATTTACTAACTTATTTTAAAACACAAATGTTGCCACCGATTTTCCAGTTAGCGAAGTTGCTGCAGTTTTACTGTTATATTTAATGTTAAAATTTTCAGTATTATCACCTTCATTCAAAACAATAAGAGCAATTTTACCATCAGGTCTTGTAAATGCAACAGTACTCAAAGTCCCAGGTTGCGTAGATGCGATTCTTTGTGAGTTTTGAGGAACAAATTTAGATGCCTGTCCGATAATATAATAAGCCACATTTTTAGTAAAAGCTTCTCCGGAGGTAATTGTAATAGCACCTTTACACTCTGTACATCCGCCGGTTGTATGAGGATTGAAGGATGCATCATTGGCAAGATTCCATTCCAGGGCAACTTTACTCCAGTTTCTCATGGAGCCGATGATCACATTTTTCATATTTTAAAAATTCATTGGTTTAAATTTGTAATAAGTTGCTTGGTTACAATTTTTATAATTTTAGGAATTTCGCAGCTGCTCATTACGTTTTTTTACAGCAGCTCCAGATGGATTCTCACTATTCTGATACCTTTTACGGGTTTATTTCTCTCATCCTTATATCCTCTTTATAATTCTGAAGTTCTCAATAGAATTCCCACCAGCAAAACACACCTTTTTATTTCGGTAGTTGTGATATTTTCATCACTAGGGAGTTCTTTAGGATCTTTGTATATGGCAATGATGTTTCATGGAAAAATGAGCAATTTTTATCCTTTATACATTATTATGCCATTATTATTTATATTTGGACTCACATTTTTTCTTAATAAAACTATAATGACCTATGACCGAAAATAAAAAAATTAAGACCAATCTTAAAGAGCTAATTGACACAAAAGATTTTGTAGACCATGTTTCTGTAGACTGTGTTATTTTTGGTTTTCATAAAGACTCACTCAAAGTACTGTTGCTGAAGTATCACGACCTAGATCTTTGGTCAGTTCCTGGTGGTTTTATATTCAATGATGAGAATCTTAATGATGCAGCAGCCAGAACACTTTACGAAAGAACCCATCTTTCCGATGTTTTTCTGGAACAATTTTACACATTTGGTGATATCAAAAGAACTGAGAATAATGTGCATCAGAAATTGTTGGAAAATAAAAATATTGAAGTAGATAAAAGCCACTGGATTTATCAGCGTTTCATATCTGTAGGTTATTGCGCGCTAATAGATTATACACTTACCTATACTTTTCCAGATTCTTTTAATGAAGAGTGTCAGTGGTTTGATGTAGATGAGCTTCCGAATATGGCTTTTGACCATCAGGAGATGATAGAGAAAGGTTTGCTGTATCTCAGAAAAAATATTGATTATCAGGTGATGGGAAGCAATCTGCTACCGGATAAGTTTACTATGAAAGAATTGCAACATCTTTATGAAGCCATACTTGGTGAGCCTTTGAGAAGAAATAATTTTCAGAGAAAAATGCTGAGTCTCAATATTTTGGAAAGGTTGGAAAAACATTATACAGGCTCTGCTAACAAAGCGCCCTATCTCTATAAGTTTTTAGAAAATCCGGAAATCAAAAACAATGATTTTTCATAAAAAAAGCAACTCGGCTGAGTTGCTTTTGGTTATTTATGGGTAGAAATTTTACCTTGTGTTTTTCCCATCAACGATAATGCGTTCAGGTCTGTTGGCAAGTTCCCAAGCCGTAGTAAAAACAAGTTTTGTACGTTTTGTCAGTAACTCATAATCAATTTTATCCGGCGTGTCAGTCGGTTTATGATAATCCTCGTGGATGCCATCAAAGAAAAAAGCTACAGGTATATTGTGTTTTGCAAAATTATAATGGTCTGATCTGTAATACAATCTCTGAGGATCTTTTGGATCATCATATTTGTAGTTAAGCTCCAGTTTTACAGTTTTGTCATTGGCAGCTTCATTGATTTTTTTTAATTGTGTGCTTAGCATTTCGGAACCAATTACATAAACATATTGCTTGCCTCTGTTTTCCGGGTCATCGCGTCCAATCATATCAATGTTAAGATCAGCAACAGTATTGGCGAGAGGAAAAATAGGATGATCGGAATAATACTCTGAGCCAAATAATCCGTGTTCTTCACCTGTTACGTGCAGAAAAAGAATCGAGCGTTTTGGACCATAGCCTTTTCTTTTGGCTTCCTGAAAAGCTTCAGCAATTTCCATTACTGCTACAGTTCCGCTTCCGTCATCATCTGCTCCGTTATACACTTCACCTTTTTTCATCCCAACGTGGTCATAATGAGCAGAAACTACAATAATTTCATTTGATTTTTCAGAACCTTCTATAAACGCTAAAATATTTTCGGAATCAGGAAGGGTTTCACCGTATTTTTTCATGGATTCAGAAGGAACTTTTTGATAGTACGAGCCCAAAGCTGGTGGAAAACCGATGCCGTTTTTCTTGTACTGCTCTATCATGTATTCGCCTGCTTTTTTTTGTCCAGCGCTTCCGGTGTCTCTTCCCTCCATTTTGTCATCCGCAATCACATAAAGGTTTTCTTTCAGTTCTGCGGATGTGATGCTGTTGTATACATCTTTGAATCCTTTTCCGTCATAGGAGAAGTTTTTAGTCGGGGCACAGCTGTTCAGTACTGCAACGCCCAGCAAAAAGCTGTATAGTTTTATATTGTTCATAAAAGTTATTTAATAGTAAGAGTCGGATTTATAAAATGATTGTTACAACTATTTTAAATTTTCTCACCAAACGTAAGCAGTGTTCCGTCCGGATCAATCAGGGAAAATTCTTTCATATTCCAAGGTTTGGTTTCCAGCTTTCCGTTTGGATGAATTTTTATGTCTTTTGATTTTAAAAGATCATAATACTTATCAATATTACTTGATATTTTCAGATAAAGCATAAAATCGGATTTTTCCGGCATTAGTTCCTTAAATTCAAAAAAATGTAACTCCGAATTATTATATGTTGCAATCAGATAATGGTCAAATTCTGCAACGAATTCAAATCCCAGATCCGAATAATAATCTTTGGTTTTTTGCTTATCTTTAAAAGGCAACTTTGGAATTATCTGTGAAATCATAATAATTTTTCTTTTAGGCTAATTCATCGTTCCACTCTCTGATGGTTACTTTTGCAATCAGTCCTTCCTGTACAAAAGGATCACCATTGACGAAATCCTCGGCAGCCTGTTTATCGACAAAAATCGCCATTGCACCTTCCCCAGGATTGGCAAATGCGCCGGTTCCTAAAACTTTCCCAGATTTTAAAAATTCTGCTTCAAAGGCTTCGTGTCTTGGAAAAACGGCCATAAATTCTTCCATTGATTTTTCGGCGTTGTGTTCGTAAAAAACGACTGCTTTCATAATTTTTTTTAAAATTATTATCTGTAATTATTTATATGATTAATGCGCTTCCAGCCAATTATCGCCGACACCAACTTCCACCAATAGCGGAACATTGGTCGGAAAAGCGGATTCCATTTCTTTTTTAATTAAAGCTTTTGCCGTTTCCAATTCCTCTAATGGAGATTCGAAAAGCAATTCATCGTGCACCTGCAGCAACATTTTGGTTTGAAGATTTTGAGTTTCCAGTTCATTGTCGATTTTTATCATTGCGAGTTTAATGATGTCGGCTGCACTTCCCTGGATTGGCGCGTTCACAGCGTTTCTTTCAGCGTGCGCTTTGACAACAAAATTGCTGGAATTAATATCTTTCAAATGACGTTTTCTACCAAGAATAGTTTCTACATACCCAAAATCTTGAGCTTTTTTAACTTGTTCAGCCATATATTCTTTCAAACGCGGATACGTCTCGTAATAAGAATCAATCATCTTTTTAGCTTCGGTTCTGGACAGTCCGGTCTGTTCTGCCAAAGCAAATGCACCCTGACCATAAATGATTCCAAAATTTACTGTTTTTGCCTGACTTCTTTGAATTTTGGTAACATCTTCAAGCGGAATATTAAACAATTTTGCAGCTGTGGATGCGTGGATGTCTTCTCCGTTTTGGAACGCTTTAATCATATTTTGTTCGCCAGAAATTTCTGCAATTAACCTCAGTTCGATCTGAGAATAATCGGCAGAGATGATTTTTTTGCCTTCATCGGAAACAAATGCGCCACGGATCTGCTGTCCTCTGAGAGTTCGGATCGGGATATTTTGCAGATTTGGATTAACGGAAGCCAATCTTCCGGTTGCAGCTGTGGTCTGAGAAAAATTAGTATGAACTCTGTCATCTTTTTTATCAATCTGACCCGGCAATGCATCTACATAAGTGGATTTTAACTTCTGTAATGTTCTGTATTCCAATATTTGTGGTATAATTTCGTGTTTGGAAGATAGCTTCTGAAGAACATCTTCCGAAGTAGCATACTGGCCGGTTTTTGTTTTTTTCGCCTTAGGATCCAGTTGCATTTTTTCGAAAAGAATCTCTCCCAACTGTTTCGGCGAGTTCATATTGAACTCTTCACCGGACAATTCAAATATTTTGGACTCCAGTATTTTCAGATCATTTTCCAAGTCTTTGCTTTCCTGGGCCAGCCAGTTGTTATCAAGCTTTACGCCTGTCAGTTCTATTTTTGCGAGGACTTTCATCAATGGCATTTCGACATTGTAGAAAAGGTCTTCCAAGTTTTCCTTAGCAAGTTGTGGCGCAAATAGTTCATACAGCTGAAACGTTACATCGGCATCTTCCGCAGCATAATCTGTCTGTGTTTGTACATCTACTTCACGCAAGGTTAGCTGATTTTTTCCTTTTTTTCCAATTAATGATTCTATAGAAACCGGTTTGTAGTTCAGATACATCTCGGAGAGATAGTCCATTCCGTGTCGTCCATCAGGATTTAACAGATAATGTGCGACCATAGTGTCGAACAATTTTCCTTCCACTTCAATGTTATAGTTTTTCAGAACTTTGTAATCGTATTTTAGATTATGGGCAATTTTCAGAACATTGTGGTCTTCAAAAAACGGTCGGAAAAGTTCTACTGTTTTCTGCGCTTCTTCCTGATTATTCGAAATTGGGACATAATATGCCAATCCTTTTTTGTAGCAAAAGCTCATCCCAATAAGCTCTGCCTCCAACTCATTTAGAGATGTAGTTTCTGTATCGAAACAAACTTCTTTTTGCTTCAGAAGGTTTTCCACCAAGATTCTCTGCGCTTTTGGTGTGTCTACGAACTGGTAAAGATGGTCATTTTCCGTAATGGTAGACTTAGTGGTAGTGGCTTGTTCCAATTGCTCAAAAGTCGCAAACAGATCCATCGTTCCATTTTTATGGGCAGTTACAGTGCCGTCTACTACTTCGGTAATTTTAACTTTATCATCATCACCTTCCATCAGTTCTTCCACGTACTCTTTGTTTGAGAAGGCGCGGTATAGATTCTCGTACAATCTTCGGAATTCCAGTTCGTCAAAAATCTCTTTCACTTTTTCGAAATCCGGCATATCCAAATCGTACTGCTCTTCGATGAATTCTATTGGTGCATCACAAATAATTGTTGCCAATTTCTTAGACAAAATACCACGTTCTGCGCTGGCTTCTACTTTCTCCTTCATTTTTCCTTTCAGCGTGTGCGTGTTTGCCAAAAGATTTTCCATAGATCCAAATTCCTGAATGAATTTTCTAGCCGTTTTATCACCAACACCATCTAATCCAGGAATATTGTCCACGGCATCTCCCATCATTCCAAGATAATCGATGATTTGTTTCGGATCATTAATCTCATATTTGGCTTTCACTTCTTCGACACCCAGAATTTCGATGTCGCCACCTTTCAGTCCTGGTTTATAAATTTTTATTTTATCTGTGACCAACTGTGCGAAATCCTTGTCAGGCGTCACCATAAAGACATTGTAACCTTGTTTTTCTGCTTTGCAAGCTATGGTTCCTATGACATCATCGGCTTCATATCCTTCTACACCAAGAATCGGGATGTGCATCGCTTCCAGAATTCTGTGGATGTAAGGAATTGCAATAAGAATCGGTTCCGGAGTATCCTGTCGGTTAGCCTTATATTCTGTAAAATCTTCGTGGCGGATATTGGTTCTTCCGACATCAAAAACCACAGCCAAATGTGTAGGACGATCCCGTTTGATTAATTCTATCAGCGAATTTGTAAATCCGAAAATTGCGGATGTATTAATCCCTTTTGTAGAGATTCGTGGATTTTTTATGAAAGCAAAATACCCACGGAAAATCATTGCGTAGGCATCAATAAGATATAATCTTTTGTCGGTAGAAGTCATAGAAACAAAAGTAAGGAATTAGTTTGTTTTATCAATGAAAATTAAAAATACGTCAAATGCCTTATTTTTTTTCCTTGCCAAAAAAAAGAGATTTGTGGCATCAACTACATAAATTTTTTATTATGAAAACAAACAACTACTTCAAAAAAATTGCAATTGCTGCAATGGGACTATTTGCTTTTAATATTCAGGCAAATAATTTAAAAATTACTGGTACAAGTGTTGATACGAGTGCCGGAACGGTTACTTTTAACATCCAATGGGATAACAGTTGGAGAACGAATATTGCTCCTGCCAATTATGATGCGGTCTGGGTATTTCTTAAATACCAAGATTGTGCAGACAAGCTTTGGAAACATGCAAACTTGAGCGTAACGTCCGCAGATCATAGTACAGCTTCTCCTCTTAAAATAGATGCCGTTACTGATGGTAAGGGTGTTTTTGTTTATCGTAGTGCAAATGGTGGTGGAAATATCTCCTCTACATCAGTAACGCTTAAAATGAATGTAGCAGCTGCCAATTATGATAACTATAATTTCAAGGTATTTGGTGTTGAGATGGTTAATGTTCCACAAGGGAGCTTTTGGGTTGGAGATACTACCTCATCTGGTTATGGCGTGAGTTCAAGTACACCAGCATATAACTTTCAGATTACATCAGAAAATTCTAACATTGCTGCATCTTCACTTGGAACTGGCAATTCTGCGCCAAGTAGTTTTCCAAAAGGTTTCAAAAGTTTTTATTGTATGAAGTATGAGATTACACAAGAGCAATATGTAGAGTTTTTAAATACACTTACATATAACCAGCAGGCAAGAAGATCTGTAGCTGCGCCAAATTCTGCTGCTGGAACTTTTGCATTCGGCAATGCTTACGGAAATGGTATCAAAATACAGGTTCCTGGAAATAATGCATCTATAGCAGCATTATATGGCTGCGATGTAACCACTGGCGATTATAATGATGTAAATGATGGGCAAAATGTTGCAATGAATCAACTTTCCTGGGCCGATACTGCTGCATTTTTAGAGTGGTCTGCACTGCGACCGATGACGGAATTAGAATTCGAAAAAATATGCAGAGGTCCTTTATCTCCTGTTGCCGGAGAGTATGCCTGGAGAACAACAGAAATAAATATTGCTTCTTCCACAGGTATTACCAACGCTTATACGGCAAGTGAAGGATTCAATACTGTTGCTAACGGAAGAGCTAATTATTATGCAGCAACTGCATGGACAAATGCTGGGACCGGCAGAACTGTTAAAGTAGGTTTTTCTGCAACCAATTCTTCAGGGAGAGCCACCGCAGCGGCAGCATATTACGGTGCTATGGAAATGAGTGGTAATACTTATGAATTTGCAGTCACTACAAAAGCAACAGGCAATACCTATACAGGATTGGCTGGAGACGGAGAATTATCAACAACTACTGCAACGGATGGAGATGCTAATCAAGCCTCTTGGCCAGATAATACAGGTGTCTACTTACGAGGTGGCGACTTTATAGGTGCTGCAAATTATAATGGAAACAACAGTTCATTTTTAAGGATTTCTGACAGGGCATCCGGTGCTGCTCTAGCTACTAGAAATGCGGGATATGGCGGCCGTGGTGTGAGATAATCAATTCTAATTTGAAAAGAAAGATCACTTTCTACCCAATTTTTAAAATAACAACTAAATCAAATTAGAAGATGAAAACATATCTAACCCAATTATCGGTTTTCTGTATCATCTTTCTCCTGAATACTCATCTCAAAGCCCAGGGAGAAGAAGCTTATCCTTACCGCGGCGGAAATGCAGATGGATTTGCAACAGAAACTATAACCAATACAATCTGCTCTACACCCTTTCATCAATACGCTTATTTTGGAGGAAATGGAGATGGATTTGCAACAGAAAGCCTGGAAAATGCGACCTGTTCTACGCCTTTTAATCAATATGCTTACTTTGGAGGGAGTAGCGATGGTTCCGCATCAGAAACCTTAGAGAATAATAACTGTGCTACACCTTATCATTTCTATGCTTATTTTGGAGGTAATGGAGATGGTTTTGCAAAAGACAAAACTGAAGATGTTTGCCCAATTAATCCTCCTGCAGCAAACTTTGTAGCGGACAAGACAAACGTATGTGTAGGACAGACCGTAGTTTTTACCGATACCTCTACAAACAGGCCAACAGGTTGGAACTGGACCTTTTCGGGTGGATCTCCTGCTACTGCGACAACAAAAACAGTAAATGTAAACTACAATACTCCTGGATTGTATCAAGTGAAGTTAGTAGTAGCCAATTATAATGGAACAGATACGATGACGAAAGCAGGTTATATTAATGTGGTGACGGATTGTTCTTCATTAGGAATGGAAAATATAAAAATTGAAAAAGTACTTGTATTTCCAAATCCTGCAAAAGACGTATTATATCTTCAGTCTCCGAAAGAAGTCCAAAAAATAGAAATATTTGACATGTCCGGAAGAAAAATTTTGCAAAAAAATGTAAATAAAAAAGAAGACCAAATTAATATTGAGATATTAAAATCAGGTATCTATATTCTTAAAACCTATACAGATAACTCTTCACAAACCTTTAAGATTATTAAAAAAGATTAAAAATTAATAACCATGACTTTTGAACTGCCTACTTATAGGCAGTTTTTCTTTTTATTATAATGTTAAATTTTCTTAAAAAAATATCTATTATATCATATATTGATTGTAATTTTGTACGTGATAATGAAAAAAGTACTCTACCCCTTCTATTTTTATTCGGCTCTTGCTTTCACTCTCCTATCTTCCTGTGCAAATTTTGGAGACAGCCTTCTGTACTTTAACAAAAACGCAAAAATATCCAAGGTTAAAACAGTTCTTTATTTCAATCCTGAAGTTTTTCCTGATATTTCTGAAATCAAAGAGGCTACTTACTCTGCTTTTTACACAGCCACTTCGGACCAGATGAAATCTATGGGAAATCTAAAATATCTTAAAGTAGATACACCTATTTCTTTTGATGATGTAGACACTGGTACGGTAAAAGAAATCTGCAAAAATAATAATGCTGATATCGCAGTTATTCCTAAAGTGAAATATTTCAAAGTCGGTTTTGGAAAATATGTTTTTTCTAATCAGGTTATTGTAAGCATGAAGCTGTATAACGCTGAAGGTGATTTTGTGATGGAAGCTGCTTATGATACTTACAAAGGAAATGGCAGAATGCTTGGAACTGCAGAAAACTCAGTAATTATAGGTACGAAAGGTGCCTTAAGAAAAATCAGCAAAGAACTGAAAAACCGATCAGCAAGTACACATAAACCCATCTGATTATTACAGAATTTTAATACCCGTTTTACTCGATTATTACTAAGTTTTTTAATACTTTTGTAAAGCAAAATTCTAAAAATCGAGAATCAAGAAATCATATTGAACGCTGCGGACGTCGCAGAAACTCTGAGCAAATTGCCCGCCGAGGAACGCATCCTGCAGTTTCTGAAACTTCCGAAATCTGAAAAGGCGGAAGTATTCTCGCATTTGGATCCTGACTTTCAGGAAGATACCATCAGAAGTATCGCAAGCCACGAAGTTTCTGACATCCTGAACGAGATGTCTCCCGATGACAGAACTCATCTATTTGAAGATTTTCCCGATGAACTTATAAAATATTCCATTAACCTGCTGAATCCGCAGGAAAGACGCGTGGCACTGAAACTTCTCGGTTACGAGGCAGATTCCATTGCGCGTCTGATGACTCCTTATTATGTCCAGATCCGAAAAGAATGGACGGTTAAAAGATGTTTTCAGCAGATTAAAAAAGTAGGGAAAAAAGTAGAGACGCTCAATTTTCTTTATGTGGTAGATGAGCGAAACCGCCTGATAGATGATATCACGATTGGCTCTCTTTTGCTGGCAGATGAAGAACAGATGATATCAGAACTGTGTGACAATCAGTTCGTAGCAATCACCACAACAACTTCCAAAGAAAATGCGGTTCCGTATTTTGAAAAATATGACCGAAGTGCACTTCCAATCATTACGGAAAATGGAGTCTTGGTGGGCATTGTGACCATAGACGATATCTTGGATCAGATCGAACAGCAGAATACGGAAGACATCCAAAAATTTGGTGGTCTGGAAGCGCTGGATGTTCCGTACACCCAGACTTCTTTGCTAGAAATGGTAAAGAAGAGAGGAATGTGGCTGATTATTTTATTTTTTTCAGAAATGCTTACCGCTTCGGCAATGGGTTATTTTGAGGATGAAATACAGAAAGCGGTTGTACTGGCATTGTTTGTCCCATTGATTATTTCCAGTGGCGGAAATTCTGGGTCACAGGCTGCAACATTGATTATCCGTGCAATGGCGCTTCAGGAAATTGGCCTGAAAGACTGGTGGTATGTGATGAAAAAGGAAATCTTCACAGGATTATTCCTGGGAAGTATTCTTGGGATTATCGGCTTTTTGAGAATTATGATCTGGCACGAAATAGGATTGTTTAACTATGGAGATTACTGGGCATTTGTAGGTTTGAGTGTTGGAGTTTCACTCATTGCGATTGTTCTTTGGGGAACACTTTCCGGATCTATGGTTCCTTTCATTCTTAAAAAGCTGAAACTAGACCCTGCGACTTCTTCCGCACCTTTTGTGGCTACTTTAGTTGATGTAACTGGACTTATTATTTATTTCTCCGTTGCCGGATTATTCCTTACCGGAAAGCTTCTTTAGGAGTTTAAACTTTCTTTGTATGACACAAGACGCCTACTTGGCGAAGCGCGCCCCGGCCTGAATGGAGCTCTTTTTCTGTTATTGCGATTATACAAAGTTTCTACATTTGGATGAACGGTATCCGCAATGACAGAAAAAAGCGGGAATGGAGGACGGATCTAGGCGCCCAAAAATAACAAGGCGGTCTTATTTAAAAAAAAAATGCCACCTCTTGGAGATGACATTTTTTATTGTTTATAATTACTTAGCGTAATTGTCCGTGTAATCTTTTTGTGAAGCTAAAATCACTTTTTTAGCGTGTTCTGCCCCATAAACCAAGTCGATTTTAACTTTTGCAGGTTCAGTTGGCAGGTTTTTATAACTCAAAAAATAGTGAAGCAAACGATTGACTTCTGCTTTTGGTAATTCCGAAATATCTCTGATGTGTCCGTAAACCTGATCTTCTACCAATACAGCGATAATCTTATCATCTGCTTCTCCTTTGTCAATCATCTGGAATCCACCGATTGGAATAGCTTCCATCAAAATGTTTCCAGAAGTGATATTGTGGGAGCTCAAAACGCAAATATCCAACGGATCGTGGTCTCCTTCTGTAATGTCTGTAGCACCTGTAGCCACTGCAAGATTTTTTACTTCTTCTTCGCAATATGTTCTCGGGATAAAGCCATACAATGCTGGAATGATATTGGAAAATTTCTGAGGACGATCTACTTTCAGATATCCTGTTTCCTTGTCTACTTCATATTTTATAGTATCTGTAGGAACAATTTCTACAAAAACGTTTACCACCTCAGGCGCTTTTTCTCCGGCAGAGATCCCGTGCCAAGGATGTGCTTTAAAATTAGGAATCATGTTTATTTATATTATTTTGTTTAGTTCTTTTCTTAGATTTTCGATAGTGTCTGAGATATAATCTTCCGAATTTACATAGCTCATCAGAAATACTGTTTTGAAATCTTCCAATCCAGAGTTTTCATTCAGCTCTTCATAGGTTTTCCTCAAAAGTTGCGTGACATTATTTTTACTTGTTACAATATCCTGCCAAGAAGATCTTGAAATGTACAATTGCTGGGAAGCGTTATATTCGAATTCTTCATTGATGTTTTTTTCTGTGAGGTACACAAACTCGTGCGGCTTCAGATTTTTGTCAAACTTCATGACGAGGTTAGAAGGTTTCAAACGCTCCAGAAATAGTGTCATTCTTTCCAGAGCATGGAATTTTATTTCATTATTGGATTTGGTAGCTAGAAAATTAATTTCCTGTTTTTTGAGCCTCACAAAGGCATTCACAAACTGTTTTGCAAAAACCAAAAATGGAAAAGCGATGATAGCTGCAACAGCGTAAGGTAAATAATCTGAATCAAACATATCTCAAATCGGACTGCAAAATTAAGGATTTTTGATTAGAAAATAAATTATTTATCTAAGAAAGAAGATTTTCTTCAGAATTTGAATCAATACTTCTTTTTTACTGTTAGAAACAATAGGATATTTGTAAGCTATAGCACCAAATCGTTCATTGAATTTTGCAACGTTTTCTACATCACTTCCCATAAAATCAAAATCTTGATCTGCAATAGTTTTTTTTAAGTAATTATCAATAACTATAGATGGAATATTGGTGTTAGATAAAGGGTTTTTATTAACGAAAAGACTGAGATAATGACTGGTTTTACCACAATACAAACCAGCCATAGATTCTATTTGATTTTTATATCCTAGGATCTCAATATTCATAAGTTTTTGCTCATACAAAGTTTGCATCAAATCAAAATAAATACTGGCATCTTCCTTATTTTTGATTCCCTTAATATTTTCCACAAAAAATGTCCTGTCTTCGGATTTTAAACTATTGCGAAATATGATATTGTTTTCCAAATCACCAATTATCCTTACATTTCTCCTTCTGTGGATACTATATCTTTTTTTGACTTCAGAATATTGATCTTTTGGAATAATGTAAGATTTTTTCAATCCAATATTTGAAACTTCATTATTTCCATTAAAAGCATAAAATAAAACAATGTAATTTTTTGTAAGATAATTATAGAATAGATTATTAATATATACAGAATCCTGATTGGAGAATATTCCCAATTGTTGACAAAGTTTTGGCATTAGAACAATTTTAAAACCAAATTTGACTATCAAAGGAACAGGCATTACAGCTTCATAATCATCATAAATGATTAATTCCCAACTTTTTCCTGTTACGATATCCAGAAATTCTCTTTGTGCATAATCCGAATTTTGTAAAGAATTTTCTATACAAGCATTATATTTATTAAAATCAATTTCGTGATATTTCAGTCGTTTTATCATTATAAAATCCCTTCTTCTTTGAAACTGTAAAATTTATTCTGAGCAATAATCAGATGATCTAGCAATTCGATATCCAGCAGTTTTCCGGCTTCCTTTATTTTATTGGTAATATTAATGTCCTGTTGACTAGGCTTCAGACTACCAGCAGGATGATTATGAGCGATGATAATGCCGGTAGAAAAATGCTCGATAGCTGTCTTGAAAATAACTCGTACATCAGCAACAGAACTTGCAATTCCGCCACGGAAAAGACAGTTTTTATAGAGAATTTTATTCTGATGGTTTAAAAAAATAACCCAGAATTCTTCCGTTTGCAAGTCAGAAAGATGAGGTTGCAGTATCTCAAAAGCCTCTCGGCTGCTAGTAATTTGTTGTCTTTCTAAAACTTCCTGCTGAGATTTCCTGTTTCCAATTTCCAGAGCAGTAGCAATAGAAATGGCTTTGGCCTCGCCTACGCCTTTAAATTTCATCAGATCTTTTATGTTGAGCTGACTTAGTCTGTGCCAATTGTTTTCCACCGAATATAAAATTCTTCTTGCCAATTCAACAGCGGACTCCTCACGATTTCCACTGCCCATAATGATGGCTAACAGTTCCGAATCCGAAACTGCAGCTTTTCCTTTCAGCAGGAATTTTTCTCTTGGGCGGTCGTCTTCCGCAAGGGATTTTATGCTCAAAGTGGTTGGAACTAATTAGAGATTGTTGATAATCTGTCCGTCTTTCATCACCAGCTTCCTGTCTGTGCTCTCTGCGAGAATAGGATTGTGCGTCACGATTACAAAGGTCTGCTGGTATTTATCCCTCAAATCAAAAAATAACTGGTGAAGTGCATCAGCATTTTTAGAGTCCAGGTTTCCCGTCGGTTCATCGGCAAATATAATTTTTGGAGAATTGATTAATGCTCTTGCAACAGCAACCCTTTGCGCTTCACCTCCGGAAAGTTCGGATGGTTTATGATGCAGTCTGGCGGCAATGTTTAAATCCTCAAATAGGGAATGCGCCTTTTCGATTACTGTTTTTTCGGCAATACCGGCAATTCTGGTAGGAAGCAAAACATTCTCAAGTGCTGTAAACTCAGGTAAAAGCTGATGATTCTGAAATACGAAACCGATATTTTTGTTACGGAATTTGGATAATTCTTTATCTTTCATTTTAAGATAAGAATTGCCGTCTAAGGCAATTTCAGTATTGAATTTGTCAATTTCCGAAGGTTTATCCAGTGTTCCTAAAATCTGCAGTAGCGTTGATTTTCCGGCCCCGGATTCTCCAACAATGGAAATCACTTCGCTTGGTTTGATATGGATATCAACACCTTTCAGAACCTCCAGTGTTCCGTAGAATTTATGTATATTTTTTGCTCGAATCATAATTTTGCCTTTGGCTTCTAGCGAGTTGTTTTTAGCTTTTTATTAAAATATTAACCACAAAAGTCACAAAAGTTTTTTTGTTTTCTAGGATTTTCAAAAGCTTAAAAAAGTTTTATGATGATGTAATTCTTTCTTGTTCTTCACAAGAATTAATTTCTATAATTGTTTTGTACCTTTTGTGGTTAAATAAAATATTTTCATGAATCTTTTGCCTTGATTCTCGTTTCTTTCTAAATCTTCGTCAATTTCGCAAATTTCAGAATAAGGTTTTTCTCCCCTTCATTTGCAAAAATGACCTTGGCTTTGATGTTCTGAGGATCAGTTCCATCCAGAAATGTCACTTCACCAACACCGAAACGGTCGTGACGAACTCTGTCGCCCACTTCTATATCTTCTGAAGATGAACCGCTTGGATTAATTATTTTAGCAGTTGCTACAGGTTTTAATGTTTTCTTTACCGCAGGAATAGTCTCATTTCTTTCCAGAGTTTTTTTCTCTTCCTTCTTTTTAAAAAAGCGTGGTTCAGAAGGTCTTTCATCGAAAATGTTGGAACTGATTCCGGAATTATTCACGAATCTCGCTTCCAGCATCGGATTAATAAATTCGATGTATTTTGAATCTACCTCGCTCAAAAATCTAGAAGGCTCAGAATCGGTAATTTTTCCCCATTGAAAACGTGAAACAGCATAGGTGAAATAAGCCTGTTTCTCTGCTCTTGTTAATGCAACGTAAAACAGACGTCTTTCCTCTTCCAGTTCTTCTCTGGTAGATGAGCTCATAAAACTCGGGAACAGATTTTCTTCTAAGCCTACAAGATAAACTACGGGAAATTCTAATCCTTTGGATAAGTGAATGGTCATCAGCGATACTTTATCACCATCATCTTTATCATTCTGAGTATCGGATGACAACGCAATATTCTCTAGGAAATTGGAAAGGCTCGGGTCGCCGTCTTCAATCTGTCTCTGTTCCTCAATAAATCCCTGCATCGAGTTCAGTAATTCCTGGATATTCTCCACTCGGGAAATTCCTTCCGGCGTTTGATCTTCTTTTAAGAATTTAATCAAACCGCTTCGTTTTGCAACTTCCATGGCGACATCATAGACGTTTTCAGTTTTCAGCATCACCTGGAATGCTTTTATCATCGCCCAAAAATCGCCAAGCTTGGTGATAATTCCGTTATTTAAGCCTAATTGCGGTGCATAAAATCCGAGATTGTCCAAAACCTGAGTTATCGGAACATTGCGGGCATCTGCAAAAACAATCAGTTTGTTTTGAGTGGTCTCACCAATGCCTCTTGCTGGATAATTAATGATTCTGGATAAGGCTTCGGAATCATTTTCATTAATCAAAATCCTTAGGTAAGCCAGTAAATCTTTGACTTCTTTTCTTTGGTAGAAAGACAAGCCGCCATAAACTCTGTAAGGAATATTTTTTTTCCTGAGCGCATCTTCAAAAGCTCTGGTTTGCGAATTGGTACGGTAAAGAATTGCAAAGTCCGAGAATTTTCTCTGTTGAGTGTTATGAAGTTCGAAGATATTGGCCGATACGAAATTAGCTTCATCCGCATCGGAAAGGCTTCGGTAAACTTTTATCTTCTCCCCGACTTCATTTTCACTAAAAACATTTTTCTTGAATTGTTGCAAATTTTTTGAAATTACTACATTGGCTGCATCTACGATATTTTGTGTCGAGCGGTAATTCTGTTCCAGAGAAACAGTGACTGCATCTGGATAATCTTTTTTGAAATTCAGGATGTTATAAATATTAGCGCCACGGAATGAATAAATCGACTGAGCATCGTCACCTACCACACAGATATTCTCAAATTTCGATGCTAAAGCTTTGACAATCAAATATTGTGAATGATTTGTATCCTGATACTCATCAACCAAAATGTATCGAAATCTGTCTTGATATTTAGCTAACACTTCAGGGAAACGTGTCAGTAATTCGTTTGTTTTCAGTAATAAATCATCAAAATCCATCGCACCATTTTTGAAACAAGCCTCAACATACTTTCGGTAAATCTCGCCAATCAACCTCATATTAGCTCTTTCGTCTGCTTCCATCAACTCTGGATTATTGAAATAGGCATTGACAGTTATCAGGTTATTTTTATACTGAGAGATTCTCGAAAGAACCTTTTTAGCTTTATAAACCTCCGCATCTACACTCATATCCTTGATGACTTTTTTCAGGACATTCAAAGCATCCTGAGCATCATAAATGGTAAAGTTGGAAGGATAGCCGAGATAATGCGCTTCGCTTCTCAAAATTCTTGCAAAAACAGAGTGAAATGTTCCCATCCAAAGTGAACGTGCATCGCTCACGCCTACGACTTTTGCGATACGTTCTTTCATTTCTTTGGCCGCCTTGTTCGTAAACGTCAAAGCAAGAATGTTGAAAGGATCTATACCATTAGTTATCAGATGAGCAATCCTCATCGTCAGAACTCGTGTTTTGCCGGAACCTGCGCCTGCTAAAACCATCAAAGGTCCTTCTAATGTTGTAACTGCTTCAAACTGTGGCTCATTCAATCCTTTCAGATAATCCATTATAATCTCAAAATTTTAAGATAACAAAAATAGCGATTTTTAAGCAATTTATCATTGCATCAGAAGTTGAAAATGAATGATTATTATTAATTTTGCACTGGCACAAAAAACAAGTTATGACTGCCAAAATCTAATTCTAAAGTAAAAATCAATCCATTGAAAATCAATTATATTAAAGAAGAAATCAGTTCTTTTTTTGTATTGAAACCTTCGCCCAGAAGCTGGCATATTCCTTTCCTTGCAGGATTTGCAGTGGGAATTCCGTTATTATTCGGTTATTTTTTTGCAGATGTCAGGTCGGCTTTAACTGCTAGTTTAGCAGGTTTGGTCATCCTTTACATTCCGAATAGCAAAGATATTTTTGAGATTATGATGAAGATGTTTGTCTGTTCTTTTGGGATGATTATTTCTTACATTTTCGGATTGGTTTTTAGTTTTAATATGTGGATTGCGCCTTTTGCTTTCGGGATTTTTTCGGCAATTGCTTATTACATCGTCAGATATTTCAATTTGAAACCACCTGGAAGTTTTTTCTTCATCATGATGGCATCTATGGCAATCGGACTTCCACATCATCCAGAAGCTATTCCTCAGAAAATAGGAATTTTCACCATTGGAACTTTGAACGCTTGTCTTATCTGTTTGATTTACAGTTTGATGAAAAACAAGAAAGAATCAAAATCTTCTTTAACAACTTTTCAAATCAATCCTTACGTGAACCTTGTAGAATCCTTTATCATTGGCATTTGTATGTTTGCTTCGGTTTTGGTTGGACAGATTTTCAAACTAGAATATCCTTATTGGATTCCGATTTCCAGCTTAGCAGTTTTACAAGGTGTAAACCGATATCATATTTGGAAAAGAGGCTTGCATAGAATTATAGGAACCATTATCGGACTAGGAATTGCTTGGTTTATCTTTTCTTATGTGAACGATATTTTGTGGATTTGCATTTGTATTATCACACTTCAAATCATCGTCGAAATGTTGATTACAAGACATTATGCTTTAGCTGTAATATTTCTGACACCGATGGGAATTTTACTTGCTGAAACAGGAAGTTCTACTTCACTCGATCCCAATTATCTTTTAAAAATGAGACTGTTGGAGATTTTAATTGGTAGCGGAATTGGTTGTGTTGGCGGTTGGTTTTTGTATAATGAGAGAATCAGATTCGGTTCAATAAAGAATTTGAGAAAATCAAAAATTGTTCTGAGTAAAAGTTTTTTAAAATAAAGTTCTTAAAGTGCTTTTAATAACTGGATTAATTCTTCCGAAATATTTTCTTTTATATAATTATTAAAATCAAAAGCCTGATTACTAACTTCTGAAAATTGAGTCTGCAAATCCGTTTTTTCTTTGATGATAAATTTTAAATCTGAAGCATAAGTTTTTGGGAAAATGGCAGGTTTCGCATATTTGATAGCGTCACCAATGTTTCCGCTGATCTTCGTTTTACCGTAGATTTCTTTGATAGAGAAAAATTCAGTTTCTTTTTGAATCGGACAATATAAAACATCCGCTTTTCTCATCCAATCATCAAATTCTTTCTGTGATATTTTATCCTCAAAATATTGTATAGAAATGAATTGTGGAAGTTGAGATGAAATTAACTTTATATTTTGCAATTCCTTTCCCGTGGCTTTTCCAAGTAAAATAATCTTGTAATTAACTTCGATATCTCTGAATTGTTTTAGTTTTTCAAAAAATGAATAATAATCTCGCCTGCTTTGCGAAACTGTGCCGGGAATCACAATTTTTAGAGTGTCATATTCTGATTCGCTAGAATAAAATTGATTAAAATAAATGGGTAGAAATTTGAGGTTATTGTTCTTTGAGATCAACTCATCAATTCCCAACAGATAGTGCGACTGTTTATAAACTTTCGGAGCATCCAGCAAGGATTCTTTCAGGAGTAATTTTAGTCTGTATTTAAAATCTTTTTTGAAAATACTTTTGAACAACTGCCATTTGGAAGCTTTGGTGAAATTCAGGTTGTGAACAATAATAGCAGTTTTGAATTTTCCAACAATTGTTTTGTATAGATTAAAATGCCTGTGGACAGTTCCAATGATAATCAAATCGTATTTTTTATTTTCCAGCGTTTCAAAAATTTCACAATTATCCGTGAGGAAAATATTTTCACCGTGAATGTTGATGATTTTAAAAATTTTTTCCGAGAAATAAAAATCAACAGATATTTGTGATGAATCTTTGGTTGATTCATAGAAATTAGCCGCTAATTCGGCATGTGTATCGAGTTCTATGTAGGCGTTTTTTTTCATAAACCAAAGTTTTTGAAAAACTCTTTCCAACGCAGATTTCGGATGAACTTGATTTCTTCTGTGCTGAGATTTTGTCGTTCTTTTTGTTTCAGAAAAGAATTGATGGTAATGAAAAACTCTTTTGCAGAACGATTTTTAAAACTTGATTTTGCTGACGAAATCATTGCTAAAGGCAAACTCAAACCAATGTTATAAAAGTATTGACCGAGCTTTTCTGCCTTTTGAGATTTATATTTGTAAGCCGTTGGACGAAGATGTTTTACCCAAAGATCTTTAATCGTAACAACGTCCCAACCGTGTTTTTTAGCCAATAAAATATCGAGATTATCCCAACCAAGAACAGCTCGCAAGCCATTCATATCTTCAAAACATTCTTTTCTGTAGGCTTTTATAGGACCACGAACGTGATTTTTGGAAGACAGATTTTCGAAAACCCACTCTCCGTTTTTATTACTGAAGTCTAACCAATTTTCGTTTGGATTTCTTAGATTTTTAATCTCGGAATTGGACTTATATTTTTTGATATAAACCAAACCAGACACTATTCCTGCTTTTGGATTGGTTTCAAAAGTCTGATTGATCTTCTCTAAATAATTTGTGGGAAAAACAATGTCTGCATCGTATTTACAAACCACATCAAAATCCTTCCAATCCAAAGCTTGCAAACCTTTATCGAAGGTGCGAACGACTTTTGCGCCGGGAGAATGTTCGGATGTTTCTAAATCCAAAACTCTGAATCTTGAATCCTGAATCTTAAAGTTATTGATAATTTCAGCAGTTCTGTCTGTGGAACCATCATTCACAATCATACAAACGAAATCCTGAAAGTTCTGTTTCTTCAGGGATTCTAGGCAGAAAGAAATATTGTTTTCTTCGTTGTGAGCAGGAATGATAATCAGAAATTTCATTTAGAATTTATTTGATTCCAGATTTACCTTGAACAAATATTCCGGTGTTTTCGGGCTTTGAAAACTGGAAGTTTTATAATTTTCTGTCGTAAAAAGCGCGCACATCGTGTTCTGAGGATGATAAAGATTCTTGTGAAATGCTTTCGGCGTTCCGTCCAGAATAGCTTTGAAAACTTCATAGCGTATTTTCTCTGGGTTGTACGCATAATCATGCCACACCACAATGGAATTATCGTGAACCAAATGTTTGAAAACCTGCTCTGTATCGTGCTTTACCATCTCATAGGAATGGTCTCCGTCTATAAAAATGAGGTCATATTTTTTATTTAGTCCTGCAAAATCAAAGGTTTTTGTGTTGCCTTCCAAATGCAGGATTTTAGGGTTTTTCTTTGATAAAATTCCGTGTAGTTCTGCATATTTTTTGTTCCAACCCATTGCTTCCATTTCGGCTTTGGAAAGATTGAGTGTTGTACAATCTTCAATTTCCTTTGCCACATTCCAAACGCTTTCGCCGCGCCAAGTGCCGATTTCGAAATAGCTATTTCTGCCCTTTGCCAAAGTTTTCAGCAGAGCCAGGTCTGTAGGAAGCGAGCCGCCATCCAAAATAAAAAGATCTACTTCTGACTGAAAATTACCATTGCAGATCTCATCCATCGATACTTCCGGTAAACTCAATAGATGAGGATATTTTTCCTGAAATTCTGCCTTCCTAATATCGTTCTGATCGAGAATCAGATTTACCAAACTTGGTTGCTTTATAATATGTTTTATAGATTTTATTAACTTCTGAAACTTAGTCATCAAACGGTAATTTTTATATGAGGGTTCAGCATATTTCTTGAATCGAGAATTTCTTCTAACTTTTCGTGAGAAAGCAGCTTCTGCTCATTTGAAAGCCGAAAGTTACTCATTTTGGCAGAATTTATGACGAAATATCGCCTTAAATTTATCTAATAATTAATATCTCAGAATGCTTCAAAATCAATTTTCCGAAGTAACTTTGCATCTTTGATTTTAATGTTATGGATACAACGATTGACAAAAACAAAAATTTATCAAACGGCATTATATCTTATGTATTTTTCACTTTTATAGGTTATTTTATTATCGGTTTATCATTGTCTGTTTTACCTATATTTATAAATAAAAGTCTTGGTTTCAGTATGTTGATCGCAGGAGTTGTTATAAGTCTACAGTATGTAATGACTTTTCTATTGAGAGCCTACTCCGGAAAAGTGATTGACAGCAAAGGTCCTCAGCCCGCTGTTCTGGCCAGTATGCTCAGTTTTTCTTTCACAGGATTGGTTTTGATATTGGCTTATTACTTTAGGTTATCTCCTGTTGTAAGTTTATTATTTCTGATTATTACAAGATTTTTCACAGGTTGCGCCGAAGGACTGATTGGCGCTAGCCCTATCAATTGGGCGATTATGACTTTTGGGGAAGAACACACCGCCAAGATTATTTCTTATAACGGTATTGCCAGCTACGGTGCTTTGGCGGTTGGTGCATCTTTGGGCGTTACCATCGTAAAATATTTTAGTTTCTACGGTTTGGGCATTTTAATTATTCTTTTAGGAGTAGTCGGATTTTTCTTGGCCAGGAAGAAAGACAATTGTACCGGTAGACAATCTGCAGAAGAACAAAAATCCTTTTGGAATGTTCTGGGAAAAGTAGCGCCGTTTGGACTTTGTCTTGCAATGGGCGGTCTTGGTTTTGCTACAATATTTACATTTGTAACACTTTATTACGATTATTATCATTGGCAAGATGGTGCGATGTGCTTATCTGTTTTCGGGCTTTTGTTCGTTGCCGGCAGATTAGTTTTCAGTAATGCCATCAACCGTTTTGGCGGAATCAATGTAGCTATTGTATGTCTGGCTGTGGAAACCTTGGGACTAGTGATTATTACATTATCCTCTCATCCGTATTTAGCCTTGATTGGTGCCGGAATTACAGGTTTAGGATTTTCTCTGATATTTCCAGCATTAGGTGTTATGGCTATGAAAACCGTTCATTCTTCCAACCAAGGTTCTGCGCTGGCAGGTTATGGTTTATTTATTGATATTTCGTTAGGGATAACCGGACCTTTGATTGGCGGCGTTGCAGACCAATTTGGACTACCCCATATTTTTCCCTTAAGCGTTGGAATTGTTTTGTTAGGTTTAATTCTGGCCTATTACCTGAAAGTGAATCAATCTAAATAACTTTATAAGATGATTAATTTTTGAATCCTTTATAACTTTTAAAAAATTAATTTTTTTCTGAAGGTAACTTTTTAACCTTGGTCGAGGTTTTTGTTTCTGCTCAGTCAAAATAATCGCTTAGATTTAGATATTATTATCTAGAAGCAAAACCGATTTTCAGAATCCGATAAAAATCACGATTTTTGCAATCTCAAATTTTATTATGTCTTTACAACAAGAAATCAGCAAAAGAAAAACTTTCGGAATCATCTCCCACCCCGATGCGGGGAAAACTACGTTGACGGAAAAACTCCTGCTTTTTGGAGGGGCGATTCAGGAAGCTGGTGCTGTAAAATCCAACAAAATCAAGAAAGGAGCAACCTCCGACTTTATGGAAATCGAGCGTCAGAGAGGAATTTCTGTGGCAACTTCGGTTTTAGCTTTTGAATATAGAGATCACAAAATCAATATTCTGGATACGCCTGGTCACAAAGATTTTGCGGAAGATACTTACCGAACGCTGACTGCGGTTGACTCTGTGATTGTTGTAATTGACGTTGCAAAAGGGGTTGAGGAACAGACAGAAAAATTGGTTCAGGTTTGTAGAATGAGAAACATTCCGATGATTGTTTTCATTAATAAACTCGACCGTGAAGGTAAAGATGCCTTCGATTTGCTGGATGAAGTAGAGCAGAAATTAGGTTTGACGGTTTGTCCACTTTCTCTTCCGATTGGTATGGGAAGCGACTTCCAAGGGATTTATAATATTTGGGAAAATAACATCCAATTGTTCTTGGAAGAGAAAAAACAGAAAGTTGGTGAATCTCTGAAAATTGATGATATCAACGATTCTCAAATTGATGAATTGGTTGGCGAAAAAGCGGCGAAAACTCTGCGTGAAGAATTGGATTTGATTCAGTCTGTTTACCCAGAATTTAATCGTGAAGATTATATGAACGGTGATTTGCAGCCGGTTTTCTTTGGTTCTGCTCTTAATAATTTCGGCGTTCGTGAGTTGCTTAATGCATTCATTGATATCGCTCCAATGCCACAACCGAAAGAAAGTGAAACCAGATTGGTAAAACCAGAAGAACAGAATTTTACAGGATTTGTTTTCAAAATCCACGCCAATATGGATCCGAAACACAGAGACCGTCTGGCGTTTGTGAAAATCGTGTCCGGAACTTTCAAAAGAAATGAAAATTATTTCCTTGTAAGAGAAGGTAAAAAAATGAAGTTCTCCTCTCCTAACGCTTTCTTTGCAGACAAAAAAGAAGTTGTGGACGAGAGTTTCCCCGGCGATATTGTCGGTCTTCACGATACGGGAAGTTTCCGAATTGGTGATACTTTGACTGCCGGCGAAAAGCTAAGTTTCAAAGGAATCCCGAGTTTCTCTCCGGAACATTTCCGTTATATCAATAACAACGACCCATTGAAAGCGAAACAATTGGCGAAAGGTGTTGACCAGCTAATGGACGAAGGTGTTGCACAGTTATTTACGCTGGAAATGAACAACAGAAAAATCATTGGAACAGTTGGTGCGCTTCAGTATGAGGTTATCCAATATCGTTTGGAACACGAATATGGTGCGAAATGTTCTTATGAACCAATCAGCATCCACAAAGCGTGTTGGGTTGAGGCGGATGAAAAGTCTGAAGAATTCAAAGAATTTGCGAGACTGAAACAGCGTTTCTTGGCTAGAGACAAATATGACCAATTGGTTTTCTTAGCCGATTCGTCTTTTACGATTCATATGACGCAGGAAAAGTTTCCAAATGTAAAACTGCATTTTATCAGTGAGTTTAAAAATCATTAAAATATATAATCCGCAGAGTTTTCTGCGGATTTTTTTGTTGGAAATATTGTGTATATTTATATATTACCTAACCTGTTGTGCATCTAAATAACTGTAGTTCAGAGTTAATAGACATATATTCTGCAGTGAGGTTGAGTGCCACAAGTTCCAAATCAGACATTTTTGGAAGCCTAATTTGCTTACTTGTAGTAATATATTTACAGGTGTTTGTCAATTCTTTTAAAATAATTTTGTAGTTTTGAATAAGATTGTTCATGTATTTAATGACTTGGTAATCAATTAAATTTACGATTTTTTAATCAA